>CACXDI010000023.1 GCA_902766335.1 uncultured Ruminococcus sp. | reverse complement strand
GGGCGCCAGCCCGTCTGCGCTTTTGTTCCTTGATATTTTTTATCTCTGTCTGCGTCTTTTCGGCAATGTTTAATTGGTGGAGCAATAGTATATGACAATACATATATAAATTACATATAACGAAAGGAAAAAAAGTTATGGATCTTTCAATGAGATGGCTTGCGGACTATGTTGACTGCAAGTGCGATGTTAAGAAATTCTGCGACGAGATGACGCTTTCCGGCTCAAAGGTGGAGTGCGCTTCAAAGGAGGGCGACTATCTCTCCAATGTTGTGGTAGGTCACGTTGTTGACATTGTGCCCCACACCAATTCAGACCATATGTTCATCTGTCAGATAGACGTGGGCGAGGGCGAACCGGTGCAGATCGTCACAGGCGCACAGAACGTAAAGAAGGGCGACTATGTTCCCGCCGCAAAGCACAAGTCCACCGTGCTCCACGAGGGCAAGCAGGTGAAGATCACCAAGGGCAAGCTCCGCGGCGAGGCTTCAAACGGTATGCTCTGCTCTCTTGAGGAGCTGGGGCTGACCCTGCATGACTTCCCCTACGCTATCGAGGACGGTATCTTCATTCTCGGCGATGACTGCGAAAAAGTTCCCGGCATGGATATCCGCGAGGCTATCGGCTTCAACGACGATGTCGTGGAGTTCGAGATAACCTCCAACCGCCCCGACTGCCTGTCGGTAACGGGTCTTGCCCGCGAGGCTGCGGCTACCTTCAATGTTCCGGTGAACATCAAGGAGCCTGCTTTCAAGGGGATCGACGGCGACATAAACGAGCTTATGAAGGTGGAGATACACAATCCCAAGCTTTGCTCCCGCTACATGGGCGGCTATGTCAAGAACGTAAAGATCGGGCCCTCTCCCCGCTGGATGAGGGAGCGTCTCCGCGCAAGCGGCGTGCGTCCTATCAACAACTTCGTTGACATCACAAACTACGTTATGCTGGAGTACAGTCAGCCGATGCACGCTTTCGATCTGAGATACGTTGACGGCGCCGAGATCAACATCCGCAACGCAAAGCCGGGGGAGAAGATCACCACATTGGACGGCGTTGAGCGCGAGCTTTCGGAGGAAATGCTGGTCATCGCCGACAAGAGCAAGCCTATCGCCGTAGCGGGCGTTATGGGCGGCGAGTTCAGCGGCATCATGGAGGACACCACCGCCGTTGTATTCGAGTCGGCTATGTTCGACGGAGCTTCAGTCCGCACCACCGCCAAGAAGCTGGGTATGCGCACCGACGCTTCGGCGCGTTACGAAAAGGGTCTCGATCCCGAGAACTGCTACCATTCGCTGATGAGAGCCTTTGAGCTGGTAGAGCAGCTGGGCTGCGGCGAGGTGGTACGCACCTACATCGACTGCGACAAGTCCAGCCGCGAGAAAAAGGGCGTAGAGTTCGATCCAGACTGGATAAACGGATTCTTAGGCACCGACATTCCCGCCGCACAGCAGGAGGAGTACCTCACACGTCTGGGCTTTGAGATAAAGGACGGCAAGGCTTACGCTCCCTACTACCGCATAGATATCGAGTGCAACAGCGATCTTGCGGAGGAAGTTGCCCGCCTCTACGGCTACAACAATATCCCCAACACGATCGTGCGCGGCGTCGCCAACGCAAAGCTTACCCGCAAGCAGAAGTTTGACCGCACTGTCACCAACGCTATGCTGGGCATGGGCGTCAACGAGATCACCACATTCTCCTTCATCAGCCCCAAGTACTTCGACAAGATCAGACTGCCCCAGGACAGCAAGCTGAGGAACACCGTTGTCATCAGCAATCCTCTGGGCGAGGACACCAGCGTTATGCGCACCACTATCCTGCCCTCCGTCATGGAAGTGCTTGCCCGCAATTACAGCTTCCGCAACGCCGAGTGCTATGCCTTCGAGCTGGGCAGCGAGTACATTCCCGTTGAGGGCGATGTGCTCCCCGAAGAGCCGGAGCGTCTGGGCGTGGGTATCTATGACACCGCCGGAAAGATCGACTTCTACACCATAAAAGGCATGGTAGAGGAGCTGCTTGACAAGTGCGGAGCTTCGGGCGTTGAGTATGCAAGACCCGACGAGAGCACTGTCTTCGGCGAGGTATCGGCGTTCCACCCGGGCAGAGTCGCAGTCGCTTCGATAGACGGCAAGGAGATCGCCATATTCGGCGAGCTTCACCCCGAGACTCTGGAGAATTACGGCATCGGATGCAGAGCCTATGTGGCTAAGGTGAATATCCCCGAGCTTATGGAGCTTTGCGCCGAGCAGAAGACCTACACTCCCCTGCCCAAGTTCCCCGCCACCACCCGCGATCTGTCGCTGATATGCGACGACGAGCTGCCGGCGGCGGTGATCGAAAAGACTATCCGCAAGGCGGCGGGCGCTACCCTCGAGAGCGTGACGCTGTTCGACATCTACAAGGGAGAGCAGATCGCCGAGGGTAAGAAGAGCGTTTCCTACGCCCTGTCACTGCGCTCACACGAGGGCACCCTCAACGACGAGCAGGCTGACAAGATCATGCAGAAGGTCATAAAGGCGCTGTCCGAGGCAGGCGCGGAGCTCAGAGCATAAGCCTTTCAGAGTCTATTTCTTATAGTATTCCCGGCTTTTCCAGGGTAATCACGCACAAAAATATGAACTTCATATTGTTTAAAACGCCCAATATTTTGCACAAGACTTGTTATTTTTGAAATAATGAGGTATAATATTTATAGGTGCCGAATATGGTATACTATCAGCGCTGCGGCGAGGATATATCTAAGTAAGAGGAGCTGAGAAAAATGCAGGATCGTACAATGGAGTTTTCCGTAGTTAAGGAAAACGACGAGAAGCTGGAAAGCACTTTAAGGCTTGTATACGAAGCTCTTGTTGAGAAAGGCTACAATCCGATCAATCAGATAGTAGGTTATCTCCTCTCCGAGGATCCGACCTACATAACCACATATAACAACGCCCGGAACGAGATACGTCACATCGACCGTGACGAGCTGCTTCAGGAACTGGTGCGCAGCTATCTGGGAGTTAAGGCTAAGGAGCGTAAGATCTGATCTTCCGTCAGACTGCGCCTGCTTTGAAGGCTTACGATAATGGAGCCGCAGCATTCGGTTGCTGCGGCTTTTTTCTGTCTGCCGGCAAGCTATCGCACCATGCGGGCATTTCGCCTGACGCCCGGTATCCGCTGTATATGAAAAGTGCACATAATATGTATAAATTCTGAATTTTTTTCTAATTGCTTGTAGAAATTAGGAAATTATGGTATAATGGTAATGTGCGTGCATAAGCGCAGAAAGAGGAGAATGATATGAATATAGCACTACTTATCGCAGGCGGTTCGGGCGCCCGTATGAATCAGGATATCCCGAAACAGTTTCTTACAGTAAATGAACGTCCCGTTATAGTTTACACTATGGAGGCTTTTGAAAAACACCCCCAGATAGACGCCATAGCGGTGGTTTGCATAAAGGGCTGGGAGCAGGTGCTGAAAGCATATGCCGCTCAGTTCAATATAACCAAGCTGAAATATGTGATCCCCGGCGGCGAGAATGGACAGGGCTCTATCCGCAACGGAGTTTATGAGCTTGAAAAGCATTTCGATAAAAACGACATCGTGCTGATACACGATGCGATCAGACCTATGGTCTCTGCGGAGATCATTTCCGATTGTATCAGAGTGACGGAGGAGCACGGCAACGCCATTACCGTTATCCCCTGCGCAGAGGCTATGATGCAGACGGAGGACGGAAAAGTCTCTGTGGGCAGCTACCCGCGTGACAGACTAAAGAGAACACAGACTCCCCAGGCATTCCGCATCGGGGATATCTGCGATCTTCACAGAAGAGCCCTCGAAGCAGGCATAACCAACTCGGTGGCGTCCTGCACCCTTATGGTGGAAATGGGAAAACAGGTCTATTTCTCCGCAGGCAGCGAGAAGAATATCAAGCTCACTACCGTGGACGATATCGACATCTTCAAGGCGCTGCTCACCACAAAGCGCTCCGACTGGCTTAAAACTAACGGAAACTGATCGCAGAGAAGGATCACTGATATGAGCATTTACGACAGCAAACAATGGTTGGATGATATCGACGAGGTATCGGCAGTAATTCCGGAGCTTTCTGAGCTTGAAGGCTGCTCGGTCATGATAACCGGTGCGGCGGGACTTATCCTGTCGGCAGCAGTTGATATCCTTGTCAGGTATAATGAGACTCACAAGGGCAAGATAAGGATACTTGCCGCAGGACGCTGGATCGAGGAAATGACCGGAAGATTCGGCAGCATCTGCGATAAGGATTACTTTGAATTCGTGAAGTACGACGCCGTGAGGAACGACAACGTCATAGAGGCACACGCGGATTATGTTATCCACGGCGCCAGCAACGCCTTCCCGAGCCTTGTTATGTCAGAGCCGGTGGAGACTATGATGAGCAACTTCACGGGCATGAACTTCCTGCTGGATTACGCCAGAGAGCATGGCACAAAACGCCTGCTTTATATCTCCAGCAGCGAGGTCTACGGAAGAAAGGAAAGCACAGAGCCCTTCAGAGAGGGCGAGTACGGCTTTATAGATCAGCTGGATCCCAGAAATTCATATTCGGTGAGCAAGCGTGCTGCAGAAACTCTCTGCGCAAGCTATGCTCATGAGTACGGGATAGAGTCGGTTATAGTCAGACCGGGGCACATATACGGACCTACCGCCTCGCCTCAGGACAACCGTGTATCCTCAGCCTTTGCCTATAACGCCGCAAGGGGCGAGGATATAATCATGAAAAGCGACGGCTCGCAGCTGCGCAGCTACTGCTACTGTCTTGACTGCGCCTCTGCCATACTAAAGGTGCTGATAAAGGGTGAGAACCTCCACGCCTACAATATCTCAAATCCCGATTCGATAATCAGCATAAAAGAAATGGCACAGCTGCTCGCAGAGGCAGGCGGCGTTCAGCTAATAAGAGAAAACGCAAGCGCAGAGGAGAAAAAGAGCTTTAACCCGATGAGCAATTCCTCTCTGGAAAGCGTAAGCCTGGAGGGTCTGGGCTGGCACGGACTTTTCGATGCCCCCAGAGGTCTGGGACATACGGTGGATATTCTTAAAGAGATAATATGATACCATACTGCCGCCCGCTGTTCAGGGGCGGAAGCACAGTAAATATGAGGAGAAAAAAATGAGCGATCAGAAAAATCCTATCAAAAGCCTGCGCAAAGGCGTGAAGCGGGGGCTTCTAAAGGCACTGGAGCCCTATGATATAAAGTATATAACCCCGACTGATCAGAAGCTGCTGCAAAAAGCCAAGGAGGACGCTGCTGCCGAAAAGAAAAAAAAGGCAGAGGAAGCTGCTGCTACCAAGCGTGACAAGCAGCTTGTCAAGCAAGCTGAGGAAAACAGGAACAGCGAGGACGAAAAAGAACTTGCCGAACTCAAGGAATGGCTGGGCGACACCGACAGAGAGCACATCTGGTCCTTCAACGCAGGCAACTCGGGTCAGGATTTCAGAGGAAACCCCAAGTTCCTTTTTGCTTACATCAACAACTACCGTGCCGACATAAAGGCATTATGGATTTGCAGCACTCCCGAGACCATCGAGCTTATCAGGAGCCTTGGTTTCCACGGATACCTCATGGGCACTCCCGCTGCGGAGTATGCCATAAGCCGTGTGGGTGTTGCTGTCTGCGAGCAGGTTAGAGGACTTATGCCCTTTGACGACACCGTCAAGTATCTCAACCTGTGGCACGGCTGGGGCTACAAGCCTGTGGAGCGTGCAAGAGTTGAGGACGGAGACGACCTGAAGTTCGATCTTTGTCCCAAGTACATAAAGCACAACAGCTTTTACCAGAACAACCAGATACTCTGTGTGGTAAACAGCATTCAGGAGAATTATTTCTACGATCAGATGGGCGTTACCAAGGAGAACATGCTCCGCTGCGGGTACCCCAGGTGCATATACCAGAAGAGCTGCAAGCCCATCGTCACCTTCGATCATGATATACTTGCAGCAAAGGGTCTTCCCGAGGGCACAAAGATCGCGGTATACGCTCCCACATTCAGAAACAACCGGGGCAACACCTTTGCCGACGCTCTCCCCGATCTTGATGCGCTTTACAAGCACTGTGAAGAGAAGGGCGTACTGCTCATATTCAAGATGCACCCTCTCATGGAGACAGAGACCGCCTTCCTCACCGCGAAGGAAAAGCTGGGTGACAAGCCTTACTTCATGTTCTGGGACAACCACAACGACATATACGAAGTAATGCACAAGATAGATCTTCTGATCTACGACTACTCCAGCATATTCTCTGACTTCCTGCTTGCAGGTGTCAAGAGCTTTATAAGATACATATTCGACGGCGACGACATGGCTGCTGCGGTGGGCATGAACGACGACAAGGAATACTACGACAACTCCCGGGGCAGGATCTGCCGCACCTTTGAGGAGATGCTTGACGGCATCGACCGCTTTGAAGAGGACGACGAGGAAGAGCCTCTTGACAAATTCCTCGCAAGGCAGTGGGAGTATGCACAGGAAGACGATCTTGAACGGATGATAGAATTCACTCTCGGCTTCAAGATCAAGGACAAGACCTATCCCAAGCTTTACAGCTTTGACATATTCGACACACTCATATCCCGAAAGGGTCTGGATCCCGACAGCATATTCTATGCCATGAGGGAGAAGATGAGAGCCGACAGGGACATGTGCTTTGACAGCACCTTCATAGAGCAGTTCCCCCAGAAGAGACACCACACTGAGTTTGGTCTTCGGGAATACATGAATAAGTCTATGGAGCAGCGGTATACCATAAAGCGCGAGATCACGCTGGAACAGATATACCGTGAGATACAGGTCATAGAGGATCTTACAGAGGAGCAGACCCGGTACTTAATAAAGCTTGAATGTGATACCGAGCTTGATGCTGTCGTGCCTTTACAGGAACAGATAGACAGAGTAAAGGAACTGCTGGCAGCAGACGAAAAGGTCGTGCTCATATCGGATATGTATCTTCCCAAAGACCTTATCCTTAAAATGCTGGAAAAGGCTGACCCCGCCCTGACTGAGCCGGAGCTCTTCCTTTCCAACGAATACGGCGTGCTGAAAACAGACAGACTGCTGTTCTTTGAGGTATACCGCAGCGTCAAGCCGTTCTATTATTACAGCAAATGGATACATACCGGCGATAATATCAACGCCGACCGTACACAGCCCAGAAGAATGAACATCGAAACAAGAACTGTGGCGAGACCGGTATACAACAGCATCGAGATCGACCTCACATCACAGATCGGCAGCTATGATTCCTTTAAGATCGCTGCCATGCAGGCAAGGATGCGCAGCAAATATGACTTCCCGCGCTCGGAATTCGTCATCGACTTTGTAGCACCCTTGATGGTATCATACATCGACTGGGCGCTGAGAGATGCTTTGAAGAACGGCTTTGAGACGCTGTACTTCGTCAGCCGTGACGGTCATCCCCTCAAAAGGATCGCCGACGCTCTCATCTCTGCCAACGGCTGGAAGCTGAAAACCAAATACATCTATGCCTCAAGAAGAGTATGGCGCGTCCCCTCCTACATAGACAAGGTGGACGATGAGTTTTTCGCAGATTACGGCGGAAACTTCAACGAGATACACACCAAGGACAAGTTCATCGCTGCCGCATGCTTTGAAAGCGAGGAGGAGTTCAAGCGCGTCATCCCCCACATAGATCTTGACAGCATAGACTTCAACGACTGGAGCGACGGACAGCCTGCAAGAAGCCTTGCCAAGGTGCTCAAAGCAAGCGAGCCCTATCACAAGTATCTGCTGGAGTATGCAGAAAAGCACAGACCTATCGTTGAGGAATACCTGCTCCAGGAGGTAGACAAGACCGAGAAGCACGCATTCGTTGAGTTCTTCGGAAGAGGCTACAACCAGACCTGTCACAGCAGGATATGGAACCACGCCATAGGCAAGGAAGTACCGATGCATTACTACTATGCCCACGTTATGTTCCCGGACGAGGGCTGCTGCGTAAGGCACCGCCTTACCGCTACGGGGATACAGATGTTCTTTATCGAATCTATATTCGCCAATATGCCCTACAAAAGCATTGAGGAATATGAGCGGCTCCCCGACGGCAGGATAGTCCCGGTAAAGCATCCTATCAGCTGCGATATGGAGCTTTTCAATGCTATGGAACAGCTGCTTCCCGAATACGCGAAGGGGTATGCTGCTCTTGACCTTGACAGCCCCGTGGGCACCGACAGGAACATCTTCGACTTCCTTATCAGCTACTATGAGAATAACAAGTCCGAACCCTTTATCTATCAGAACTTCGGCAGCCTTGTGGACGCAGTAAGCATATACGGCGACAAGAAGGAGTTCGCAAGACCGTACACCGAAGAGGATCTGGACAGATTCATGAACGGCGAACCTAGGAGACGGGGAACTATGTCCATCACCATATCCTATCAGCGCAGCTCACCGGAAGTAAAGCTGAGGTATGATGAGATGTATCAGATAGAGCCGGGCGATAACGTTGCCGGCGGTACGGTGCTGAAGGAGCCTCAGCTGCTGGAAAGCAGAGGCTATCTCCGCAAGCTCTCAGATGAAAAGGCAGCTGCGAAGGAGTTCATGAAGCTGTACAAGACCTGCTGCCAGTCCTCAAATATAGAGGATAAGATAGTGATAATATCAGAGACAAAGACTTATAGCGATTCGCTTTACAGCATAACTGCCGCTCTGGAAGCTCAGGATACCTTGAAAACAGAATTCTTTACTGCCTTTAAGATAACAGCCAGCGAAAAGAAGCATTTGGCAAGGGCTATGTCCGAAGCCAGATACGTGCTGCTCAACGGCAACGTCTCACTGATCTCCGGTCTTGAACTGCGTGAGGGCAGCAAGCTCATGATCATTGGCAAGAGCGCATTTGAACTGTTCAGGAAGGGTCACAGTGCCAGAATCAATCTTAAAAATAAGAAGAGATATCAGGACTTCGTATTCAACATAAAGGCAGACGCTTACGACTCTGCATCAGATCTTATGGCTCCCGAGATACGCCAAAAGTACTCTCTCAGCGAGTATAATACTGTTATGCTCAAGGGCTCGCCTATCACCGATGTGTACAGCAGCGAGAGCTACAGGCAGCAGGCAAAGGAAAAGCTCTGGGAGATGTTCCCGGAGGCTAGAGAAAAGAAGGTCATCTTCTATGCCCTTGAGCTGCGGAGAAAGGAAAACAGTCAGAGATATTTTGAAATGCTGGATATAGAGGCTATGCAGAGGCTTCTGGGCGATGAATATGTGCTTGTGATCGACACCAGGAACCACAAGGAGCTGATCAAGATATGCACCAACACCATAGAGATCGAGGGCTTCAGCAAGCTGATAAACAGCAATCTTCGCATTAGAGAGCTTATGATGGCAGCAGATGTCATAATCGGCGATTACCGCGATTCCGTTTTTGAAGCAGTGATGCTGAACAAGCCGGTATTCTTTACAGGCTGCGACTATGAAAAGAAACAGAGGGACGAAAACTTCATGAGGGACATCTCCCGCATACTCCCCTACCCCATAGTCCGCAACGCCGAACAGCTGGCAGAGAAACTGAAAGAGCTTGATGATTATGACTTCAAGCCTCTTGAGGAGTTCAGAAAGAAGTACTTCACATACTGCGACGGTCATGTGAGTGAAAGGATCGTCAGATATATGCTTGACGGCAAATGATCACACTATACTGACAACACAACAGCACGGGCAGCCGGTATTTAAACGGCTGTCCGTGTTTTAATAGGAGGCATTACCTATGCACAGAGTAGACGCAAAGTCACTGCTGTCACAGCAGAACGGCATGAACATATACCGGGGCTGTCAGCACGGCTGCATATACTGCGACAGCCGGAGCAGGTGCTATCAGTTCACCCACGGCTTTGAGGACATCGAGGTCAAGCAGAACGCTCCCGGGCTGCTGGATCAAGCGCTCCGCTCCAAAAGAAGGCGCTGCATGATCGGGACAGGCTCTATGAGCGATCCGTATATGCCTCTTGAACGCGAGGAGCGTCTTATGCGCCGCTGTCTGGAGATCATAGACCGGTATGAATTCGGGGCGGCGGTCATCACGAAATCAGACCTGATGCTGCGTGATCTGGACCTGCTCACCAGCATAAACGGGAAAGCAAAGGCTGTAGTGCAGATGACCATGACCACCTATGACGAGCAGCTCTGCCGCATACTGGAGCCGGGGGTATGCACCACCGGGCGGCGTTTCGAGACGCTCTGCGAACTGCGGGACAGCGGCATACCCACCATAGTATGGCTATCGCCGGTACTGCCCTACATAAACGACACCCGTGAGAATCTGGAAGGCTTGCTGAGATACTGCGCCGAGGCGGGGGTCAGGGGCGTCATATGCTTCGGCATGGGGCTTACCCTGCGGGAGGGCAGCAGGGAGTACTACTACGCCGCCCTGGACAGGCATTTCCCCGGACTGAAAGCCCGGTATCAGAAGGAGTTCGGCGGCGAATACATAGTGAACAGCCCGAACAGCTCCGCCCTGATGCGGCAGTTCCACGACTTCTGCGAGAAGAACGGCATTATGCACGACAACGAGCAGATATTCAGCTATCTGCGCAAGCTGCCGGAGCGGTACGAGCAGATGAGTCTGTTCTGACGCGGACAAGAAAAACTCCCCTGCCGCACGGCAAGGGAGCGTTTTTTATAGAATAAGACATATTAATCCGGAGCAGCCCTCGTTTATCATGCGGCTCAGGGTCTCGCAGAGCTTCATGCGGGCTTCGGGGGGCAGCTTGCCGAGCTTGGCGTTCAGACCCTCGCTCACCAGCTCGTGCAGCGACTTGCCGAAGATGTTGGACTCCCAGATGCGGCTGGGGCTTTCGTCGAAATCGCCCATGAGCGACATCACCAGTTCCTCAGACTGACGCTCGGAGCCGACTATCGGCGCTACCTCTGTCTCGATGCGGGTCTTCATCAGATGTATCGACGGGGCGGTGGCTTTGAGCCTGATGCCGTACTTGCCGTTTTGCTTGATTATCTCCGGCTCGGCAAGGGTCAGCTCCTCCATGGTGGGCATGACTATGCCGTAGCCGGTGCGCTCCGCTTCCTCAAGCGCTCCCGCAAGCCGCGAATACTTCTCGCGGATATGCACAAGCTCGGTGATCTTGGGGATAAGCTCGCTCTCGTGCTCTAAGGATATGCCCGCCGCTTCGCCTATCACCCGGACGAACAGACTACTGTCTATAAGCGCCGTGACCCGGGCGCTGCCGTCCGACAGATCGGTGGCTGTCACCGACGCCGAGCTGATGTACTCGCACTCGGAGAGGGCGGCGGCAAAGCTTTCCATGTCCTTTAAGGTGGAGACCTTCTCAGCCGCTTCGCGCAGACTGCCGTAGACCGCCGATTTCAGCCAGTGATCGGCGGCAAGGGAGTTGACCCACGAGGGCGCGGCTACGCTTATCTCACGCACCGGGAATGCGTACAGCACCTCGCGGAGTATGTCGGTGATGTCATCGTCGGTGAGGTCTGCGACGCTTACGGGGATCACCCCGACGCCGTATTTCTCGCTCAGCTGCTTTGCCATGCGCAGCGTCACCTCGTGCTCCGGATAGGCGGTGTTGAGCAGCACCGCAAAGGGCTTGCCGGCTTCTTTCAGCTCGGAGATGACACGCTCCTCGCACTCCTCGTATTCCTCCCGGGGAAGATCGGTGAAGCTGCCGTCGGTGGTGACTACCAGACCTATGGTGCTGTGCTCGGTGATGACCTTCTTGGTGCCCACCTCCGCTGCCATGTTGAATGGCACCTCAGACTCGAACCAGGGTGTCTGCACCATGCGGGGCGCTTCGTTCTCGAAGTAGCCCTGCGCCGAGGGGATAACGTAACCCACACAGTCTATCATCCGCAGCTTGAAGCTCGCCGAGCCGAGAGTAACGCTCACCGCCTCCTCGGGAATGAACTTGGGCTCGGTGGTCATTATCGTCCTGCCGCCCGACGACTGGGGGAGCTCGTCGCTTGCGCGCTCGCGGCGGTAATCGCTGTCGATGTTGGGTATCACCAGCTTTTCCATGAACTGCTTGATGAATGTGGATTTGCCGGTGCGCACAGGGCCCACCACGCCTATGTAAATGTCTCCGCCGGTGCGCCGGGCGATGTCTGCATATATGTCGTTCATAACTGCCTCCTTAGTTCTTTATGGGGATTATCAGAGCGCGGCGTTTTGCGCCGTCGGACGAGGGGTTCTGCTCCTCTATAGCCTCCGGCTCGGTGGAGTAGCGCTTGGCTATGTCCCAGACGCTCTCGCTGCTGTCGGAAAAGCATATCTTCACCGCGCAGCCGGAGTCCGGATGCTTGGGCTGATCGGTGAGCAGACGGATATCCGAAAGGTACTCTCCTCCCGCCGCCGGTATCCTGCTGACCGTGATATCCAGTTCCGACTTGCCCTGAACGGTACCGCTCTCTGTAAGGGTATACGAGCAGGGCTGAGCCTTTACCGTCACCGGGCTTCCCGCCTGAGCTTCGGCGGGGGCGGTGAAGGGACACTCCTTTTCCACATAGCAGGGAGTGCCGTCCGAAAGGGCTGCAAGCATACAGAAGGTCACTCTGCCGCTCACCGCGCTGCCCTCGTCTGTGTTTATCACCGAAGCGGCTAAGCTGTCCGTCCAGAGGTCATAGACCCGGGATATCCCGCCCTCGGTGCTGCCCAGAGTACACTCGGCAGGCGAGGCGATACGCAGCTTCTCCGGCGGGAGAGTCACCGGCTGGGTCATGCGTTCCGGCTCACACTCGCAGCGGGTGGAGTAAGCGTCGGTCACAAGGCTGCCGGTGGTACAGCGCATGGCGGTTATGCTCACCGTAAGTATCAGCTCGCACTCCAGCAGACCGTTTTCCTCCCGCGGAGTTATCACGCAGCGGGCGGGCGTCACCGACACATCGGTATCAAGCTCCTCCTCAAGCCCCTCGACGTCAAGTATCTGACTGAAGGGGATCGAAAAGCGCATACTCTCCGGCGGTTCGTCTGCACCCTTGGGGAGATACATAAGGCTTATCTCAGCCTCGCCCTTGGTTATCAGCTTGCCGGACATTATGCGGCTGTCGCCGGGAATCACCGACGTGCCGCACCTCAGCACGCTGCCGAAGGCGGGCTTTCCTGCCGCAAGCTCCAGCTCCTCTATTACGGTTATCCGCTTGGCGGCGACTATGCGCTCCGTCGGGTAGACCGCCTGCTCCTTTTTGAGCTGTATGCCCCCGCCGTATGCACCGCTTACCAGCTGACGTCTGTCCTCGGCGTCCACGCACACCCGGCAGACCACGCTTGCCCGGACGTCCGCACGGCGCTTATCAGAAGCGCGGCAGTTGACGTTCTGGACGTAGGGCGTTACGCTCACCGAAGGCTCGTCGGCGTCGGCGGGCAGGTCTGCGGACTTGGTGTACTCACAAGTATGCTCGATACAAGCGATGCCTCCCGACTCGCTGCGGTACATCACCCGCATGGTGACGCTCAGCTCAAAGCTCAGGCGGCTGCCGTTTATCGAGGTGGATATCACGCCCGGTATCACAAAGCATTTCAGCACCCGGAAGATATCGGGGCAGTAATCAGGCAGGATAAAGTCGTGCTCCACCGCCTGGGTGATCTCGGTATCCAGCACTCGCTTGCTGCACACCGCCGTCTCTTTGTTTATACGATGTTCCATGTTGTTACCTCCTGTTATGGTTTTGGTCTCACTACACTTTATGCCTGTACGGCAGAGAATATTCCGGCAAGCGCAAAAAACCGGAGCAGAAAAGTCTGCTCCGGCTGTGATCTATATAAAATCCGAATATTCAGGGTCAGCGACGTAGGTATCGGGAAGCTCGCCGACAATCACCGTCTCGGAGATTATGTACTCATCGCTGACGGTTATATCCGTAGAGTGCCCCGGCAGTATCGCCGAAAGCTCGGCATCCACCGAAAGCATAAGGCTATAGCGCGTCTGGTTGAGCCCGGTGGATACGAAGGTATTTTTCAGCTCAATGTCCACCGCACCTATCTGGTGCAGGCAAATGCCTATGTCGGGGCCTCTGCCGGAAAGTGCTGTTATCCCGGTGAGCGTCCCCAGCGGAACGTGCATCTCGTTATCCTCAACGCGGGACAGCGACTTATTTATCGAGCTTTTCAGATCGTTCTCCAGCTTATTTATCTTAGCGGGATCGGCGTCGATCATGATTATCCTGCCGTCATCGCCCCGGACAATATTTATATATTCGCCCTGTTCGTCGGCAAGGCAGTCATCTATCGCCCTGCCGATAGCGGCGGTAGCGGTCTGTCTGCCCTTATACTCGCAGATCTCGGTCATATGCCGCACCATTTGCTTATACACCTGCCCGGCGAATATCCCGCCCGCTACAGCAGCCGCAAGCAGAAAGCTTGTGACCTTATGTCCCCTTGCAGTTTCCGCTCTCAAATGTATCACCGCCCCCTTTACCATTATAAGCGGGCGGAGCGAAAATGTGAAAGGGTGCAAATTTCCGAGCGTGGAAAACAGCGGATCCAACCGCGCGAGGTTGGCGAGGTTCTTAGGGCGAGGAGCCCTAAGCTAGGGTTTGGGGACAGAGTCCCCAATTGCAGCGACAGCTGCAACTAAGTAGCGGACGATTGTGCCCTGAACGCTGAGTTTGTTGTGACTGTTCATTT
>CACXDI010000022.1 GCA_902766335.1 uncultured Ruminococcus sp. | reverse complement strand
CTTTGTCTACTAACCTTTTAGGAATTAGTATAAAAAATCTCTGCGTTGTAAAAGCTTGAAGGGCGACAGCCCATCTGCGCTTTTACACCTTGATATTTTTTATTTTTGCCTGCGCCTTTCCGGCAAGGTTTAATTGGGGGAGCAATAACAGCGGCGTGCAAAAACAAACCGCTGTATTTTAAGTACATATTTTTGTACAGTTAGTCCTGGTATCCCCTGCACTGCTCCGCAAGCCAGCCGAGACAGGGCTCGAAGCGGACGGAGTACCAGTGCTCCTCCCTCACCGGGAGAGTGCTTTCTATGCACTGCCGCGTGAAGCTCACCGCCAGGTCAAGAGCTTGCTGAACGTCCATGCCGAGGGTCATGCCGCCGGAAAAAACCGACGAGAAGATATCCCCCGTACTGTGATAGCTGCCGCTGATGTTCTTGCCGAAGGAGCTGACGAACCTCTCCTCGGCGGCATTGTACGCCATAGCGCCGGTACGCTGCTTGTCGGGAGAGGCTCCGGTCATGATAGCCATGCGGCAGCCGAAGCCGGTCAGACGCCGCAGCCTGTCCTTTATGTCCTCAAGCGTCAGATCGTTGCGGTAATTCTCACCCAGAAGCAGAGCCGTTTCGGTGGCGTTTGGCAGTATGCAGTCAGCCACCCCGCAGAGCGAGCGCATAGCTGTAATGAACCTGTTGTCAAAGCCGGCGTACATCCTGCCGCCGTCGCCCATGACCGGGTCTACCACCACGAGAGTGTCCTCGGTACGAAACTGAGCGATCAGTTCTTTGATAATGCCCACCTGCTCCACCGATCCGAGATAGCCGGTGTAAATGGTGTCGAAATGCAGCCCCAGCTTTTTCCAGTGCGCAGTTATCCCCTCGATATCCTCTGTGAGATCGCGGAAGGTGTAGCCGGTAAAACCACTGCCGGTATGCGTGGACAGCACAGCCGTAGGTATCACCGCCGTCTCCACCCCCATAGCCGAGATAACAGGCAGCGAAGCCGTCAGCGAGCATTTCCCGAAGCAGGATATATCTTGTATTGTCAGAAGTCTTTTCATCATCATTCTTCCTTAAAAAGCATACTGATTTATTATATCACTTAGCTGCCGTTTTGTCAAGTGCTTTAGCAAAACGACAAGCCCGAGAGCGAATAGACTTCGTTCTCAGGCTTGGTTTAAAAATTCATGGTAATATGCCGGCGCTCCGGCTCCCTGGTATCAATAGTAGGAAGGGGGTGCGGGCCACAGGCGGCAGCGGGGACCGTTAGCTGCTCTGCCGTAGGAATCGCCTGCCCAGACCTCTACTGCACCTCGTGTCTTATCCTTTGCACCTATTTTGGAAATACGGTAACCGATAAGCCATCTGTCAGTATAGCTGTAGGTCTTGGATTTGTCTCTGGAACTGGAGCTTATGCCCTGTCCGTCACGGTCATCATGGTTGCACTCATCAGCAGGGTGCTTGTATCCGCTGCTTCTCATGGGGATAAAGCTCATATTGTCCTGACCACCGATGATCTCCTCGATACGGCTGTTAAGCTCATCAGTGATAGCGTTATACTTCTTATTAGTCTGCTCCCAGCCTTTACCGTTCATATAGAACTGGAAACCGCCCTGAGTGTTGAGGTTATTCTTGGTGCCGCAGGCTCTTGCAACGTTTCTGTAATAATACTCTTCGCCGCTGATCTTCACCTTATAATCAGCTCTATTGCCGGCAGGACCGCTGTAAAAGATATCGTTATACTCGGGATACTCGATCAGGATGTTGGTGATCGTCGTGCCGATAAGCCTTGCAGTAACGATATCAGCTTTTCTGTTCGCCTTTCCAACGTAATTGAAGATAGAAGGAACTATTATTGCTGCCAGAATACCGATTATAGCGATGACTATAACCATTTCGACCAGCGTAAAGCCCTTTTCTGAACTTCTATTATTTTTCATATTGATCACTCTCTTTCCTTATTGTATTCTATAGCATTTTTGTTCAGCGTTTCCCCGTGAAACGTCACAATTTGTTTCTTCCTATATACTAATTATACAATGTTGACAGAAATTTGTCAATACAATCGCGTTTTAATCAACATATTAAACATTAATTTGGAGTTTCCTACAAATTCCATACACTATCATATGCCAACCGCACAATTATTTAAATATTATAGCATAAAAACATTTTATCATTTTAGAACAAACTTATAGTAAAAAATTTTTTGTTTAAATCATATATCAAAAACAAAAAATTCCCGGTCTGGATCTCAGACCGGGAACGGCTTATTCAGCAATATTATTCCTCGCCCTTACTTCTGTGAATACTCAACTGCCGCGCGGATAAAGTCCTTGAACAGCCTGTGAGCCTTGTTGGGACGGGACTTGAACTCGGGGTGGAACTGCACGCCTACGAACCAGGGGTGAACGTCCTTCGGCAGCTCAACTATCTCGACGAGGTTCTCGTCGGGGGAAAGACCCGCGAGGATAAGACCTGCTTCGGTCAGCGGCTTGCGGTAGGCGTTGTTGAACTCCCAGCGGTGACGGTGACGCTCGTAGATAAGCGGCTCGCCGTAAACGCCGCCGGAGATAGTGCCCTCGCGCAGCTTGCAGGGATAGAGACCCAGACGCATTGTGCCGCCCTTTTCGGTGACGTCCTTCTGGGTGTCCATTATGTCGATAACGGGGTGCTGGGTGTCAGAGGTGAACTCGGTGGAGTTTGCGTCGGCAAAGCCTGCCGCATGGCGGGCGTACTCTACCACCGACATCTGCATACCGAGGCAGATACCGAACATAGGTATCTTGTTCTCACGGGCATAGCGGATAGACTCTATCATGCCCTCGATACCTCTGTCGCCGAAGCCGCCGGGGACGATTATTCCGTCGCAGCCCGCAAGCTTCTCAGCCGCGTTCTTCTCGGTGATGTCCTCAGACTGTATCCACTTGATATTTACCTTAGCGCTGTTCTCAAAGCCGCCGTGGCGCAGAGCCTCGGCAACGGAAAGATAAGCGTCCTCCAGCTCAACATACTTGCCCACCAGACCAATGGTGACTTCCTTATCGCAGCCGTTCACGCGGTCTATCATCTCAAGCCAGCCGGAAAGATCGGGCTTGCGCTTTTCAAGACCCAGATGCTCGCAGACAACGTCCGCCAGACCCTCCTTCTCCAGCCAGATAGGCACTTCGTAAAGCGAGGGAGCGGTGAGGTTCTGAATAACGTCCTCCTTGTGTACGTTACAGAAGAGGGCGATCTTCTCGGTCATGTTCTGAGGGATAGGCTGCTCGGAGCGGAGCACCAGGACATTCGGCTGTATGCCAAGGCTCAGCAGTTCCTTTACCGAATGCTGCGTAGGCTTGGACTTCAGCTCCTTGGAGCCGGATATGTAAGGCACGAGACAAACGTGGATAAACACGCTGTTGCCCCTGCCCATTTCCTTGGAAGCCTGTCTGATAGCCTCAAGGAAGGGAGTAGACTCGATATCGCCGACGGTACCGCCGATCTCGGTGATGACCACATCGGTCTCGGTGTGGTTAGCCTTAGCCACGCGGTAGAGCCTGTCCTTTATCTCGTTGGTGATGTGGGGTATCACCTGCACGGTAGAGCCAAGGTAATCGCCGCGGCGCTCCTTGTTCAGCACCGTCCAGTAGATCTTGCCGGTGGTGACGTTGTTGTTCACCGACAGGTTCTCGTCGATAAAGCGCTCATAGTGACCGAGATCGAGGTCAGTCTCGGCGCCGTCATCGGTAACGAACACCTCACCGTGCTGATACGGCGACATAGTACCCGGGTCAACATTTATATAGGGGTCGAATTTCTGGATAGTGACGCTGTAGCCGCGGCATTTGAGGAGCCTTCCGAGGGAAGCTGCCGTGATACCCTTGCCAAGACCGGAAACAACGCCGCCTGTCACGAATACGTACTTAGTAGACATACAATAAACCTCCGTATATTTCATAAACATATATAAATACATTATACCAAAAACTTCGGCAAATTACAACCCCTATTTTTAAATTTACAAAAAAATAATATAAAATAATGTGTTACTATGCCGCCGAAGCTTTGTACCGCACCGGCTGACCCCTCCGCCCTTCGGGCACCTCCCCTTTGGAAATAAGCACCGCAGGCGCGTTTTCCGGGGAGAGTGGGCGCGAAGCGCTCGGAGGGGTACCACAGAGCAGCCGTCTGCACGTAGAAGGTCAGTATATCACAATCTAATGCAGCGGCTCAGTATCGCACTATCTAAGGATATGGATAGCGACGGCATTAAGGTACACGCCAGAGGGTGCGAAGCCTGGAAGATAGCGTGCTACTGCCGCGGCTGAAAATGGCGGTATCGCTTTGCGAGTCTCCGCGCAGCGGAGCGACTGCGCGGACTAAAAATAAACAAAAATGTGAACTTCAATTTTGGCAGATACACAAAAATTCACGAAAGAGCCGGCGAAATGCAAATTTTGCTTGACAAGCCGGACTCGGCGTGGTATAATAGCGATAACGAAGTACACATTATTCTCACGCAATGTGAACTTCAGACGGCTACGGAGGTATCTAAAATGAAATTCGGTGATAAACTAAAACACATAAGAACAGGCAGAAAGATGACCCAGTCTGACGTTATGAAGGCGGCGGGCATAAGCAACCGCACCATAATACTCTACGAAAAGGGCGAGCGTATCCCCCGCTCGGAAAGCACTTATCAGAAGCTCTCGGAGCTTTTTGATGTGCCGGTGGAGTTCTGGACTACCGAGAGCGACGACGATTTCCGTCTTGCTTCGATGTACGCCCACGGCGAACAGGGCAAGATACAGGCTGAAAAGCTGGTAAACGAGATCACGGGGCTGTTCGCGGGCGGAAAGCTCAGCGAGGAGGACGCCGACGCCGTTATGCTTGCTCTCCAGAAGGCTTACTGGGAGGTCAAGGAAAAGAACATGGAGGCTAAAAATAATTGAAATTCATCTACGATATGGTAAATGACCTTATCAAGGAACACGGCACGCGAGACCCCTTTGAGCTTTGCCGGGAGCTGGGCGTAAACTGCTTTACCGACGATCTGGGCGGGCTCAGCGGGCTGTTCACCTACTTCGGCGATGACCCGGTGATAATCGTCTCCTCGGCACTCTGCGAGGAGGACAGGCGGCTCGCCTGCGCCCACGAGCTGGGGCATTACTTCCTGCACTCTGCGATAGCGAAGGAAAGCACCCTGCAGGAGTTTGAGATCTTCAACATGAAGGACAAGGTGGAGTATGACGCCAACATCTTTGCGGCGCATCTGCTGATAGATGACAGCGAGATGCTGACGCTGCTCCGGGACGGCTGCGATGTTTTCCGCACCGCCATGGAGCTTCGGGTCAACCCCAACCTGCTCAACATAAAGCTCAGCGAGCTCAACGGAATGGGGCACCGCTTCGACACCGACTGGGGCAGCACCAGGCTGTTCTGAGTGTGGCTGTGGGGGGGTGGTTGCTCTCGAATCGCTTCGCTCTCTCGCGCAATAAAAATCGGCGGTACTGGTCTGGTATCGCCGGTTTTGTTTTGTCTGTTTGTTTGTGCTTTTTCGGGACGGTTGTTTTTTCGCCGCTTTACCGTGTACCTTTACCGAGATATAGCTCATCTCATACTGATCCTTTGCCGAAAAGAACTTCTTGCCGTCATAGTATTCATATGGCAGGAAATAATCCTCGATCTCCTTTACCGACTTGGGTATCTCCACCGTCTTGATCTTCCGCAGTTTTCCGCAAACGCCGGGTACATCTGCGACGAAAGCACCGTCACCTTCTTGCCGTCGATCTTTGACGGAAATTTCAACTTCCCTTTTGATACAGCCTTGCTGCTGAAATCTATTATCGTGACCGTCTTACCGCCGTCATTTGTGATGTATCCGAATTTGGAATTATATTGCTCCCCCAATTAAACCTTGCCGGAAAGGCGCAGATGGGCTGTCGCCCTTCAAGCTTTTACAACGCAGAGATTTTTTATTTTTGGCAAGGTTTAGTTGGGGAGCAATATAATAAAAAACCGCCTGTTTCACAAACAAGCGGTTTTTTAGCCTTCGATCAGATGAATCCGTGATAGGGTCCCTGATACTGTGCGTCACCGAAAGCAAGTATTATCATGAAGATAGGTCCTAAGAAGATGAGACCAACACCGAAAGCGGTGCTCTTGCCGTAAGCGTGAGCCATTCTGATGCACATACCAAAAGCCAGGATTATGTTCAGGATCGGCACAAACATAAGCAGGAACTTCCAGCCGTTGCCGTATACGATCTTGAACTCGGTATACAGATTGTAGAACGGGATAATGCACTTCCAGCCGGCTTCACCCGCCTTCTCAAACAGCTTCCACATAGCAACAAGGCTTATGATGCTGATAGCAAGAGATACTACCATGCTGCCTGCGTTTGCCTGCTGAGATGTACCGTCTGCATACGCCAGTAAGCTAACGAGAGTTTCCAACGAGATACCCTCCTTTCCGACATAGTATTTTTCTCCAAAGATGTCAACATAATTATACCACACGATTTCTGCTTTGTCAACAAATGATTAATAAAATAAGAGCAAACTAACAAACCGGTAACAATTTGTATGCCGGTTTTTGATATATATGACAAAAAATATATAAAAGCCCCCGATGAAAGGGGGCTTCATATCCAATGATCAGCTTCTTAAAGAAGAATAATGCGCCACAAGATGACGGCGTTCCCCCGAAAGGTCACAGCCCTTGATGTCGCAGCCGTTGTGGCTCATAAGCTCCGCGCAGACAAGCCCTTCCAGCTTCATATCCGCCACCGGCGTGCCGTTGCAGACGATAGTGAGCTTTCCGCCCGCCTCGTCAACGGTGATACCGCCCTCGCGCCCGATGACCTCTTCATCGGCGCCGTGACGCTCTACCACATAGCTGAGCCGCTTTCCGTGGAACCCGAGAAGCTCCTTCATCGGCGTGCCCTGCGGCTTTTTTCTTCCGAACAGACCCATGACTGCTCTTTAATTATTCAGCCTCGAACTGATCCTTGCCCACACCGCAGAGGGGACATACGAAATCCTCGGGGACGTCCTCCCACTTGGTGCCTGCCTCGATACCGCCGTCGGGATAACCCTCAGCCTCGTCATAGATAAATCCGCAAACCGAGCATACATATTTCATAGCATTTCTTCCTCCTGTTTTATGATATACTAAACGGACGGAAGGAACTCTCCCGCCCGTTTGTATAAGATTAACATAATTCTGTGAGCAACGCAAAAGTATTTTGTGTGCTTTGTGTGAAATATTATGCAGCCTTTACATTTATGTTTCCGCAGTCATTCTTTACATCTATCTTCACGCTGCCGCCCTTTAATGAGCTGTCAACGTCAACGTCTCCGGTATCGGCAGAAGCGTCGACATCGTAGCCCTGACCGCTGAGCTTTATATCGGCGTTGCCGGTATCCAGCTCTATCCTGCCGCCCTCGGTAATAGTACCGGTGAACTTGAAGTTGCCGCAGTCGAGCTTTGCATCTATGCTGCCTACGGTCACGTCCTCAAACTTGCCCTCGCCGAGGGAAAGCTCTGCCTTTACGCTGCCGCTTATCTCAGAGTCCTTCACCTTTACAGCGCCGCAGTCGTTGGAGATATCAGCGCTGTCTGCGGTGACATTCTTAATATCGATCTTGCCCAGCGACTCCTCGATGACCATGGTGACTGCTGTAGTATCATTCAGCTTGATGTCGCCGCAGTCTGCCTTGACATTCAGCGTGTCAGCCTTCAGATCGCCAAGCTCCACCTTGCCGAGGCTTGCCGTTAATGTCACGGTGTCATAATCCTTTTCGGGAAGATAAAGGGTGAACTTTGCCTTTGTCTTGCTTCCGCTGCTTATGCCGAACATATCGAAATTAAAGGTCTGCTTTGCTCTCTTATTCTCAAGATCATAGGAAATGTCGATGTTATTTCCGTCATTTACGGTGAGACAGTCTTCGACGATGTTCTCTGCTACCAGCTTTGCGCTGCCGTCGCCCGACTGCTTAACTATAACATTACCGATATCTATGTCCGCGCTGATCCCGGAAGCGTCGGCGGAAAGGGAGTACTCCTTGTCGGTAAGCCCCAGCTTCTCGGCGTACTTTTCGGAGTTGGGGTGCGCGACTGCAAATACAGCACCGCTGCCCAGCACTCCGACACCCAGCAGAGCCACGCCTATGATAGCTGCCAGCCTGTGTATCTTCTTCCATACAAAGCTCTGACCCTTTGCGTTGGGAGCAAAAAGGAACTTTGCGAAGGAAGCTGTAACGTGTCCGGTAAATCTTGTGAGGTTCACAGCAAGGTTCACCAGCAGAACGGAAAGCCCTGCCATTGCCAGCATAGCGGTGAGTATCAGCCCGCCGTATGCGGGGTATGTTCTAAACTCGGCGAATCCGCATACCAGCGCGGAGATAGCTCCGCTGGGGAACGCGATGTATATGCCCCAGATAACGAAGAACAGCGATATAAGTATCGCAAACGCCGCTATCCAGAATGGGAAGGTGAGCACCAGCGCGATTATCCTTCCCGCTATGGAAGACGAGCTGCTGCCGGTCTGCTGCTGTGCGCCGGCGTACTGCCCGCCGAAGCCCTGCGGGGGCGGTGCCTGTCTGTCGTCTGCCGGGATACCCTCCACCGGCTGTATCCAGCCGCCCTCGCGCTTTATGCGCTCTGCAAGCTCCTCGGGACTGCCCAGCTTTTCCATTTGCTCTTCGGGGAACTCAGAGTCCTCGATAAGCTCTCCGTAATATTCTACTGCATTCTCTATCTCGTCGGGCGAGCAGCCTTCCATTGCCCTCTCAAGTCTGTGTCTGTATTCCTGAACTGTCATTCCCCTGCATCTCCTTTTTCATTTAAAAACGCGCCTACCTGTGTGGTATAGTGCTTCCATTCCTGACGGTATTCCTTCAGCTGCGCCGTCCCCGCGGCGGTTATCTTGTAGTATCTTCTGTTGCGCCCCATGTAAGGCATATCGTATGTCTCAAGATGACCGTTTTTTTGCAGTCTTCTGAGCACCGGGTACAGCGTGGATTCCGAGACGTTTATCCGCTGCT
>CACXDI010000021.1 GCA_902766335.1 uncultured Ruminococcus sp. | reverse complement strand
ATCGTCCGCTACTTGGTTGCCCCAAAGGGGCAATTGGGGACTCTGTCCCCAAACCCTTGCAAGGGGCTCCTCGCCCCTTGACCCTCGCCAACCTCGCGCGGTTGAATCCGCTTTTTGTAGGTTAGTATTACTTCTTGATCAGCTTGGTCAGCTCGTTCAGCGGGACATAGAGTATCCCTGCGCCGGCGAAGATGAATACCGTCTTGTCCCAGGCGTTGGTGATAAGGCTCACCGTTACGAATATGGCAACAACAGTACACCAGTATACCTTGCCGAAGCTGAATGTCTTGCGCTTTTTCTCACGGGTGTAGTCGCCCTGCTCTAACAGCTTGTCGCAGGCGCCGGTGATGTAGCTGTTCTTTGTCAGCAGGAATACGCCCGCAGAGCATATGGCGAGCAGTGCGCCTACGCAGGAGACCGCTGCCATATCGCTTAACTTATCGCCGAGTATCATTGTACAGAACAGGGGCAGCACCGAAAGTATGCAGAGTATCACGCCGATGAGGTTGGTCTTTTGGCGGCTGCTTTCGGTGGCGGCGAGCTTTTCCTTTACCATTCCCTCAACGCCGTATTCGGTGTCGATGTCCTCGTGATCGAGAAACTCGTAGGGCTTCAGCTTGCTGTCCTGGGTGATGAATATACCTACCGCTGCGGCGATCATAAGTATCAGCGTCACAAGACCGACGCCCGCTGCCGCGCTCTCGCTCAGCCCGAAACCCTTCTGTTCGCTTGCGGCTGCCATTATTATAAGGGTTATGGGGGAGAGTATGCAGAGGGACACGCCGAATGCTATCCTGCCGGCGATACTCTCGTTGATCCTCAGGAAATCGGAAGCCTGCTCCATGGATACGCGTCTCAGGGGCGGTTCGCTGTCCGACTCTGCGGCGGGCTCGCCGGTGTCGGTGATCTCGTCTTTTAAAAGGTAGTCGGTGCTGACTCCGAATATCTCGCTCATGGCGAGTATCTTTTTAAGATCCGGCACCGACTGTGCGCTCTCCCACTTGGACACCGACTGCCTGCTGACTCCCAGCTTCTCGGCAAGCTCCTCCTGAGACCAGCCGCTCTTCTTTCTTAATTCGATTATCTTGTCTGCCATTATCATTATCTGTTCCTCCAAAAATTTTTATTGCGGGAACCCTTCCGCCCCGGGCGGGCATCATGTCGTTCTCACTGTCCATATCATATCACACCGGGCGGTTGCAGGCAATAAAGCGGGCTTGGAAATTTGTCAACCGGTGGTTGCAATTGGTTGCAAACCGCGGTTTTTCAAGGTTTTTTTGCGTGCGGGGGCGGTCAGATCGACATATCCTCTATCCTGCCCTGCTTAGCGTACCAGCCGAGCTTGAGGGCTTCCCCGCGGGCGGTTTTTCTGCCTTTTTCTGTCAGCTTCCAGCCCCCGGCGGTGCAGCTCCCGGAGGAAACGGCGGCGGGTATGATCCGGTATCCGGTGAGAGAACGCTCTGCCATGAGCAGCGCCCGGCGCATATGGAATCCGGCGGTGACGAGTATAATGCTCTCACATCCCGGCAGACGTTCCCGGAGCAGCTCGCCCCCGAAGGTGAAGTTCTCCTCGGTGGTCATCGAGCGCTCCTCTGTGATGATGACCTCCCGCGGGACGCCCAGCTCTCCGGCGGTTTTCAGCATAGACTGACATTCCGTCATTCGCCCGAGGGGCGTATCCTGCACCCTGCCGCCGCATACCATGATGTACGGTGCTCCGCCCCCGCGGAATATCTCCGCCGCTGCGGGCATACGTCTGATACAGCTTTTTCTGCTGCCCAGCACCATGATGACTCCGGCGCTCCCGCCGCTGTAGCTGAAGCCCGGATCGAACAAAAGCCTGTCGATCAGCTCGTCCGTAAGGACGCTTTCGGTAATTTCCGACAGCCGCAAGCATAAGCCCCCTTCCAGCAAAAAAGCCGTCCCACGAAGAGACGGCTCTGAACGTTCTTTATCACGAAAGCCCCGGATTGACGATGTTACGCCAGTCGAGGTCGCCGCGGTCGAGGGCGTGTATCAGCGCCTCGGCGGTAGCTATGTTAGTCGCCACGGGGATATTATGAACATCGCACAGACGAAGCAGTGTGGCGTCGTTCGGTTCCTGCGGCTTTGCGGAGATAGGGTCGCGGAAGATGAGCAGCAGGTCTATCTCGTTGCAGGAGATACGTGCCGCTATCTGCTGAGCGCCGCCCTGAACGCCGCTCATATAGCGCTGTATCCGCAAGCCCGTAGCCTCGGACACCAGCTTTCCGGTAGTTCCCGTAGCACAAAGCTCGTGACGGCTGAGCACACCGCAGTATGCTATACAGAACTGTACCATAAGTTCCTTCTTTGTATCATGTGCTATAAGCGCAATATTCAAAATTGATCACCCCAAATACGTTGTCAGCTTGTTTTAAGTGTTTGCCCGCGTATTACTTGGTCTTGATAGAAAGCGGGATATGCTCGCCCTTTATTCTTCTGGAAATAGCGGAGAATGCCAGGAAGCCCTGAGAGCTGGAGGAAAGGGGAGCACCCTTGCCGGTAGCCAGCGGGATAGCGCTGTCCTCGGGGATAACGCCCAGCAGCTGAACGCCTACGGTATCTATGATAGCGTCCAGGTCATCCATTTCTTCATACTCGAAGATACGGGGGTTAGCTTTATTGATGATAAGCCTCTGCTTCTGGTTGCCTCTCTTATAGAACTCATCGGACATCATTCTTCCGTCACGCACGCATACGGGATCGGGGGTAGTTACTATAAGGATAAGATCGGAGTTAGTAACGATATCGAATACCGAGCCGTTGATACCGGCGGAGGTGTCGATGATGATGTACTCAAAGTACTTTCTCATTTCAGAGGTTATCCTTTCGATATCCTCAGCCTTCAGCTGAACGAAGGGATCCGAAGGTGCGCAGAGCACCGAAAGGTTTGAAGCGAGCTTAACGGTAGTCGTAGCCTTATTTACATCGCAGGTGCCTTCAAGCACATCGCCCAGATCATAGGTGATGTTGCCCTGCATACCGAGCATGATATCCATGCAGCGAAGACCGAAGTCCAGCTCTATTATCAGAGTTCTGTTGCCCTGCTTTGCGAGTGCATAGCCGAGGCAGGCGCTGATAGAGGACTTGCCTGTGCCTCCCTTACCGGAAGTTACCGCAATGATCTTAGACATAAATAAAATTGCCCCTTTCGTACTATATGCGGAGCCGTCAGGAGACCCCACAAGCCGCAGCGGGAATATCATCCTACAGCGGTCATCTTAAATCTAGTGTTACCTAATATATATTTTACCACAAAATTTAAAATTGTCAAAGAGAATTTGACCAAAAAAATCAAAATCGTAACTTTATATTAATTTGGCATAACCTTTTTGTTTGATTTGCACAAACAAACGTACTGTTAAAAATAGCTATTAAACAAAGATATATAGGTTTTTTATTTGTTGTGACAAAAACCTCTTGCATTTGTTCTGCAAATGTGGTATAATAATCCTTGATACCATATATTATAAGAAAGAATAAGGAAAATACCGCCGGCAGGGAGCCTGCGGTGAGGGAAAGTGAAAGGAAATCCGACTTATCATGTCATCTGAAAATACCGCGGGCAGCTCGGGATACAAAAAGCTGGTATCCAACACGCTGCTCTTTGCGCTGGGGTCATTCAGCTCCAAGCTGCTGATAATACTGCTGGTCAACGTCTACACCACCCACCTTACCCGTGCGGAGCTGGGCGTCAACGACGTTATACAGCAGATAGCCAATTGGCTGATACCGATAGTCACCCTGACCATAAGCGAATCGGTGGTGAGGTTCGGACTGGACAAGGCTTATGACAAAAAGCAGGTCTTCTCCATAGCGAACATCGCCTGTGCCGCGGGTCTGGCGGGGCTGGCTGTGATACTTCCGATAGTCGCCATATCGGGGGTGGCGGACAAATATCTGCACAGCTACTCGCTGCTGATATTCATTTACATCTTCTGCGCCTCGATAAAGCTGGTGTACTCAAACTTCCTGCGGGCGCTGGACAAGGTGCTGCTCTTCGCGATAACGGCGATAGTCAACTCGGCGCTGACGCTTGTCGGTACTATACTCTTTATAGTAGTGCTGAAAATGGGCAACGTGGGTTATCTGTGGTCTATCATCGCGGCGGACGCCGTGTCCACCATGTTCATGCTCTTCTCGGCGCGGCTGTGGAGATACTTCGACTTCAAGCACATCGACAGGAAGCTGCTGCGTATGATGATAAGCTATTCGCTGCCGCTGATACCGGCGCAGATAATGTGGCTCATCACCAACAGCTCCGACTCGTTCATGACCACCCACTATCTCGGTTCGGACAGGAACGGCATACTATCGGCTTCATACAAGATCGCCAATCTGGTGTCCACCGTATACCTTATGTTCGGGCAGGCGTGGAATATGTCGGCTATCATGGAGGACAAGTCCAAGGGGCGTGACCGCTTCTACAGCAACGTGTTCCACCTTAACCAGTGTCTGCTGTATATACTGTCGGCGGGCTGCCTTATGGTATGCGCTCCGCTGACGCAGATCTGGATGGGCAGGGACGTATGGGAGAGCGCCATGTACGCGCCTATCCTTATATACTCCTGCATATTCTCATGCTGCACCACCTTTATGGGTTCCATATATCTGGCTTCAAACAAGACAAAGCGCTCGCTGGTGACCAGTCTTGTGGCGGGCGTCATAAACATCACACTCAACATCATACTGATACCGAGGATAGGGCTCTTCGGACCGCCTATCACCACCGTTGTGTCTTACATCGCGGTGTTTGCGGTGAGAGCCTATGACTCGCGGTCTATCGTGCCTTTTGACCTGAGGCTCAGAAAGCTGATCGTCAACTGTTCGCTGCTGCTGGTCATGACTGTAGTGAGCGTCACACAGCATATCAGCGGCACCATGCACACGGCGGCGATGTTCCTGCTCCCCGTGATGTTCGCGGTGATACTGGCGATGAACATCCAGCCGGTCTGGAAGGCGGTGCTGGCGATAGCGCCGAAGAAGATAGCAGACCTGCTGCTGCGTATCGGAGAGAAGAAGCTGATAGCGGCGGGAGTGGCAGCTGCGGCTTTCGCGGTGGTATGCTGGTACTATCACATCGTGCTGACAGCAAGCTGTCTGATAGCATTTTCATTTGCTGCGGCATTCGGCGTGATGTACGGCAAGGATATGATAAAGCTCGGCGGCGCGGCGGGGATATTCCTGACCCTCTGGGCGAGCTGGGGCGCGGCATACGGCTGTCTGGCGCTTCTGGTGCTGCTGTCGCTGGACTACATCAGAAAGCCTGACGGAGTGACCTCATTCCTCGGGTGTCTCTGCTTTATCGGCACCGCATGGAAGATAGGCGGCGCCTGGACGGGGCTGTTCTCGGGGGTAGTGATACTTCTGATAGCCACGGTGACGCATTTTTCAAAGGCAGTAGAGCTCGCGGAGCGGGCTTATGTAAAGATAAAAAACAGGTAATCATCATATAAAGGAGAATAAGATCATGGCAGAACTTAAATTTGAGATCACGGAGCATTTAGGAGTTCTTTCGCAGAATGCGAAGGGCTGGACAAAGGAGCTTAACAAGATAAGCTGGAACGAGAGAGATCCCAAGTGGGACATCAGGGAATGGAACCCCGATCACACCCGCATGGGCAAGGGCGTCACCCTCACCGAGGAGGAGGTAGACGCGCTGAGAAAGCTGCTCAACGGCGAGGAGCTTGATGACGACATCGACGAGGAAGATTTTGTGTAAATCCCGGAAAGGAGCTACCATATGAAAACTATAGTCAAGGTTTTTGCAGTCATCGGGGCGATAACCGCTCTGCTTGCGGCTGCGGCAGTTGTAACTCACTTCTTCTTTGTGGAGAACAAGAGATACTTCCCGGTGGATAAAAAGGTAGTCGAGGTGTGAGAGTTGGCAGGGACTTCACAATGTGACAGCTGTGCATACTACGCCTACGACGAGGAATATGAGGAATACTACTGCACCGCCGACATGGACGAGGACGACGTGTATGAAATGGAGCTTAAAGGGAGCTTTTCCCGGAACGGCGGCTCATGCAGGTTCTACCGCAACGGCGACGAATATGCAGTGGTGAGAAAGCAAAATTAAGGATAAGGAGCGTAAACGAAATGGCTTTATTCGGAAAGAAAAAACAGAATGACGAGGACATCAATACCGAGGAATTCGAGGAGACTGTAGACGTCGAAGAGGAAGCTGAGGACGAAGTGGACGAGGCTGAAGCTGAGAAGACCGCTCCTGAGGACGATGAGAGCGGTATGACCGCCGAGGAGATATTCCAGAGAAGGCTGGTAGTTTTAGCTCAGAGAATGAGAGTCATGTTCCCCCAGCAGATGCTTATAGGCTTCTACTATGCGGAGCTTCAGAGCGAGGGATATATCGACGATTTCTGCTGCTACACCTTAAAGGGAGAACTGCTTGAGCGCTCGGAGATACCCGGAAAGACCGGCATGAGCCTTCCCGACATGGTATCGAGAGAGGAAAGACTGGAGCAGGCGTTCTTCCGTTTCCGCAAGGCTGCCGAGGAGTTCACCAAGAAGTCCTGCAACGCGGTATCGCTCACCATGCTCAACAACGGGCAGGTAAAGATAGACATTACATCGGAGCCGCTGGTTGAGGGCGAGGAGGATATCCGCTACGGCAAGTGGCGGGACATGGTAGAAAAGACCGAGCTGAGACCCGCGCCCAGAAAGATACCTCAGGAGAAGCTGGACGAGATACAGAAGCAGGCTCAGGAGTACTATCAGGCGCTGGGCACTGAGTTCTTCAGCTTCCTGCCGGAGGAGGACTACAAGATAGCGTATTTCTACGCCGAGTACAACGAGAACGGCGTGTTCTATTACAACCGCATGATAATGAACGACGGCGAGATCATCGACGGCGACGATATGTTCGAGCGTTTTGACATGGACGCTGACGAGGCTAAGAACAACAGAGTCGAGGTCATCAAGCAGCTGATGAATGTCCGCAAGGTATTCACCGACAACGGCGAGGCGCCTTTTACCAACGTTACGCTGAGTGTCACCGCGAAGGGAGAGTTCAGCAGCAACATGGCGTTCAATCCCGTTTCCGCCGACACCGAGCAGCAGAGGCTCGAGGCGTGGAAGGAAGCTCATAAGGAATGATCAAAGCGGGCTGCTGCATTACGTAGCAGCCCTTTTATATGGAAGCAAAGCAGCGGATCCAACCGCGCGAGGTTGGCGAGGGTCAAGGGGCGAGGAGCCCCTTGCAAGGGTTTGGGGACAGAGTCCCCAATT
>CACXDI010000020.1 GCA_902766335.1 uncultured Ruminococcus sp. | reverse complement strand
GTATAATAAAGCCAAAGCCCGTGCTTCGCACGGACTGCCGGGCTTGACGCCCGTCTTGCGGACTTGCGTCCGCGGCTTTATTGTTTCGATCGCAAAAATGCCCTTGCAAGCAAGCATTTTTGCTTCATGAAATAATAAGCCATAGCCCGTGCTTCGCACGGACTGCCGGGCTTTGTCCTGCTATTTTTAGGGAGTGGGTGTATGGAACAGGAAGAACTGAAAATGCAGAATGATGATGTCTCTGCCGCAGTCGCTATGCGCGTGTCGGTGGTGAGCATTATCGTTAATCTGGCGCTGTCGCTTTTAAAGCTTGCTGCCGGCGTTATCGCAAAGTCCTGCGCTATGATATCCGACGCCGTTCACTCTGCTTCCGACGTGTTCAGCACCTTCGTGGTGATAGTCGGAGTCCGCATGGCGAGCAAGCAGCCGGACAAGGAGCACCCCTACGGTCACGAGCGAATGGAGTGCGTCGCCTCGGTGATACTCGCCGTGGTGCTGGCGGCAACAGGTCTCGGCATCGGAGCCAAGGGCTTGGAAAAGATAACCTCAGCCGATACCGCGAGCCTTACCGTTCCCGGAGCGCTGGCGCTTGCGGCTGCCGTTATATCCATGATCGTAAAGGAGCTTATGTTCCACTACACAAAGCACGCGGCGAACAAGATCAATTCCGGAGCGCTTATGGCGGACGCCTGGCACCACCGTTCCGACGCGCTGTCGTCGGTGGGTTCCTTTGCCGGAATTTTCGGCGCAAGAATGGGTTTCCCGATACTTGACCCGCTGGCGAGCGTCATCATCTGCCTGTTTATCGAAAAGGCAGCCTTCGATATCTTCCGCGACGCCGTGGATAAAATGGTGGATAAGTCCTGCCCTGAGGATACCGTAGAGCAGATGAAAAAGGCTATCCTCGAGACGGAGGACGTCCTCGGTATCGACGAATTCAGGACGCGGCTTTTCGGCTCCAAGATATATGTCGAGGTGGAGATACTCATGGACTCCGCCAAGACCCTTGTGGAGGCGCATGACACCGCCGAGAAGGTACATGACCTGATAGAGACCGAGTTTCCCGACGTCAAGCACTGTATGGTACACGTAAATCCGGATATCCCTTAACGGACAAAAAGCAGCCGCACTTTTTAATACTAATCCCTAAAAGGTTAGTATAAAGTACGGCTGTTTTGAATTTATTCGTTCCGGAAGATGTTCAGCAGCCCCAGAAGCAGTAGAGCTGATAGAATACTATAGCCGCTCCGCACAGCAGGCTTGCCGCTATAGTCAGGATGTTCAGAGCGAGAGCCGGGCGTCTGTTTTCCTTTGCGGTCACGGCTGACACCGCCGCGCCTGCCGCACTTGCCGCGCAGACTCCGCCGCAGAGCATCTGTATCACGCCCATGACTGCTCCCGCGGCAGCGGGTATGCCTCCGGTGTACTTGTAGTAGATCACCATTGAAGCCGTCATGGTGAGCAGGGAAGTGAGCCACGCCGCGCTCGCCGCAGTCGCCGTGAAAGCGCCCTTTATGCTGACGGCTCTGCGGGACTTTTTCAGCTTTATCCGCAGGCGTATCACATATGAGCCTATCACCGCCGTCAGGAAGTATGCGGTCATGAGCAGCAGCTTGGGGAGGTAGTACCTGTCGTATATCACGTCCATTGACTGCGTTTCAAGAGCGTCCCTGCCGTCGGGGAGCTGCTTTCTTCCTATAATGGAAGCTGCCTCGCCCTTCCCGCCGTCATTCCCGAGCTGTGTCTTGCCGCGTGACTGGAGCGTGCCGTTTTCAAGCACGTCAAAGTCGCCGTCAAAGCTGACAGCCCCCAGCACCGGCATAAAGCTGAGCATTCCTCTGTACTGGCTCCGCGCCATAAGATAATGCCTGCCTGTGAGCTTGGCGGTGCTCACGGTGCTGCTGTACTTGTCCGGCTCCAGCTCTCCGAATACCCACAGGGGCACCAGGCTCTGGTACTCGCTTGCGCCTGACACGCCCTGGTTTTGCATAAGAACGAAGCCCACCTTGCTCTCGGGATCGAACTGCATATCCGCCTGCCCAAAAACGGTAGCGCCGCTGTGCATCCACACACGGACGTTGTATTCAATAGCGATGAACCCGTGAGCGTTGGCGGGGACATCGGAATCGCCGTAGAAGTCTATGGCGGTGAAAAGCTCCTTCTGGGTAGCGGGATCGTCAAAGAGGGGAGCGTCGTCGTCCACCAGCACCTGAGCGTAGGTCATAAGATCGGTGAGAGTACCTGCCGCCGCGCCTGCGGGGTAGGCGCCCACATATTCCAGCGCGCTGCCCTGGCAGATATTGTTTATCACACCGATATTGTAGCTTTTCATCTTGCGGCGCTGCTCATATACCCACCGGTTGTCGCTGTGATCGGGAGCGATAGAGGTATGCTCCATACCCAGCTTATCGAAGATGTTCCTGCGGACATACTCGCTGTATTCCATGCCGCTTATCCGCTCCACGATATAGCCCGCCACCGCCGCGCCGTAGTTGGAGTATGCCACAACCTCGCCGGGGCGGTTGACCTGCGCCGGCTCTATGCGCTGAAGCTCTTCCCCCAGCGGCGGGATAGTCTCGCCGTCCTTGTACCATATGTCCTTCGTGGTCTCGCACCAGCCCGCACTGTGATCCATAAGGTTCAGCATTGTTATGGGATCGTCGTAGGATAGCTTGTGGAAGAACCCCTCCGGCAGGTATTCCCGGATATCCTTGTTGAGATCAAGCTTGCCCTGTTCCCACAGCTGCATGGCGCTGACCCATATCAGGGTCTTGGAAACGCTGCCCCATTCGTAGGCGCTGTCCTCGTCGGCGGGAATATCGTTCTCGTAATCGCTGTAGCCTAAGTAGTTGGTGTAAAGCACCTCGTCGCCCTTGAACACGCCCAGCAGCACGGACGCAAACTGCGCATCATCAAGATCTGAGGAGCTGTGTTCCGCATTGTGATCGTAGATCACAGTCTCAAGCTCGCCCAGCGTCTTGCCGGAGGGCAGCAGGATATCGCTTTTTTCTCCGGCAGCGACGTCGGTGTCGCCAAAAGCGGTGACGGAAGCGCTCATCAGCATGACTCCCGCAAAGAGAGCCGCCGCTGTTCTTTTTATGATATTTTTCATGACAAGCCCTCCTTACAGTTCTTTGTCGCCGTACTCTATCAGCGTGCAGATAAACTGGAATGCGATCTCCAGCAGCGTTATGACTAACAGCACCGCTGCCAGCAGTACGCCGCCGCCCGCCGAAGCCAGCTGCGACAAAAGCTGCACAACGATGACCAGCGCTGCGCCCAGGGGTATCACTCCCGATATATTGGCGAATATCAGCAGCAGAATGACTATGATAACGGTGACACCCACAGCGTCACGCTTTGACATTTTCTCGCTCTTGCCGAAGTCCGCGCCCAGCAGGTTGGGATTCTTGAAATAGGTGCGGAGCATCGAAGCGGCGGTGATCAGTGCCGCTCCAGAAAATAAAAGGAAAGCTATCAGACAGATCCTGAACCTGCTGATGTTCATATCGGGGGTTCTTTTCATCATCAGCGAAATGATATCTTCTCCAACGAGTTTCAGGTAAAGTTCCAGCTTTAATGACAGCAGCATACTGAAAAATGCGATGACGGTGGTGATGATGTTGAGGGACATCACGGTGATGAACCTCGCCTTTACGATATCGCTGCGCTTTACGGGCAGCAGACAGTACATCTTCTCGCCGTGGTTCTTTACCTCCTTGCCGAACAGCATGGTGACGGACATCATGGCAACAAAAATGGAGGAATATCCCGACAGCAGCGGCGAGATCGTTAATCCGAATAACTGAAGAAAAACGAGCAGAGCTATATATGCCCATTTCATTTTGTTGCTGCCGCTGTTCAAGGTCACAAGATCGGAGCGTATTATTCTCTTGATGTTTTCCATTGTAATACCTCCTTATATCTCGCGCTTTGATTCCCGTGCCGCCGCGATCTCGGTAAAAAGCACGGTGGAAGCGGCGCATATGATATGCTCTATGCCCCAGCGGGTCAGCATTTTCGGGGTAATGCTCCGGGGCAGCATCAGGGAAAAGTCGATGAGAGGGATCATATCGTGCTCGTTGAGGAACATGAACAGTCCGCATAGTACCAGCGGTGTCACGACAAATGCAACGGTCAGCTTGGTCTTGTGCTTAGCTCCCAATATGGTGTACAGCGCAAAGAAAAGCGTCCCCACACCCCCGCAGAGGATAAAGAATACTATCCCTATCTCAAGGCAGAGAATGACTGCCGTGAACTTGTTCATTTCGGGGAGGATAAAGTTCCTGTAAACTTCAATGCTCCCCAGCAGCCGCTGCAGCTTGAGACCGTATGACGCCAGCGCAAGAAGGGCGGAGAAAAGCTCCGCTGCCAGCGCCAGGAAGAAGATGTACCATATGTTGCCCCGGGTGATGTTTTTCCTGTTGACGGGCAGCACGCCGTATATCTTCCTGAAGCCGCCCTTGTCCAGGTTGGTAAGGGGCAGTATCAGACAGAGGATAAGCAGGACAGATATAAAAACAGCACACACCGGGATGACAAAGAAGGTGCAAAGCAGAGCCATGAGCCATATCACCGGCAGCCCCTGCTCCAGTAACAGCGGCATTCCCATTGTCAGGTCAAACCGCATTATCTTAGTTATTTCCTTCATTCTTGTCCTCCTTTGCGATGTAGACAAGTATCTCGTCAATGGTGGTTTTTTCATATTCCAGCTCGCGGGGCAGCTGACTCAGTACGTCAGCGGGCATGAGCGCGTCAAAGCCGCTGCGGTACTTGTGATAGCCGATAAGCTTATCCTTTACCGCCGGCGGGATATCATCGGGGTCTCCCTTTACCACCACATACATCTCGGTGAGATCGTCCTTGGTGCCGGTGAACCATACCTTGCCGTTGTGGAGTATGGTGACGTAATCGGCTATGCGCTCGACGTCGGCGGTGATGTGGGTGGAGAAGAGCACGCCCCGGTTCTCGTCCTCGATGTACTCCGCAAGAATGTCCAGCAGCTCGTCGCGGGCGACGGGGTCAAGACCGCTGGTAGGCTCGTCTAAGATGATAAGCTCCGGCTTGTGTGCCAAAGCCACGGCGATCATCAGCTTCATCTTCATGCCCTTGGAGAAGTCGCCCACCCGTCTGTTTTCGGGCAGACCAAATTCCTTTATGCGGCTGTGGAAGTACTCGCTGTCCCAGTCCTTGTAGAAGGGCTTGAGCTGCTGCTCCGCCTGCTTTATGTTCAGGTGCTCGCAGATGTAAAGGCTGTCGAACACCACGCCCAGCCGTTCCTTTATGGCAACGGTATCGGTGACGCTGTCCATGCCGAAGACGCTGATCCTTCCGGAATCTATATTCAGCATATTGAGTATGGAGCGGATAGTGGTGGTCTTGCCGGAGCCGTTCTGTCCCACGAATCCCATGATGTAACCCTTCGGCAGCGAAAAGCTCACGTCTTTGAGTGAAAAATCCTGGTAGCTCTTGTTCAGTCCGTTTATCTCAAGTATGTTTTCCATAGTTTCAGCCCTCCATGTATTTTCTGAGCGCGGCGATTATCTCCTCGTTGGTAAGCCCCGCATTGTGTCCGTTGGCAACTGCCTTTTCAAAGCCCTCCTCCATCTCAAAGAGCATACGCTCGCGCAGCAGCTCGTTGTTGCGGGGGGCGACGAAATATCCCTTGCCCGCCACCGAGATGATGAAGCCATCCTCCGCAAGATCGTTGTAGACCCGGGTGGTGGTGATGACGCTTATCTTCAGATCCTTGGCAAGCTGACGTATAGAAGGCAGCTGCTCCTCCTCGCCTATCCTGCCGTCAAGTATCTGACTTTTGATCTGCTCCTCTATCTGCTCGTATATCGGCTGATCGGAGCGGTTTTTTATTATTATCTTCATGAAGTACCTCTTTCCGGCTGTACATATCTGTATATATCCGTCTATATACAGTATAACACATATGCAAATGCTTGTCAATAGGATTTTGGAAAAAATAAAAAAATTCCCGGCGAACCAAAATGAACGGCTCGCCGGGGGTCAAGTGATATTTTACTTTTTCCTGCTCTTTAATACCGCGATCATCGCGATCACAGCGGCTGCCGCAGCGGCTATCGCTCCGAAGATGATACCCTTTGAGGTGCCTTCCCCGCTGTCCTCGTCCTTGCTGTCCTTATCTTCCTTGACGGCAGCTGTAGTCTCGGCAGCTGTCTCCTTTTCCTCTGCCGCGCTGTCGGCGGGAGCTTCCTCCGTGCTGGTGTCCTCCCCGGCTTCCTCCGCAGCGCTTTCGGCAGCGGATTCCTCCGTCTCCTCCTCGTCTCCGGTGAGGATAGCGGCGGTCTCTATCGGGATCTCGGCACGACACAGCCGTTTTTGTATCAAAGATTAGTGTAACCCATAAGCGATCTGTCCACCGCAGCGGCGCAGTCTCTGCCCTCGCGTATCGCGCGGACTACCAGCGACTGTCCGATGTGCATATCGCCCGCTGTGAACACCTTGGGGACGTTGGTGGCAAAGCCGTCGGCGGCGACGTTGTTCCTGCCGTCCAGCTCCACGCCGAATGCCTCGGCGATGTAGCTCTGACAGCCGATAAAGCCCGCCGCTATCAGGCAAAGCTCGCAGGGGAGTATCTCCTCGCTGCCCTCTACCTCGCTCATGACCCTTCTGCCGTCCTGCTGGGTGAACTGGAGCTTGACGGTCTTGACAGCCGTAAGTGCGCCCGACTCGTCCTTTATGAACTCCTTGACGGTGGTCTGGTATATGCGGGGATCGCTGCCGAATACCGCAGCTGCTTCCTCCTGACCGTAATCGGTCTTGCAGATACGGGGGTACTCGGGGAAGGGATTGTTTGCCGCACGCTGATCTGGGAGCTTGGGCATCATTTCAAGCTGGATGACGGAAGCGCAGCCGTGGCGCACCGCCGTGCCTACGCAGTCGTTGCCGGTGTCGCCGCCGCCTATGACGATGACGTTCTTGTCCTTGGCGGAGATAAAGCTGCCGTCCTTCAGCCCGGAATCAAGCAGGCTCTTGGTGGTGGCTTTCAGGAAGTCCACCGCGAAGTGTATGCCGGCGGCGTCGCGTCCGGGAGCAGTAATGTCTCTCGGCTGTGAGGAGCCGCAGGCAAGCACTACTGCGTCAAAGCTGTCAAGCAGCTCTTCGGCGGTGATGTCCTGACCCACGTCACAGGAGGTGCGGAACTCCACGCCCTCAAGCTCCATAAGAGCTGTGCGGCGAAGAACTATGTCCTTTTCCAGCTTCATGTTGGGTATGCCGTACATCAGCAGACCGCCGGGACGATCGCTGCGCTCGAATACCGTCACGCTGTGACCGCGCCTGTTGAGCAGATCGGCAGCCGCAAGACCGGAGGGTCCGGAGCCTACCACCGCTACGCTCTTGCCGCTGCGAACGACGGGTATCCTCGGCTTTATGAGCCCCGAGGAGAAGCCGTTTTCTATGATAGCCTTCTCGTTCTCACGCACCGTCACCGGCGAATCGTGTACGCCGCAGATGCAGGCTTTCTCGCAGAGTGCCGGACATACCCTGGAGGTAAACTCCGGGAAGTTATTCGTTTCCAGCAGACGCTCCAGCGCCTGTTCCTTTTTGCCGCGGTAGAGCAGCTCGTTCCATTCGGGGATCAGGTTGGTGAGGGGGCAGCCGGATATCATGCCGCCCAGCATTTTGCCGTTCTGACAGAAGGGCACGCCGCAGTCCATGCACCTTGCCGCCTGCTTTACGCGCTCCTGCTCGTTTATCTCCTTGTGGAACTCGTTGAAGTTCTTTATTCTTTCAAGAGGGGAGACCGCCTGAGTCTCCTGCCTCTGATATTCTAAAAATCCCGTTGGCTTTCCCATTTTTTCACACCTGTCCTTTGCTTGTTACCGCATAAAACGCTTCTATCTGAGCCTGCTCTCTGTCCATGCCTTTTTCCTCGAAGGCGGAGATCGCCTTGTTGATCTTCGCAAAATCGTGGGGGACTATCTTCTTGAACAGCGGGATGTAGTCCTCGAAGCTTTCAAGTATGCGCTTTGCCTTCTCCGAGCCGGTAGCCTCGGCGTGCTCGCTTATAAGCTCACGCAGCAGCGCCACGTCGTGCTTTTCCGAGACCGTCTCCAGCGATACCTGGGATTTGTTGAGTCTCATGTAAAGATCGCGCTGCTCGTCTAACACGTAGGCTGTGCCGCCGGACATACCTGCGGCGAAGTTTTTGCCTGTCCTGCCGAGTATTACGGCAGCGCCGCCGGTCATGTATTCGCAGCCGTGGTCTCCCACGCCCTCGCAGACCGCATATGCGCCGGAGTTTCTCACGCAGAAGCGCTCGCCGGCGATGCCGCTGATGAACGCCTTGCCGGAGGTGGCGCCGTAGAGCGCTACGTTTCCGACGATGATGTTGTCCTCGGTCCTGAACGCCGAGCCCTTGGGCGGGAATAGTATCAGCTTACCGCCGGAAAGACCCTTGCCGAAGTAGTCGTTGGCGTCGCCGCAAAGCTCAAGGGTGAGACCCTTGGGGATAAACGCGCCGAAGCTCTGTCCGCCGCTGCCGGTGCAGTGTACCGTGTAGGTGTCGTCCTCCAGCGAGTGATCGCCCCACTTCCTGGTGATCTCAGAGCCGAACAGCGTGCCGAAGGCGCGGTCTGTGTTGGTGACGTCTATGCTCAGCGACTTCTTTGAGCCGTTTTTCAGCGAAGCCTTCAGCTTTTTCAGCAGCACCGTCTCGTCGGCGGTCTGCTCAAGCTTGAAGTCATAAGCGCACTCGCGCTCGAAATGTCTGCCGCTGTCGGGAGCGGAGCAGAGTATGTTGGAGAAATCTATCTTGCCGGCGCCGTCCTTCTTGAAGAGCAGATCGGAGCGTCCCACCAGCTCGTCAACGGTGCGTATGCCGAGACGCGCCATGTACTCTCTCAGCTCCTCGGCGATAAAGTGCATGAAGTTGATGACGTACTCCGGCTTGCCGGCGAAGCGCTTTCTCAGCTCGGGATTCTGTGTAGCTATGCCCATGGGGCAGGTGTCGAGGTCACAGACTCTCATCATCACGCAGCCCATGGTTATCAGCGGAGCGGTGGCGAAGCCAAATTCCTCTGCGCCCAGCATGGCGGCGATGAGCACGTCTCTGCCGGTCATCAGCTTGCCGTCAGTCTCCAGTCTTACGCGGGAGCGCAGACCGTTCATGATGAGCGTCTGGTGTACCTCCGCAAGACCCATTTCCCAGGGCAGACCGGCGCAGTATATGGAGCTCTTGGGAGCAGCGCCTGTACCGCCGTCATAGCCGGAGATGAGTATTACCTCGGCGCCCGCCTTGGCAACGCCTGCGGCTACCGTTCCGACGCCCGCTTCCGCCACCAGCTTTACGCTGATACGTGCGTTGCGGTTGGCGTTCTTCAGGTCATATATGAGCTGTGCCAAGTCCTCGATAGAGTAGATGTCGTGGTGGGGCGGGGGAGAGATAAGTCCCACGCCTGCGGTGGAGTGGCGGGTCTTGGCTATCCAGGGATAAACCTTGCCGGAGGGCAGGTGTCCGCCCTCGCCGGGCTTTGCGCCCTGCGCCATTTTTATCTGTATCTCGTTTGCGGAAACCAGGTATTCGCTCGTAACGCCGAAGCGTCCCGAGGCTACCTGCTTGATAGCCGAGCAGCGCTCGGAGCCCAGTCTTTCGGGACTCTCGCCGCCCTCGCCGGAATTGGAGCGTCCGCCGATACGGTTCATGGCTTCCGCAAGACATTCGTGAGCCTCCTGAGAAATGGAGCCGTAGGACATAGCGCCCGTCTTGAAGCGGTGACAGATGCTCTCTACGCTCTCTACCTCGTCTATCGGAACAGGCTCACAGCTGCCGAAGTCTATATCCAGCAGACTTCTGAGGGTCAGCTGTTTGTCCTCGCGCTCAAAGCAGGCGGTGTATTTCTTGAAGGTCTCGTAGCTGCCGGTGTGGGTAGCCTGCTGGAGAAGGTGGATAGTCTCGGGAGTGTAGAGGTGCTCGCTCCTGCCGGAACGCAGCTTATGGCTGCCGAGACTGGATATGCCGTTCATCGTGTCCAGACCCAGCGGATCGAATGCGGCGTTGTGCAGCTTTTCGGTGCGGCGGCTGATGTCTTCGATAGTGATGCCGCCTATCCTGCTGACTGTACCTCTGAAATAGCGGTCTATGACGCTGTCGGAGATACCCACAGCTTCAAACAGCTTGCTGCCCTGATAGGACTGTAATGTGGAGATGCCCATTTTGGAAGCGATCTTCACGATACCGTGGAGAACCGCGCTGTTGTAGTCGTCCTCGGCGGCGTAGAAATCCTTGTCCAGCATACCGTCGTCTATCAGACTGTGGATAGTCTCGTGGGCGAGGTAGGGGTCTACCGCGCAGGCACCGTAGCCCAGAAGTGCCGCAAAGTGATGTACCTCGCGGGGCTCGGCGCTCTCTAAGATAAGCGCTACAGCGGTGCGCTTCTTTGTGGAAACAAGGTGCTGCTGGAGCGCTGCCACCGCAAGCAGCGAGGGGATAGCGCAGTGATATTCGTCAACGCCTCTGTCGGAGAGGATAAGGATATTCGCTCCGTTGCGGAAGGCTCTGTCCGCTTCGATGAACAGCCTCTCGATAGCCTTTTCCAGCTTGGTGCCGATGTAGTAGATTATCGGGATAACAGCCGAGCGCAGACCGTCTATGTCCATGTTCTTTATCTTGAGCATATCCGTTTCGGTGAGTATCGGGTGCTCTATTTTCAGTACGTGGCAGTTCTCCGGCTTTTCCTCTAAGATGTTGCCGTCCTCTCCGAGATACACGCTGGTGTCGGTGACGATCTCCTCGCGGATAGCGTCAAAGGGAGGATTGGTGACCTGAGCGAAGCTCTGCCTGAAATAGTTGAACAGCGGCGGGTCATTCTTGTCCAGCGGCGGCAGCGGGATATCCGCGCCCATTGAAGCGATAGGCTCCGCGCCTTTCTCCGCCATGGGAAGTATGCTGTTCTTTATGTCCTCGTAGGAATAGCCGAATGCCTTCTGCATTTTCAGCAGCTCTTCCTTATTATAGTTAGTTACGTTCTTGTTGGGTATATGCAGATCGTGGAGGTTGACCAGCTGGGTGTCCAGCCACTCGCCGTAGGGCTGACGGGAAGCGTAGAAGCCCTTGAGCTCCTCGTCGCCGATGAGCCTGCCCTGCTTGGTGTCCACCAGCAGCATCTTGCCGGGACGCAGTCTGTCCTTTGAGACTATCTTCTCCGGCGGGATATCTATACAGCCCGTCTCGGAGGAGAGCACCAGGAATCCGTCGGAGGTGACGCAGTAGCGGGAGGGCCTCAGACCGTTGCGGTCAAGCACCGCACCCATCATCTCGCCGTCCGAGAAGATTATCGAAGCGGGACCGTCCCAGGGCTCCATCATGGTGGCGTAGTACTGGTAGAAGTCGTACTTCGCCTTGGATATGCTCCTGTCGTTCTTCCAGGGCTCGGGTATGGTTATCATAACAGCAAGCGGCAGCGGCATACCGGACATCACCATGAACTCCAGCGCGTTGTCCAGCCGCGCAGAGTCGGAGCCGTCCGCGTTTATGGCGGGGAGTATCTTGTACATATCGTCCTTGAAGGCGCCGCAGTACATGGTCTCCTCGCGGGCGAGCATCTTGTCGGCGTTGCCGGTAATGGTGTTGATCTCGCCGTTGTGGACGATCATTCTGTTGGGGTGAGCCTTCTGCCAGCTGGGTATGGTGTTGGTGGAGAAGCGCGAGTGTACCATGGCGATAGCCGAAACATAATCCTCGCTCTGGAGATCGGTGTAGAAGCGTCTCAGCTCGTGTACCAGGAACATTCCTTTGTATACGATCGTGCGGCTCGAAAGCGAGCAGACGTAGGTGGTGTCAGCCGACTGCTCGAAAATGCGTCTTGTTATGTACAGCCTGCGCTCAAAGTCCAGTCTGTCAGCTACGTCCGCGGGACGCTTTACAAAGCACTGCATTATGCAGGGCATACTTTCCAGCGCCTTCTGTCCCAGTATCTCCGGCGAGGAGGGGACCTCTCTCCAGCCCAGCACCTTCATGCCGTTCTTGCCGGCGATTATCTCGAACAGGTTCCTTGCCTGATCGCGCTTCAGCTCGTTCTGCGGGAAGAAGAACATACCTGCCGCAAATTCGCCCTCGCCGCCGATATCGAAGCCCAGCTTTCTGCACTCGGCGCGGAAGAAGTCATAGGGTATCTGAGAGAGCATACCTACGCCGTCGCCGGTCTTTCCCTCGGCGTCCTTGCCGGCGCGGTGCTCCAGCTTTTCAACGATAGTAAGAGCGTCGTCCACTACCTTGCGCGAGCGCTCGCCCTTGATGTTTACAACTGCACCTATACCACAATTGTCATGCTCAAAGCGGGAACGGTAGAGTCCCTGATCACAAAATGCAGCTTTCATTTCATTCTCCTTCATATTTCATCACACCTTCGGTAAAATAAAAAAGACGTCCATAAGGGCAGAAAAGCCCTATAATGAACGTCTTTGTTCTGTAATTATTCTATCATAATACAGCCGTGCTGTCAATAGCATTTCTGAATTTTATTGCAATATACAAAACTTTTTCCTGCAAAAAAGCGATGTTGCACAGTTCCTACAAAATCCTCAGCCGAGAAGCCCGAGAAGCAGCTCCGCCGCCTTTGCGGTGTCGTCGGGATCGCCGAATGTGGAGAATCTGAAATATCCCTCGCCGCACTTGCCGAAGCCCTCGCCGGGGGTGCCGACTATCTGCACCTTGTCCAGCAGCAGGTCAAAGAACTCCCAGCTGCCCATGCCCTTGGGGCACTCCATCCAGATGTAGGGAGCGTTCTTTCCGCCGGTGTACCAGATACCCAGCTTGTCCAGCGCCTTCATAAGCACCTTGGCGTTGTTCTTGTATATGGCGATGTTCTGGTGTATCTGCTTCTGACCCTCGGGAGTGAACACCGCAGCCGCGCCCCGCTGTATCACGTAGGATACGCCGTTGGTCTTGGTGGTGCGGTTCCTCACCCACATCTTGTTGAGGTTCATGCCGCTTCTCTCCAGCTCGTGAGGGATAACGGTGTAGCCCAGACGGGTGCCGGTGAAGCCCGCTGTCTTGGAGAGGGAGCAGATCTCGATAGCGCAGGTGCGGGCGCCCTCTATCTCGAATATGGAGTGGGGCAGCGACTCGTCCTCGATGAAGGCTTCATATGCCGCGTCAAAGAGTATCACCGAGCCGTTCTTGTTGGCGTAGTCCACCCATGCCTTGAGCTGTTCTCTGCTGAACACCGCGCCGGTGGGATTGTTGGGCGAGCAGATGTAGAGCAGGTCTGCTTCGGTGTCCTCGCCGGGCAGCGGCAGGAAGCCGTTGTCGCGTCCGGATGACAGATGTACTATCTCTCTGCCGCCCATAACGTTTGCGTCAACGTATGCCGGGTACGCCGGCTCGATGATGAGCGAGCGGTTGGAGCGGTCAAACAGGTCAAGGATATCACCCAGCTCGTCGGAAGCTCCCGAGGAGATGAACACCTCGTCCTCTGCAAGCTCTATGCCCCTGCTGCCGTAGTAGTCCTTTACAGCCTTTCTGAGGAAGGGTGCGCCGCACTCCGGCATATATCCGTTGAAGCTCTGCTTGTTAGCCTGATCGTCGGCAGCGATGTGCAGCGCCTCTATGACCGCGTCGCAGAGCGGCAGCGAAACGTCGCCGATACCCATGCGGTAAAGGTGAGCCCCCGGGTGATCCTCTAAATACTTCTTTGTTTTCTGAGCGATGTTGTAAAACAGATACGAGTCCTTAAGATCTGCGTAATACATATTCGGTCTGAGCATGATGATACCTCCGTATATATGGACATTTGCATGAAAAAAGAGACAATGACCCTCAAAACGGCACAGCTGTGCCGTAAAGTGACGCCATTGTCTCCGTATTGTATTATACTACCTTTTGTTCCGTTTGTCAAGCATCTGGGTGTTTTTTGTCCCGGTTTTTACAAAATATTTTTAAATTAACTATTGACAAAACGTGTGTTTCGCTGTATAATTGTTCTGTAATGGGCATCGGCGTTCATTCGACTGCGGGTCGGGTGCGCCCTTTTTTTGTATCAGGAGGATAGCTATGGAAGAATACACAGCTGACGAAATAATCCAGTATGTCCGTGAGGAGGACATAAAATTCATACGAATGGCGTTCTGCGACGTATACGGCTCGCAGAAGAATATATCTATAATGGCAGACGAGCTGGAGCGGGCGTTTGAATACGGCATTGCTTTCGACGCCTCTGCGGTGCCGGGCTTCGGCACTGAGGCGCACTCAGACCTTCTGCTGTTCCCTGACCCGAACACGCTTGCGGCTCTGCCCTGGAGACCGGAGCACGGCAGGGTGGTGAGGATGCTCTGCTCGATAAAGAAGCCGGACGGCAGCATTTTTGAGTGCGATACCAGGAGCCTTCTGAAAAAAGCAGTCTCCGATGCCAAGGCGACAGGACTTGAGTTCTCCTTCGGCTCCGAGCAGGAGTTTTATCTCTTCAAGCTGGACGAGAGCGGCGAGCCCTCCAAGATACCCTATGACCATGCGGGCTATATGGATATCGCACCGGACGACAAGGGTGAGAACGTCCGCAGACAGATATGCCTCACCCTGGAGCAGATGGGCATTATGCCGGAAAGCTCCCACCACGAGGAGGGCCCCGGACAGAACGAGATAGATTTCCGCTACGCCGACGCTCTCAAGGCTGCCGACGACGCCATGTCCTTCCGCAACGTGGTAAAGACTGTGGCAAACGCCAACGGTCTTTACGCCGACTTCTCACCCAAGCCCCTGGAGGACGGCCCCGGCAACGGATATCACATCAATCTGTCGGTCAAGAACGACTCCAATCATATCATACTGCCCTCTGTAATAGCGGGCATACTCGAGCATATAAAGGACATGACCCTCTTCCTCAATCCCGTTGAGGACAGCTACAAGCGCTTCGGCAAGAACAAGGCGCCCAAGTTCATTTCCTGGTCAAGCGAGAACCGCTCGCAGCTGGTGAGGATACCTGCTGCCGCAGGCGAGTACCGCCGCGCAGAGCTTCGCTCTCCTGACCCCGCTACAAATCCTTATCTTGCATTCACCCTGCTGATTTACGCCGGACTTTACGGCTATCAGAAGGGACTGTATCTGCCGCCCGTGTCGGATATCAACCTGTTTTCGGCAGGTCCCGCCGTTACGGAGAGCTACGACACGCTGCCCGCGTCTCTCGACGAGGCGAAGAAGGCGGCGAAGCACAGCGAGTTCATACAGTCGCACCTTCCCGGGAGGATAATCGACATCTATTGCTGATAAGGGGTGAGCACAGTGAAATTGAAACAACAGCAATACAGCGTGCTTGTCGTCTCTGCTCAGCCTAAATTCAACGATTCTCTGAATGCACTGTTTTCTCAGCGCAGACATTTCGACTACGAGATACAGACCAGTGTGAACGCCGCCCGGCGCAGACTTCTTGACCGGGATTTCGACATCATCATAATAAACGCTCCGCTGCCCGATGAGGACGGCGTGAGACTTGCTATGGAACGCGCCGCAGGCTCCTACTGCGCAGTTCTGCTGCTTGTCGCCAACGAGTATTACGGAGATGTTTTCGACAGGGTATGTACCCAGGGCGTGTATATGCTCCCCAAGCCGATGTCGGCACAGCTTATGATGCAGGCGCTGGACTGGCTTGAGGTCACCTGCGAGCGTCTCGGCTCGATAGAGAAAAAGTCGGTGTCCTTTGAGAATAAGATGCGCGAGATAAAGCTGGTGAACCGCGCTAAGTGGCTGCTGATATCCGTTCAGGGGCTTACAGAGGATCAGGCACATCACAGGATAGAGAAGATGGCAATGGACAGGTGCGTGTCTAAACACGTCATCGCCGAGGAGATAATCGCTATGAACGATACCGGCGACTGATGACCTATGCTATTGCTCCCCCAACTAAACCTTGCCAAAAATGCTTGACACAAATAATACTAATCTCTAAAAGAACAGCAGACAAATCTCGGCACTGACGGCTCATCACTCGTCGTCAAGCTCCCTTGCAGGGCGACAGCCCATCTGCGCTTT
>CACXDI010000019.1 GCA_902766335.1 uncultured Ruminococcus sp. | reverse complement strand
TAATTCAGTACCCACTTTTAGTGGGTCAGCCAGTATTAGCCCCTTTTAGGGGCTGTGCAAACCACCACTTTAGTGGTGGTTTTGATTATTCTGTAAAGGTGTATTTTTCCTTATACTTTTCGTACAGCTCCCCGGCGGCCTGGTCAGAGTCGCTCTTTTCAAACTGCACCAGATTGCAGGCTGCAATAAACTCGTCTATCAGGAAGGTGTCCTCGATAAGGGAATTCATGGGTGCTAAGTCAGTATTCTCCATGACCAGCGAGGCTTCGTACTGCAAGCCCTCCAGCATTCCCTGCTGATCGAGATAATCCCTCGACGCGCGGCTGACCGGTATTCCCTTCTCCAACCCCTGAAGCTCTGCCCATTCGGGACTGTTGAGCATGAAATCCAGAAGCTGCGCCGCTTCCTCGGGGTGCTCGGTGTTCTTGCTTATGGCATACAGCGTGGCGGGCTTTGCGTACCATCCGGCGCCGCCGGGCATACCGTCCGAAACTGTATAGTCGGCAGCTACCACCTCGCAGCCGGCGTCTATAGTCGCCTGGTTGTAGTTCAGAGCGTCGCTCACCCAGGCTATCGTACCGGCATAGACCAGGTTTTCCAGATTGAACCTCTGGTAGTCCTCAACCTTAGGCATGACGTTCTCGCTCACCAGCTTATTATAGAACTCTATCATTATCTTCAGATCGTCCTTGCTGAAGGCTATCTCGCTGCTGTCCGAGAAGAAATGCTTGCCGTTCTGCTGCTCGGCGTAGGCGATACAGTAGAGCCATATGCTCTTGGAGGCGCCCGATATCGGGTAAACTCCGTCGGGGCTCATGACCTTAGCCGCCGCAAAAAGATCGTCCCAGGTCTTGGGAACGGCGAGCCCGTACTGTTCGTAAAGGCTCTTGTTTATGTAGACAGTCTCGGCGTTCATGGCTATGGGGATAGCGTTCAGCACGCCGTTTCTCCTGCCGTAATCAAGCATTTCCTCCGAGAAATTCGTAAGATCCACCGTGTCGGCAAGCTTTTCGATATCGTAGTAGCCGGCGCCGTCGGGGGAATACTGCGACAGCCAGCCCGCATTTATCTGCATGACGTCAGCTTCGGTGCCAGTGACCATCTGCACCTGACTTCTCGCCTCGTAGCCTGACCATTCTGAATAGCTGCACTTGACCTTTATACCCGGGTGAGCCTTTTCAAAGCGGGACACCGCCTCGATAGTATACTCGTTCCTGACGTCGTTGCCCCACCAGGAAAGCGATATCTGGGTCTGTTCCCGCTGTTCCAGGAGCACCTGTTTTTCTTCGCTCCCGCAGGCTGCAAGGGCAAGCGCAAAGGCAGAAGCCGAGAGCGCTGCGATAATTCTTTTGAGTATCATCACAAAACCTCGCTTTCCGTCTGCGGGTCAAAGAAGCTGAATCTGTTCTTGCCCGATTTTTTCGATTTATAGAGAGCCTTGTCGCAAGCCGCATAGAGCTCGGTGAAGCTTCTGCCGTCTACGGGAGATATGGCAGCGCCTATGCTGACAGAGACTCTGATACCGTTATCGTATTCATCAAATCTGCGGCGGAAGCTCTCGGAAAACTCGTTACACTTTTTGCTGATATGCTCTCTCAGCTCGACCTCGCTGCCGAGGGAAGTATTTATCAGCACTGCGAACTCGTCGCCGCCGATACGTCCGAGATAATCGTCGTCCGTGAAGACAGAGCGCATAGTCTCGCCCACCGTCTCAAGCACCTTGTCACCCATGGCATGACCATAATTATCGTTGACACTCTTGAAGTCGTCAAGGTCTATGATAAGCAGCGCCCTCTGCTCGCTCTCCAGCGAGCTTTCAAGGCAGTTACCGGCATATTCCTCAAAGGTGAGCTTATTGAGGATACCGGTGAGCAGGTCTATCTTTGCCTTATCGTCCAGCACAGCCACCATTTTCTTTACCGGATTGGTGAGCAGATACGACAGGTAAAGCCCTATCAGAGCCGCGATAACGGCGGCTATAAGTCCGGTCATGTATATGTACCTTGTGACCTCGTTCTTTTCGTTCAGTATCTTTTCCGTAGGTATAGAGCATACAACGAACCAGTCGCCGCAGTTGTTCACCGACACCAGATACTCGTTGTCCATGACCGAAGCTGAGGTCTGTCCCTTTATCCTGCTCTTGATGCCCGTCGGCACCGCCTTGCCTATCTCGTCGATCTCCTTGGAGAAGATGATATCATAATCGCTGTTGACCAGCCTTATCTGCATATCCCGGAGCGTCTCGGGGTTGTCAAAGACCTCGTTCAGCTCGTTGGCGTAGAAGGAAATGACCAGCACCGCATTTTCGTGTACCTCCTTGACGTAGTAGATACGCCGGAAATCGTTGTTATAGCCGGTGAACCAGCCGTCGTTGGTGCGCTCGCGGGTTATCATGGAGCTGAGCTCGGTGAAGATCTTGTCCCCGAAGAGAGTCGAGGTGCCGTTGGATATCTTCCCGACTGTGCGGTTGTTGCGGTAAACTATGCCGTAATCCACAAAGTTTTCCATTATACAAAGGTTATACAGCTTGTCGGTTATGATCTTCTCGGTGTTGAGTGCTTCGTACTCGTCATTATTGGGGTCTGTAGCGTCATAGGTATAGGCTTCCTTCTCACCGAAGGCGAGAGTAGCGGTGGTCTCCATTCTGGAGAGATAGCTCTCCATATTCAGCTTCATCTGCACATTCAGCGACGAGGTAAGGGAGATGACCTTGTTTTTCATCACCTCGTCTGTCTTTTTTACGGCAAGCTGAGTAACGATAGCTATTGCAACAATGACGATAACAGCATATCCGATTATCATGGATAGCTGTATCGTCCTGATATTTTTCAGACTTTGTCTGTTTTTAACGATCTTAGGCATAGCTGTTCTCCGTTCAAAGATTCAGTTAAAATTAATATAACATATTTAATTTCATTTTTCAATGCTTTTTCAGCAATTTTTCTATCATCGCTGAAAAATAATACAAAAATGACTGCATGGAAATATCATGCAGTCATTAAGGCAACACCGCACAATCATTGTGCGTCAGAAACGTCCGGTCATACAGATCATCACGCCATTTTCACAACCAAAGTTATCATGAAGTTCCCGTCCCTGATATCGGCGTATGCTTCGCCGCCCATAAGGCTCATCAGCTTGCGGCAGATGAAAAGTCCCAGACCGCTGCCCTGGGCGTTGACGGCGTTGTTGCCGCGGTGGAAGCTCTCGAATATCTGCGGAAGCTCCTTGGACTCAAGGGTGCAGCCGGAGTTTGACACGGTTATCAGCTCGCAGCCGTCCATTCTGTCGAAACTCAGCTCTATCAGCCTGCCGTCGCCGTACTTTATGGCGTTCTCCATAAGGTTCTGCAAGCACTCCACAAGGCGGTCAGCATCGCAGGTGAGCAGGCAGTTGCTGTACTTCCCTATCCTGAACTCGGTGTCTGTCACCGCCAGCCGCGGCGAGTATTTCTCGTTTATCTGCTCTATGACAGTGTTTAAGAACACCTCGCCCATTTTGACCTCGAACTCCATAAAGTCCTCGCTGGACGCCTTGGTGATCTCGCTCACGAAATGCTCGATCTCGTCGGCGCGGGCGTTTATGCTCTCGGCAGCCTCGCGGCGCTTTTCCTCGTCCTTGTAGAGCCCCTTAGCCAGCGCCTTGGCGTTGAGCTTTATCGCCGAGAGCGGAGTCTTGATATCATGCGACAGCGACAGCAGCAGCAGCTTTTTATCCCGCTGGAGCGCCAGCTCCCTCTTTCTGTCGCCCTCTATCTTTTCCCGGAGCATATTGACGCCCCAGGTGAACCTTCCGAAGTAGCGGCTCTTTTCCTCGGGAATGTCAACCGCCAGATTACCCTTTGCAAGCTCCCGGGGCACGTCGTTCAGTCTGCCGAAGGGCTTGATTATATGCTGTCTGAGATATAGCATTACGGCTGCTAACACAATAAACAGCACCGCCATAGCGGCGTTTGCTATGAGAATATGGTCTGTCTGTCTGCTCTGGACATACTCTATGCGGTAGAGCTTCCCGTCCACCTCGGCTATGACGTAATGCTCCTCGGAGTCATAAATGTCGCCGTCCTCTTCGGTGTATACCCCCAGCAGGTGCGGGTATTCCGACAGGTCATAGCTGCCGTTCTCCGCGATGTCATCGGTAAGGCGCTTGGCTTCCACCCGGTATACGCCGTCGGTATCGCCGCTCTTTTTTATCAGCAGATAATTCAGCCCCACCGCCATAAGCAGAAAAACGGCTGTCAGAATTATACAAAGCCCGTTGAATTTCTTCATACGAACTTATACCCCACGCCCCAGACGGTCAGCAGACGCTTTGCGTTCTTGGGATCGTCACCCAGCTTCTGCCGCAGACGGTTGATATGTACGTGAAGCGTCTGAAGCTCGGAATCGCTGTCGCTGCCCCAGACGGTATTGAACAGGTATTCCTTCTTCATCGCCTTGCCCTGGTTCTCTATCAGCAGCGCCAACAGGTCAAATTCCTTGGCGGGAAGCTCCACCGGCTTGCCGTCTATCTCCGCCGTGCGGTCAGCAAGGTTGAGTGTCACGCCGCTCGCCGAGATCATCTCCTGCCGGTAGCGGCGCTTGAATATGCCCTTGATCTTTGCGATCAGTATATCAATATCATAAGGCTTTTCGATGTAGTCATCGGCGCCCAGGTCAAGACCGTTGAGCTTGTCGTCCTTGCCGGTGCGGGCACTTACTATAAGTATCGGCGTGTCGGTGTCCTCGCGAAGCTTTGAGCATATCGCAAAGCCATTGACATCGGGAAGGTTTATGTCCAGCACCACCAGCTTGGCGCCGTATCTCTCAAACAGCTGTATGGCACGCTCTCCGCTGTCCACCGCCGAAACGGTATAGCCCTCGGCGCGGAGAAAGTCGGTCAGCAGAGAACTCAGCTCCTTATCGTCCTCGACTATCAGAATATCTGTCATAGTATCACCACCTGTATATATTGTAGCATATTTTTGCCGATAAAGCAATAGCAGCGCCGTAAAAAACGGCGCCGCCGGGTAGTTTTCACCAACCCTGTTCCATTAGCCAGTTGTTCAGTTCACGCTCGCGGTCGCGGAGGTTGTCGCCTTCCTTGAAGTGACCGAGCTCCTTTTCGCCGACGATGCCGCCGTCAACGATGTACAGCACTCTGCTGCACTTTGCAGCTACCTTGGGATCGTGGGTGACGCACATTACCGTGGTGCCGTCGCGGTTGAGGGAAAGCAGCTCCTCCATTACCTCGTCGGAACTGGAGCGGTTGAGCGCTCCGGTGGGCTCGTCGGCGAAGATCATCTGGGGGGAGTTTATCATGCTGCGGGCGATGCAGGCACGCTGGAGCTGTCCGCCGGAGACCTCGTTGATGTCGTTGCCGCCTACGTCCGCGATGCCCAGACGGTTCATCAGCGCTCTGCCGCGCTCCTCTGTGGTCTTGCGGCTCTCGGTGTTCTTCTTGGACTTTACCGCGGGCAGGATTATGTTATCCAGCACCGACAGGTTCTTCATCATGTACATCTGCTGGAAGATAAAGCCCATTTCGTCAAGTCTCAGCTGTGCTAACTGCTTGTCGCTCAGCTTGGAGATGTCCCTGCCGCCAAAATCCACCTCGCCGGCGGTGACTCTGTCCATGCCGGATACGCAGTAGAGCAGCGTGCTCTTGCCGGAGCCGGAGGGCCCCATGACCGCTACCATTTCGCCCTCGCCAATGGTGAGGTCTACATTCTTTAAAACGTTGTTCTGTCTCTTGTTTACGATATAGGTCTTGCAAAGTCCTTTGGTCTGTAATACTGTATTCATTGTGTTGTCCTCCTTATTCTATCGAAGCTGTGTCGCTTGCCTTGACTGTCTTCATGTAAAGTGCCGTGAACCATGCGCCGAGTATCGTGATGACGAATACTATCGCGGGGCAGACGGCGAATATCTCAGCTGCGTTGAAGTCGCACTTTATGCTAGATACGTCGCCTATCATCCTGCTTATCATGGTCATCATGTAGTTGCTCAGCGGAAGCACCGTAGCCGACGCTATCGCTGCGGCTATCAGCGTCGCTATCACAAAGCGCTGGATATGCTGGAAGATTATGCTCCTGTTGTTTATACCTACTGCCTTCATCAGCGCGATCTCGCTCTTTTCCTTGGAGATAAAGCTGCGCTCCATGAGTATCACTATCAGGGCGGTGACGATAGCGGTGAGTATCATCATCATTTTCTTGACGGTGTTGAGGGTGTCGGACATCTGGGTGCAGGACTTTATCAGATCCTCGGTGTTGTAGACCTTTTCGCTGTCTATCTCATCCTTTATGATCTTGATGTTCTTTTCCACCGTTTCCTTGTCGGGGCTGCCGTCGAATCTGATGTTGATGCCTGTGCAGGTGAAGCTCTGGTTGGGAACAAGGTCAACGTCGGGGTGCATCTGTATGCTGTGACCGCCGCCCATGTAGGTGGAGAACTTGCCGGTTATGATGTATTCGTCGGTTTTGTCGCCCATCGTTATCTTTATCTTGTCGCCTATCTCTGCGCCCAGATCGTCAAGGGCATAGCCTGTGAGGGCTACCTCGTTCTTTTTCTCGGGCAGATAACCTTCGTCGGCTTTGAGCAGGTCGTTTTTCAGACCCTTTGTCACGAAGCACCATTCGTTGGCGGTCTTGCCGCCGTGATTGACCTCATATCTGAAACCAAAGCCCACACTGCACTTGCCGGGGATACCCTTTTCCTCCAGCATCTTTTCGGTGTCGGCGATTACCGTCTTGTAATTGTTAAAATCAGTCAGAACGCCGCTGAACTCCGAAAACTCCAGTATGGAAGCGTCCACCGTGGGGATATTGAACAGCCATGCGATCTTTTCGCTCTTCAAGGTCAGCGCCATGGTCGACATAAGGGTCATCATCAGTATGCAGAGGGTGAATATCACGGTGATTATCGAAAACTGCCTGGGTGCGCTAAGCACGTCGTTGAGCGACATAAAGCAGGTGGAGGGCAGCTTGGTGCGTCCTAAATGCAGCACGCTCTTTTTGCGGAACCGCTCGCCGGTCTGACCGTTTCTTACTGCGTCTATGGGCGAGAGCTTGTTTACTCTGCGGGTGCAGGTGTAGCAGAAGAGCATTATCAGCGCCACGACTGCGGCGGAGCTTATCAAGCCTATCAGGTTGTCGCTGCCGCTTTCAAGCACCATGTTCTTCGAGACTGCCTTTACCATCATCTTGCCAAGCGGCAGCGACGCCACGTAGCCTATGGCAGCGCCCACTATCGAAATGGCGAAATACTTTGTGATGTATAGACTGCGTATGCTGCTGTTGTTTATACCCACAGCCTTCATAACGCCTATCTCTCTGAACTCCTCGCTTATGGTAAAGCCTATGGTGAAGCGGAGCACGATGAATGCGGTTATCATCAGCACCACGCTTATTGCGAGCATTACGTAAGCCGCGATCATATCAAAGGTGAAGTCGCCCTTGTTGTCGTCTCTCGTTATCAACCATGCGTCCTCGTATCCCGCAGCAAGATCACGCACCGCCTGTATATCGGTGGTGTCTGCGTACAGTTTTATGCTGCTGAAAATCGAAGCCGTTTCCAGATTCTCGCTCAGGTATTTATGATCCTCGCTGTTCAGCAGAAGGTAGGGAGCAGCTGTGTCCTGGTGAGCTATGGTAGCGTTTTTCATAACGCCCATGAATTTCAGCGGCAGCTTTACGCCGTCTTGTTCCACCTCGAACATATCGCCCTTCTGCGCGTTCAGATCCTTGACAAAGGACGCCGTTACATAGAAGCAGCCCTTTTCAACGCCGTCTATCACTTTGTTGTCCGAGTCAAAAAACTTGGTGAACATTTCCTCATCGGATATGGCGTAGGGCGGGTTCACGAAGTTGGTCATCTTTTTGCCCCTGTACCTGAAGCTCTTGGAGCTTATAAGGCAGAGGTCATGCTCCGTGCCGATGTAGCTGACTGAGGGTTCTTCCTTTATCTTATCCTCAAGCTCCGAGTTAGCGGGAAATTCAAGATAAAAGTCGGGCACCTCGGATATCTCCAGGTAGTGCTCAACGCCCCCCGTCACCGCCACGATGTTATTTATGCTAGCCGCCGCGAACATCGAGCACATAATGACGAACAGCAGCAGTATCACGTTCATCGTCTTTTTCCGTTTCAGATCTTTCTTTAATATTCTGAAAAACATAGTGAAGTCTCCTTTCTTCCGTCCATGTTCTTTACTATGTCTGAATTATACCACACCAATTCTTAACAAGTCTTTAACTCTTTTCTTTTGACGCGCAGTCGCTGGGAAAACGCTCCTGCGGAGCTTATTTCGATAGTCGCTCGCGGGCGATCTTCGCCTTTTTTGTGCCGCGGCATTAGCACGCAATCTTCCCTCAGTTTGCGACCTCTGGCGTGTACCTTTATGCCATCGCTATCCATGGGTGTAGATTGTGCAAGTCTTTTCTATGTCTGAATTATACCACACCAATTCTTAACAAGTCTTTAACTTCTGTTTCTGACCCTGAAAGCTGTATCTATGCCGCCTGAACAAACGTGAGCTGGTCAAGGCAAGGGGGTATAAGGAAGAGGGGGTCAAGGGGGAGAAAACTAAGAGGGGGAAGTCCTTGACCGCGCCGGCAGGCTCCCCTTCCTTCCCCCTCTTTGGTTTCTCCCCCTTGTTCAAGGCACAAAAAAAGAGTGAGAACGTCTCACTCTTTCATGCTGTATTCTCTAGCTATCCAGTCGGCAAGGACATCGGTGACGTAGCGCTGCTCCTGCTCGGTGAGCTGCTTTCCCGAGGGGATATGGTGCCATTTTTCCAGACACCCCCGGCAGCAGCAGGCAGCCGCGTGCTGAGCTACGAACACCGGGTGTCCCCTCATAGGGGTCTGTTTGCCGTCATTCGGCGGGTTTTCGGGGGCTAAGCGCTTTGCCACAAAATCGGCGGCGTGGGCGCGTATCAGCTCCATGCCCTTGTCCGCGATGTACTTCCTGTCGCTGTCGGACAGGCGGAAGCGGCTGCGGAACTTCGAGCGCGACAGGGCGGCAAAAAGCGCTTCCCTTTCGGGCAGCTGATACTTTATCCTGTCGGCGCAGCCGGTGCCGGGGGAGTAGCTGTAGCCGGACTTTTCCGCCTGCGGCATTTGCAGCCGCCGCTCGATGCGGTACACCCTGCCGTCCTTGATGAACAGAGCGCCCGTCTGCTTGAAGTAAAACTCTACGCCGGTGCGGACGCATTGCCGCCGCAGGTCTTTGACCCACTCGAAATCGCAGGGGCGGGCGCTGCTCCCCGACTCCCCGCCGCAGGTCACCTGCTCCACAAGCCCGCTTCGCAGGTATTTTTCAATGTCGATCTGCTCCAGCATAGGCTCGGAGATTATTCGGCGGTGCTTTATCGGCAGCTCCAGGAATATCGGCAGGCGGTAGTCGGCTCTGTCCTGGTTTTCGCAGGTGGAGGAGATCGTCACGTTGTCCCAGCCCTCGCCCCAGTCGTCGGGGATACATTCGGCGAATCTGTCTATCCGCTTGGTGATGATGTGAAAATGCAGGTCACTGCGCTGACGTATCATATCCCAGCAGCCGGGGCGCCATTGGTCGGCGTCCGGCAGAAAGAAATCAGAGGTCATGCAGGTGTAGACCGTCCCGCCGTCCGGGGTCAGCTTGAACTCGCCCTGCCTGTTCTTTTTCAGCGGTAGCGTGTAGTCGCCGGTCTTTGAGACTATGCCCGCGTCCTTTCCTATGCTCTCGTCACGGCGGTAGACGTAGCAGTTTAGACAGCCGGGGCTTAGCTTGTGACAGCCGTGCCACGGATTCCAGATAGGCATTTTCCCGCCTCCGTTTCATCAGATAGTTCTGTACATCTGATACTGCCGGTCATCGACTACGTAATCTATCACGAACATATATTCCGCGTCAGGATCGGCGGACAGATACTTCTTTATGATCTCCTTGAACTCATCCAGCGTGGTGTTCTCGTCGATGCCCAGCGCCCTGACCTCGTCGGAGAGCCCTTCCTCCTCGATGTCGCTGCGAAACTCCTCGTACATCGACTCCAGCTCTTCATCGCCGTAGTAATCGGCGTAGTGGTTCTCAAGCTTTACCGTGAATTTCTTGTTCTTTTTCAGATACGACTCTGCGCCGTCTCCCGGACGGAACGGCGTTGCAGACCAGTCATCGCCTATCTTCTTGTAGGTGATGATATCCGTAAGCTCACAGTCCTTCGAGCAGGTAAGCGAAAGCTCGATAGCCTCATCCTTGACCTTTGCTTCTGTGGTCATCTCGGGGATATCAGCTGCTTCCCTGAACTCTATCTTGGTGCTTGCGGAATCGTTGACGGTAAGGGTGTATTTGCCCGCCTTTTCAGGGAGCTTGTCCGCTACAAACTGGTAAGTATAGTCACCGGAGGCATAGAGCTTCAGCGGGTAGGTCTCCTTGCCGTCGGTTATCGCGGCGGACTTTATCTCGGTGTCCGTAAAGCCGTTGTCCTTCACGGTAAAGCTGCCGCCGCTGCTGCCGAGAGTCAGCGGCTGAGCCGTTATCTCTATGCTGCTGACCTCCTTGCCGTCCAGCCAAAAGCTGCCGTATGCCTTTTTATCTCCGCATTTCAGCACTATCCTGTATACGGTATTGTATCTGTCCTTGACAGAAGAAATATCAAACGTCATCTCGGCGTGCTCACGGGGGTTTACCGTCTGTCCCTTGCAGGAAAGACCCTCTGCCACCGTTTTCCACTCGCCGTTTTCGCTCTTTTCTATGGAGTATGTGCTGCCGGTCTTTATTTCCGAGCCGGTGTTGTTCCAGAGGAAGCAGGTGACAGAATCCTCGTCCTCGGAGTAAAGCCTGAGATCCCCCGGCAGGAAAAACCTGTCCGAGTACATATTCAGGTCAGGCAGATCGGTCTGATTGCCGTTATTGTCGGTGGGATAGTAGCCGGTCTCGTCCTTTTTCCAGCCGATATAGGGGATATTGTCAGTCCTTTGCAGGCGGGGCGAGGGATCGGTGCAGCCGGCGATGTATATGCCGCCCTCAAAGGCACGTCCCGACAGATTGAATATGCGTCCGTCGGTCTGCACGCTTTCCAGCACGTAGTAGGTGCCGTCGCTGTCGCTGTCATAGCGGCAGCAGAAATCGGGATTGGCGTCGCCGTCGTAGTTGTCGAAGGTCAGATCGAACTGCTTCGGCAGGGTGTCCGGCATATGTCCGGTGCCGTTATCGGTGAAATACAGACCGGTGCTGTAGGTAGCCTCGCCGTCCATGTAAGCACGCTGATCCCAGATAGCCGTGTAGCCGTCCTTTGTTTCGTTCTCGACGGACGAGGTGTAGATATCCACATTGATCGGCTTGCCGTCCTCCGTCTGGGTGAGGTTTGCGGATACGGTACATCTGCCGTAGGGAACAAAGCTGTCCTCCACCGCCTTTTTGTAATCGGGGCGGCGGGCGAACTCGAAGAAATTCTTGTATCCCCCCGGCTCCTGTATGCCGTTGAGTCCCGACTGCAAAGCCTCGCTGCCGTCGCGAGTTTCTATACGCAGGAGCGTACATTCGCCGTTCTCCCAGCGGAAGCGTCCGCAGATGTAATTGCCTGACCAGTAGGTGCCCGCTTCGGTGTAGCGTCCCTCCTGGTAGTATTCGTCGTAGAAGGTATCATCGCCGCAGTCAATGGCTTTAAAGCATATCTCGACCACGAACTCCTTTTTGCCGTCCACCATGCCGCTGGAGAGGTAATTGCACTTCTGATGTCCGCTTTCCTCCTCGGTGACGGTTATATCAAAGCCTTTGTTGCGGTAATATTTATCGGTGTCCTCGCTTTGCAGGGAGGTTAACCACGCCTCGCAGCACTTTACCGCAGCGTCAACGTACTCCTCCTCCGTGGAAGGCTCGTCACATTCTATGGTATAATAGTTCTCCGTGCTGCCGGCGGGTTTGACGCTCTGAGTCACGGCACCGACTGCAAGCTTTGAAAGCTCCTCGGAGTCTTTGTAAACATTCAGGTGCGAATCGACTATCACCCAGCCCTTATCCGACAGCATACGGTCATAGTTATTGCCGCAGCCGTCGCTGTAAACGGAGATACGCAGATCCTCACCGCAGTCTGCGAATGTGATATCCTCATTCCCCACAGGCTCCAGAGCGCCGACAGCCTTCTTTATCTCCTCGATGCTCTTTTCATCAAGCTCGTCTGCCGTAAGCATACCAAGAGAAACGCGGACGCGATCGGGAAGCTCTTCCTCCTCCGGATCCTCCTCGGGCTCGACAGTTTCCACCGGAGCAGTCTCGGTCTCCGTCTCTGTAGTCCCGGAAGTCGTGACGGTAGTAGTCACGGGCGCTTCCGGCTCCTCGTCCTGTGCCTTTTTATCTGTAAGCCCGCAGGACGAAAAAGCGATAACGGCTGCAAACACCGCCGCCGCGCATCGTTTTGTCTGTTTCATATCGTATCCTCCTTTTGCCGGGATTTTATTAATCGTTTTAATTATAACACAGAATAAGTACAAAGTCAATCTAAAAAAAGAAATAGGTTGCCCCTCGCGGGGCAATTGGGGACTCTGTCCCCAAACCATAGCAAGTGGCTCCTCGCCTGGAAATAAGCCCCACAGTGGCGTTTTCCCAACCTCGGCAGCCTCGCGCAGCTGCACCCGCTGCTTGTTCACATGAAAAAGAGCTGCCGCTTTGGTGCGACAGCTCCTGTATCATATCATACTGATTATTCAACAGTAACACTCTTTGCGAGGTTCCTCGGCTTGTCAACGTCAAGTCCCTTTGCTACGGAAATGTAGTATCCCAGCAGCTGGAGCGGAACTACCGCAAGACTCGCTGCAAAATGCGCGTCAATGGTGGGAACGTAGGTCACAAAGTTGCACTGATCCTCTACCTCGTACTTGCCGTAGGTGGCAAGACCCATGAGATACGCTCCGCGTGCCTTGCACTCTACCATGTTGCTTACCGTCTTTTCATACAGCTCGTTCTGGGTGAGAACGCCGATGACAAGAGTCTGATCCTCTATAAGACTGATCGTGCCATGCTTCAGCTCGCCGGCGGCGTATGCCTCCGAATGGATATAGCTGATCTCCTTCATCTTGAGACTTCCCTCAAGGCTGATAGCGTAGTCGATGCCGCGTCCGATGAAGAATGCGTCGTGTATGTGAGCGAACTTGGAAGCGAACCACTGGATACGCTCCTTGTCGTCAAGTATCTTTTCGATCTTGGCGGGGATAGACTGGAGCTCCTCGATGTACTTGGCGTACTCCTCGTCATTTATTGTGCCGCGTACCTTGCCGAACTGCACTGCCAGCGCGTAGCCTGCAATAAGCTGTGCGCTGTATGCCTTGGTGGTAGCCACCGCGATCTCGGGGCCTGCAAGGGTGTAGAACACATTGTCCGCCTCACGCGCGATAGAGGAGCCTACAACATTGACGATAGCAAGAGTCTTGATGCTGTTTCTCTTGGCAAGACGGAGCGCCTCGAGGGTGTCTGCGGTCTCGCCCGACTGGGAGATAACAACTACCAGCTGATCGGGGTCAAGGATAGGTCTGCGGTATCTGAACTCGCTTGCGAGCTCTACTCTCACCGGGATCCTTGTGAGATCCTCGATCACATACTGGAGCGCCATGCCTACGTGCCATGCGGAGCCGCAGGCTACTACGGTAATGGAGCTGATACCCTTGATCTCGTCCTCGCCGAGACCTATCTCGCTGAGGTCGATACCTCCCTCTTTCATTACAGAATTGAGGGTGTCGCCCACAGCCTTGGGCTGCTCGTGTATCTCTTTTATCATGAAGTGCTCGTAGCCGCCCTTTTCGGCAGCCTCTGCGTCCCACTCTATCTCGGTGGGCTCTATCTCGATCTCGTCGCCGTTGAGGTCAAAGAAGTGAGCCTCACCGGGAGTAATCCTTGCGCACTGCATATTGTCTATGTAGTAAACGGTGCGGGTGTACTTGAGTATAGCGGGAACGTCGGAAGCGATGTAGCTCTCGCCGTCGGTTATGCCGATTATCATGGGGCTGTCCTTACGTGCTACCCATATCTCGCCCGGATAGTCCGCAAACATCAGCTCCAGCGCATAGGAACCGCGTACACGCACCATAGTCTTGCAGATAGCGTCCACAGGACCCTGCTGATACTTCTTGTAGTAGTAATCCACCAGCTTGACAGCCACCTCGGTATCGGTGTCGCTGTAGAAGCAGTAGCCGTGTCTTTCCAGCTTTTCTCTCAGCTCCTTGTAGTTCTCGATGATACCGTTGTGAACGCCTACCACCTCAGACTCCACCATACCGGAGCCGCTGCCGGTGCAGTTGCCGGAAACATGGGGGTGAGCGTTAGTCTGGGAAGGCTCGCCGTGAGTCGCCCAGCGGGTGTGACCTATACCGCAGCAGCCGGGTACAGCCTTGCCGTCGTCGGTCTTTTCCGCAAGATTGCGAAGTCTGCCCACAGCCTTGACTACCTCAGCCTCGCTCTCGCCGTCGCGTACCGCAAGACCGGCAGAGTCATAGCCTCTGTACTCCAGCTTGGAAAGTCCGTCAAGCAGTATGGGAGCTGCCTGATGTATGCCTGTAAAACCTACAATTCCGCACATTGTTATCTCTCCTTGATAAAATTGTATTGTACTTTGCTACTATTATATTCCAGATATCGTCCTTCATATACCAAAACCGCTCAGCCGCGTCATTGACTTTCATACCATGACTGTATCGGCAGACATGCGCTGCTCCATTTCAGCCTTCAGCTTTTCATAGGTATCGCGGTCAACCACCTCGACGCCCTCCTGATGATATGTGGTAACGACACTTGCCACCAGATCTCTTATGTCACGGCGGTTGGAATAAGCCGCGTCCATAAGCAGTCCCAGCTGACCGAAGAACTCGTCGGTATCGAAGGGAATGGGGCAGCCTATGTGGATCTTCTGGTTATCGGTCTTTTTCAGACCCTCCTCAGCCATAAGCTTTTCCTCGTAAAGCTTCTCGCCGGGACGGAGACCGGTGTACTCTATCTTGATGTCGATATCAGGCTTGAGACCCGAAAGCCTTATCAGGTTTCTCGCAAGAGTATCTATCTTGACGGGAGAGCCCATATCCAGCACGAAGATCTCGCCGCCCTTGGCGTAGGTGCCTGCAAGAAGCACCAGACTCACCGCCTCGGGTATCGTCATGAAGTAGCGGATTATATCCGGGTGGGTAACGGTCACGGGACCGCCCTTTTCTATCTGCTTTTTGAATATCGGGATAACGCTTCCGTTGGAGCCCAACACGTTTCCGAAGCGCAGTGCCACGAACTCGGTGTTTATGCTCTTGTAAAACTCGGGATCCTTTGCTTTATCCAGGCTCTTCTGCCCGTGCTTGGCGTAGTGGGTGAAGAACTGGGGTATCTCGTCTGCCTTGCCCGCCTTTATCTTTGCGTCGAAGCTCTGGATTATCATTTCGCACAGACGCTTGCTGGCGCCCATGATGTTTGTGGGATTTACCGCCTTATCGGTGGATATCAGCACGAAGCGCTTGCAGCCGTTCATCATGGCGGCATAGGCGGTCTTGTAGGTGCCGATAGCGTTGTTCTTTATAGCCTCGCAGGGGCTGTCCTCCATAAGCGGGACGTGCTTGTGCGCCGCCGCATGGTAGACCACGTCCGGCTTGTAGTATTCAAACACCTGGAACATCTTTCTTGAGTCTCTCACCGAGCCGATAAGGGTGACGAGGTCAAGCTCCGGGTGCTTTTCTCTAAGCTCCAGCTGTATGCTGTATGCGTTGTTCTCATAGATATCGAATATTATCAGGCGCTTGGGGTTGTGTGCCGCCACCTGTCTGCAAAGCTCCGAGCCTATAGAACCGCCGCCGCCGGTGACAAGCACCGTCTTGCCGTGGATAAAGTCGAATACCTCCTGCATCTCTACCTTTATGGGATCTCTTCCCAGCAGATCCTCGATAGATACATTTTTGAGGTTGGAAACATTTACCTCGCCCTTTACCAGCTGGTACATACCGGGCAGGTTTTTCAGCTCGCAGCCGGTCTCCTTGCAGATATTGAGTATATCTCTCCTGTCCTCCACAGAAGCGGAGGGCAGGGCAATATATATCTTATTGACCTTAAACTTCTCGACGTTCTCCATTATCGATTCTCTGCCGCCGACTACGTGTACGCCGTCTATATATCTGTCCCACTTATTGGGATTGTCGTCTATTATGCAGACTACTTTTTCATTGAGCTCTTTAGCACCGTTTACATCGCGGAGTATCATCTGTCCCGCCTGTCCTGCGCCTATGAGCATTACCCTGCTCCTGACCTCGGACTTGCTGTTCTCCCTGGTCTCCTTCTTTACCATAAGGATAAATCTGTAGGAAAACCTTATCCCGACTATCAGTATAAACTGTATTATAGTTCCCAGGAAATAGTAGGACACCGGCATAAAGCCGAATATCATCGTGATAACGCCCGTATGGAACAGCGCCGAGATCACCGAACCGGCTATCACCCGCATAAGCTCGCTGTAGGACGCAAACCTCCATATGCTCCTGTAAAGCCTCAGGAAGGAAAACAGGAACAGACAGAACAGCACATAGACAGGAGTAAACATCAGCCATGCGTGGTAGTAGTCAGGCGGCACCATAGAATAGCGGCAGTCGAATCGCAGCCACAATGCCACATAATATGAAAGCGATACCGCAACGGCGTCATAGATCATGAGCAGTATCGAAATGACCTGCCAATGCTCTATCCTGAACCTCTCAGTTTTTTTATCTTGCTTCTTCATAAATATAACAGCGGCGGGATATCTCCCTGTCCGCTTTTATTCCCCCTCTTCGGTCAAAAAAACCTTCTCCATAGTATTATATCAAAATTGTGTGGTTTTGTCAAGTGAAAAAAAACAATATATTGCGCTGTATATTACGGTAAAAATACATCTAGTATTTTCTTGTTTTTTTACACACTATCGACAAACCAGAAAAAAACGGGTTTTTGCAGTAAAAGTCAGGATCGTCCCTCTTTTTCTTCATACACGCCCAGCTCTTTAGGACAGTAGCGGTAAAGAAGTTTTCAAAGGAACATTGTAAAGACCGATACAGCAAGCTATATAAGTACGGAAATACGATGTTTTACTGAAAGGACGATTACCATGATTGATATGATTTACAACCTCCGTGTGAGCGATATTCACTCCGCCGAGTTCTCTGACGAGTATGAAAAGCTCTGTATCCCCTTTGAGGATTCGCTGAGCGAGGAGCAGATTGATGTGTTTCACAAGCTCCTCGACTGCGTGAGCGAAACTTCCGCC
>CACXDI010000018.1 GCA_902766335.1 uncultured Ruminococcus sp. | reverse complement strand
GGCGACAGCCCAACTGCGGTCGCTTTCCTAGATTGCTGATCCGTCAGCACCGATCTTTGTCTACTAACCTTTTAGGGATTAGTATAACCTATAGTCTCCATCCAGTCCAGGCAGGCTTTTACCCACACCGCAACTTTAGGCTGGATATGCCATTCGCCGGAGGCGGTGGAACGATCGGCAAGTGAAAGCCCGTGCCCTCCCCAGGGATATACGTGAAGCTCGAAGGGGATCTTCTGCTTTGAAAGCTCCGAAGCGTAGTACAGCGAGTTCTCCACAGGCACGCAGCCGTCGTCGGCACAGTGCCACAGGAATGTAGGCGGTGTCTTGTCGGAAATACGCTTTTCCATGGACACGAATCCTCTCAGCTCCGGGTCATGCTTATGCTCGATGAGGTTGGCGATAGAGCCCTCGTGGGTAAGCGCTGGATCGGAGAGAATGACGGGATAGCAAAGTATCGAACCGTTGACCTTGAGCGTTTCGGCATCACAGCCGAGTGTGTCTGTAAGTACGCTGCTTGACCAGAGGTTCGCCATGCTTGCGGCAAGGTGTCCGCCGGCAGAGAAGCCGAGAACGAATATCCTGTTCGGGTCTATGTCCAGCTGTTCGGCGTTCTCGCGGATATACTTTACTGCCGCCGCACATTCCAGCAGGGAAGTGGGGAACCTCTTGTTTACCACCGAATACCTCAGCACGAAGCAGGCATAGCCCGCGCCGGAGAACCTGTAGGCTACCGTTTCAGCCTCACGGTCTGAGCAGTAGTCATATCCGCCGCCGGGACAGATAAGCAGAGCGCCGCGTCCGCGTTTGCCCATTTCCTCGCTTTTGGGCGGTATCACGCAGGTAAGAGTGGGCTGCATATCCGAAGGCTCAAGACCTGCTTTTTTGTAATCCACTTTAAGCTCTATTGTATCCATAAAACACCTCTTGTTATTCTGTGATCTCACTCACATCTGTTCCGGAACTGTCGGTATCTGTCACCGCCTGTGCTTCGCCGTTCTTTATAACGTATTCCTCGGGAAGCAGCACCGTAATAAGATATCTTCCGTTTCCGGTATCGCTTACTTTATAGGAAAGAGCATTTCCCTCGCTGTCAGCAGGCACCTGGATATCGGTGGTCTCAAGGCCGGAATCGGCGATCGAATAGAATATAGCCGTTCCCTCCAGAGAGTTGACGGTAAGCGGAGAATCATAATTATAGTCCTGCATGAAGCTGTCAAGCTCGTCAAGAGTAATATCGTTGTCATGAATGACTCTCGCCGCCGTCCTGCCGACATATCTGAAATGAGCCGGCATATATGCGGAGCCGGTGATGTCATCTCTGCCCTCGGGATAGCGCAGGATAAATCCGTATTTCCAGGAGTTTTCTGCAAACCAGCTGTAATCTTCCGTTCCGTCGAAGGCTGTTGTTTTGCCTTTATCCTTGAAATAGAGACTGAGATCCAGAGAATACCCGTCATCGTGACCGGCACATTCGGGCGCGGGTTCTGACTTTTCGGTGCTGCTTACTGTCTCTACATCGGTGTTGTTTGCAGCTGCCATTTCCTCATAGGGTGTGTAGTTGCCGTCGCTGTCATAGTAGCCGTAGCCCATGTAGTTGCCGTAACTGTCATAGTAACCGTCATCGTGGAACACGCCGTTTTCATCGGTGTATCCGAAGGTTATGTAGTTGCCGTCGGGATCGTAGAATCCGCCGTCATCGTTTTCCTCTTCCGATGTCTCCTCCGGCTCGTATTCTACAGTATTGCTTTCGCCGACAAACGCGCGGTCTATCATGATAGTGCGAAGCCCCGTCTCGGAGTAGAAATCTATCAGCATATCGTTGAGCGGGATTATCATATCGCTCTGACAGGTGATCTTGGCGTCCCTGACAGAAGCTATCTGCAATCCGTTTTTGTCAAACACCGCATTGTATACCGGCTGAAGATCTCCTTTGGAAGCTGCGGGAGCGTTCTCGCCTATGCAAAGAAGTCCCGTGTTTTTGTATGACTCGTCAAGGGAGATATAAGTGAAATGCTCCGAAAGCTTCGAGATATCTGCCGCGTCCTCCGGTATCACCTCAATAACGCTGGAGCTGTCTGCCTGTGAAGAGTCCTGATCTTTTGGGCTTTTCTTGTGCATATTTTTATAAAGCAGTATTCCCAGCACTGCTACAGCAGCTGTAAAAAGTATAAGCAAAACGATCTCAAGTGCCATGATCTGCTTATTCTGTTTATTGCTGATCTTTTTATTGTTTGCTGTCATTTTTTGTCCTTCTTTTGTTTTCTTTTTTATCTGTTACAGTTTTTTATGTATTCGATCACCGAGGAGACAAACTGACGTCCTTCCGGCGACTCTGCTATTTTCTGAATATCCGCGTTGAGAACGATCGCCCTGCCGTTCCCGCAGCTGTACTCATACATAAGTGCGAGATCATGGCATCTGTCGAAATTGTCTATCGTTCTTATTATGACGTTTTTACCGTCTGCGCTGCCGTCAAGGATCTCGCTTCGGGAGTTCATGACTATATCCCACCACTGCGGCTCCGAATACTTTTCGGCAGGGAAGTCCGCAAGCGCAGGGTGCTTGTTGTCAATAAGAAGTCCCATGGTACCCACCGGGCGCGGCTTGTTCATCATGTCCGATATAGCCGAGAACATCGGGTAGCACCAGAAGTCCTGACACCAGAAGCCTTCCACAGACCTCTTTACAAAGTCATCACCGGTAATGTCCGGAGTGATAAGCACCGTCTTTCCCTTCTGCATAAGCTTTCTTGCTTCGTCATTTTCAGAAGTGAAGATGTACGCGCCTTCGATATCAACGCTTTCAAGTTTAGGATACGCCATAAGCGTGTAGTGGTTGCGGATATCTGTGCCTTCAAGGGTGAGCGTAAAGCTGAAACGTCTCGCTTTTTTCACCGGCGGTACGGTAAACCCGATCTCCCCGAGCTCAATATAATTGTCTTTGCTGTCGGGAACAATTGTTTCGGTGCGGGCAAGCTCCTTGCCGCATTCTCCGGTAATAACAGCTGTCATTTTTCTGCCGGCTATCCCCTCGGGGCGGAAATTTGTAAGCGAAAGCTTTGCGGAGAAGCTCTGACCCGCCTCAAGGCAGTATCCGTCAAATCTTGCAAGCAGTACCGCATCATTACAGAACTCGCGCCACTCTCCGGGGGAGCAGATACCCTTCTCGTCCATGAAAGCGTCAAGCACGCCGACAAGCGCCGTTCCCTGTCCCGAGAAATCCTGAATGTCAAGTATCTGGAAACCGCCGAGCAGTTTTGAGCGGAACACCGACTCCATTTCTTCCTTGTAGCACTCCACGGCAAGCGCGCCGGAGGCATCAAACAAGTCCTTCCAGAGCGGGAGAAGTCCGCGCTTTTCGAGCCGTTCGCGGAATATCTCAAAGTTACGCGCCTTCAGAGGTCCGGTGTACTTTTCTATCTCGTCAAAGTTCGGGAATGTCTCGAACTGTCCTATCTCGTGAGTTACGATAGGCACTTTAGGAATAAAATCCGCATCGGCTTCGGCAGCCTTGACTGTTTTCATTGTTGTTCCGTACTGTATCTGTACTGTGCCGTCTGATGAAGCCTCGGTGCTTTCAGCCGATCTTACCGGTCTTATCATGCTGTCATAATCGTGAAGAGTCGAAGGCTTGTCGGTCTGTATGTGCCCCAGCGGAGCATCACACATAGCATAGCTGCCGCGGATAAGCCTGTCATTCGCAAGGCGCACACCCACAAAGAAATCATCATTCTCCAGCACAGACGGGAACCACTGGAAGTTGTTAGAGCCCTGTGTGTACAGATGTCTGCTGTCGGATCTTTTATATTCGGCAAGAATGTCATTGAGCCTTTCCTGAGAGCCCCAAAGCTCGTTACCCAGCGACATCATGCAGAATGACGGGTGATTGCCGAACTCCTTCATCATTCTGTATCCCTCGGCAATAAGGTATTCCTGCTCCTCTTTATTGAAGCCCTCCTCGCCGGGAGCCTGTATAGTGCCCCAGAAGGGCAGCTGCGGCTCCATGTATATGCCCAGCATATCTGCGGCTTCAAAGGCAGCAGCCGGCGGGCAGCAGGTGTGGAATCTGTAGTGATTCATGCCGTATGACTTTGATATGCCCAGCACTCTGAGCCAGCTTTCCAAATCTGTCGGTGCGTAGCCTGTCTTGGGGAATATCATCCCGTCATGCTTTCCGCGCAGGAAGGTCTTTCTTCCGTTGATGTAGAATTTATCGCCGTCCGCCTTAAATTCACGCAGACCGGCGGTAACAGATGTCTTGTCACCCTCTGTCTCAATGGTTATCCGGTAAAGCTCAGGCGAATACTCGTCCCAGAAGCGCGCGTCATCGCCCAGCGGCAGCGTGACAAGCAGCTCCCCGCCGTTGTAAAGCACAGTGACCGGCTCCGGGATACGCGCAGCCTTGCCCTCGGGCGCATTGAAGCTTTCGGCTGAGATCACAGCCTTGCCGCTTTCTTTCCCGAGTATCCTTGCTGAGATCCTGAATGCTTTTTCATCGGTGAGGGGATAAACTCTCACATCATCTGCATAAGCTGAACCGTAAAGCCTTACAGACATCTCGCCTGTTATGCCGTTCCAGTTGGACTGTGTGTCCTGCGATGTAAGATGTCCGCCGGCTGTAGGGTAGCCCTTGTTGGATACGCAGACGGTTATCTCGTGCTCGCCCGGAGAAACAAAAGATGTGATATCATAGACATGGGGCGTGGTAAGACTTTTGCAGCTGCCGGCTTCTTTTCCGTCGATGAAAAGCCTGGTCATACGGGTGCGCTCAAAAAAGACCCTGGCGGTCTTTCCCGCAGCGGGAGTCAGGTCTACATTCCTTGTAAACCAGGCGTCACCCTCGAATTTGTGTGCGTCGGTGAGAAACCCGGTCTCTCTCTCGGTGTTTTCTTCACCCAGACCTGCAAATGAAGTAGTCGAGGGAAGCTCGATCTCGCTGTCATATGCCGGAGCGATACCAGTCTGTTCCTTGTCCAGAGCAGCTTTCCATTTGCCGCTTATATCTATGTATCCGATCATTTTATAAAAATCCTTTCCCGCTATTTACAGACGGAGGTCATCATTCTATCAGAGCTTTGCACCACAGACCTTGCAGAATCCGGCGGTGCTCTGAACATTACCGCATTCCTTGCAGGTAAAGCTCATGCCGAATGTAGATGCCGGGCCGTTAGGATTGTCATAGCCTGTTGCAGCGGGCTGTGAATTATACGGATTCGTGTAAGCGCTATGCTGGGGATCCTGATATGTTGCAGACTGCTGCTGATACGGATTGGCAGTCTGGTTCTGATAAGGATTAGCCTGCTGGTTCTGATAAGGATTAGCCTGCTGGTTCTGATAGGGATTCTGCGCAGCACCATACGGATTTGCGTTATTCTGATAAGGATTCTGATTCTGCTGGTACGGCTGCTGATACTGGTTCTGTCCGTACTGGTTATTATACATATTCTGCTGCTGATAAATACCCATCATCTTCTTCTGGTTGTTGATCTTGACTATAGAGATAACAAGTCCGATCACGCCGAGCAGGAAGGTAAGGGCGAAATATACTCCGAAGCTCAGACCTACTTCTTTAGCCTTTTTGCCCATGACATATCCCACAACGCCCCAAATAGCAAGTCTGATGACCCAGGAGAAAAGTGTTACCGCAGCTGAATAGCCGTCTGAAAAATAACTGTAATCCATGTTCATTTCCTTTCTGTTGTAAAAAATTATTGTCCGGTCGTTATGTGTATCAGATACCATGTATCTTAAATTATATTATACCTTATTCTATATAGTTTGTCAAGCAATTTTGGCTATAATACCTGCCGCAGATAAAAAGAAATTATCCCCGCCGTGAAAGCGGGGATATGTTTGTATCATTATTGCTCCAGACTGCTGTAGTATGCCTCTAAATGAGGTCTTGCCGCAACATAGTATTTCTCCAGGCTCTTGTCGAAGTGCTTGCCCATGCCCTCCATGATAATGGCGTTTGCCTCTTCAAAGGACATCTTTTCCTTGTAGACACGCTTGCTGACAAGGGCGTCATACACATCAGCGATAGCCATTATGCGGGCTTCAAGCGGTATCTCCTCGCCCTTGAGTCCCTTTGGATAGCCGGAGCCGTCCCAGCGCTCGTGGTGGTAATGAGCGACATTCTCGGCAATATGATGAAATTCGATATCATCGGTGCCCTTTAATATCTCATGAACTATATGTGCGCCCTCGGCAGCGTGGGTCTTCATGATCTCGAACTCCTCGTCGGTAAAGCGTCCCGGCTTGCGGAGTATCGCGTCGTCAACGGCGATCTTCCCGAGATCGTGCATAGGCGCAGCCTTGATGATATTCTTGCAGAAATCCTCAGAGAGAATGAGCGAATCGTCCTTGTTTATCTCGTCTACCAGCATACGCACGCCCTCGCTGGTGCGCTTGATATGACCGCCGGTAGAATTGTCGCGGCTTTCAACCATAGTCGCCATGCCCATAACAAGATTGTCATGCATTTCAAGTATCGACTTGGTTTTTTCAGCCACTTCATTCTGGAGGTCTGTGTTGTATCGGTTGATAAGTGAGATATACTGCTGGTTCTTTGTGTCATCCTTGAAGAACAGCTGATATCCTCGGCGGCGCTTGCCGCTGTAAAGATAGCTTATATCCACAAGATAGGTCTTGTCGTTTGCCTTGAAATACGCCTGATCGTTATTCTCGCTGTCCTCGTAATCTGTGATCCATTTGTGTATCAGCCCGCCCGTCTCAGTCTCGGTGTCTAAGGGCTTATCTACGGTGAGCTCCTGGAGGTGGGGGAGTATCCTCTTTGCGGTCTCGTTGCTTCCCAGATAATTAAGCTTGAAGTCGAAGGAAGCAAATCCCGTGTCTCCCGTCTGCACCAGAGAATCTATCGCGGTCTCCGTAACATCATAGATGCTGATATTGTATATTATTATCAGATACATCACCAGCGCCAGGTCAAATGCGGCAGGGATAAGTTCTATCTTGCTGCCTGTCAGACGTCCGCCGAAGAAGCTTATCATAGAGACCAAAGCGGGAAAGAAAAGCAGGTAGATCATCTTGCGCGACACCTGTTTTTTCTTGAAATAGCTGTATATCATCGCGCCGACGCTCAGCATGAAGTAAATTATTACCATGCAGTAGAATACAGTATGCATAAATCCGTATTCCTTATGCACTTTTAAATATCCGTCGTCGTTTACAAAGGAGATCTTTTTGTAGAAAAAATCGCTGCTGCCTATAGTCATGGCAGAGATGAACACGATCATGCTGATAGATGCAAACAGCACTCTCAGCCAGCGTTGTATCTTGATATTGCAGAGACTGAATACCGTCAGCATTATCAGGAGTATGTTGAAACAGCCGCCGATGTATGTGATCTTGATAGATAAAATGATCTCTTCAATGGTAGTACTTTTTGAATAGAGGTAATAACCGATGTTCGATATTGGTACAAGGACGTACAAAAGCGTTATATGCACATCAAAATGCTTGTGCCAGATAAACATATATATAAGACACAGCACCATTGAAGCTGCTGTGACGATATCGTAGTATAATGAGACCATTGTGATTCCTTTCTATAAAAGCGCAGGATCGCTGGTGTAAAAAAATATATGCTCAGTTTAATTATATCCCAGCATAAAAGAAAAGTCAAGAGTTTTTTATATATAATAGTTGAAAAATCTGAGAGGATATGTTATAATTAAAAAAAAACAAATATCCGAAAGGGGATATGTTCATGATATTTGCCGCTATTGTTGCCGGGGGGACAGGCTCACGTATGGGCGCTGACCGCCCGAAGCAGTTTTTGACACTCGGCGACAGACCCGTACTGATACACACAATAGAGCGTTTTCTCGACTGTCCGGAGACGGATAAAGTATACATCGGCGTTCACAAGGACTGGGTAGAAGAGCTTCATTCCATGTGTGATGACGCCGGGCTGGACAGCTCGCACATTTCGATCCTCGCCGGCGGTATGAACCGTGACGATACTATCCGCAGGATAATCAAAAAGATCACAAACGAGTACGAAATTTCGGACAGCGATATCATTCTTACCCATGACGGCGTAAGACCTTTTGTCTCGCAAAAGGAAATAAGGGACAGCATAAATGCCATGGAAAGCTGTGACGGCGCGACTGTTTGCCTGCCGTCTACAGACACTCTGCTGTATTCCGAAAAGGGAGAGCATATTGACAGTATTGCAGACCGTTCCAAGCTGTTCCGGGCGCTTACGCCGCAGACCTTCCGGCTGAAAACGCTTGTTTCTGCGTATAAGGCACTTACTCCGGAGCAGTGCGATGCCGTGACAGATACAGCCAGCGTGTTTATCCTTGCGGGACTTCCGGTCTCGCTTATTACGGGCTGTTCGGAAAATATTAAACTGACCACTCCCGAGGATATGCGCCTGGCGGAAATGATCTTAAAGGAGAATGACAATGTCTGACAAACACATAGCCTTTACATTTGACGACGGACCTAACACAACGGTGACGCCCCTTGTGGCGGAAATCCTTGAGAAATACGGCGGGCGGGGGACATTTTTCGTTGTCGGGAACAATATAAATGACGCGTCCGCGAAGGTGATGAAGTATGTGCATCTGAACGGTCACGAGATAGACTCCCATTCGCTTACCCATTCGGATATGACGAAATTCACGGCAAAGCAGATCGCTGACGAGATAGAAATGACCGACATAAGGATACGTTCAGTCATCGGTGAGGAGACGCGGTTTTTCCGTCCGCCCTACATAGCATATGATCAGCTGATGTTCGACACCATAGACAAGCCGTTCATATGCGGCAGGAGAGTCGATGACTGGGATAAGTCGGTCACAGTTGAACAGCGGATAAACGGTCTGCTGGAAAAAGCTGAGGACGGCGGTATCATTCTGCTCCACGATCAGGACGACAACTACGCAACGGTAGAAGCCTTGCAGTTCGTTCTGCCAAGGCTCGCGGAGCAGGGGTATGAGTTTGTCACATTAAGCAGACTTTTCAGACTGAAAGGCGTACCTCCACTTACCGACCGTCCGATCATATATTCAAACGTCTTCCAGACGGAGAACACATATCAGTAGACCGGGCGGCTTACAGGCATATTAAGATCTAAAGCAAAAGCGGACAGTTTTCGGCTGTCCGCTTCTTTTATCCGAGAAAGCTCTCGATCGTTTCCCACGATACCTGCTGCGACAGTATATCGTTGTGGTGATATGTGTCCTAGAGCTTGAATTTCTCCTATAAAAAACGCAGGGATCCGCAGCGTTTATGCCTTCAGATCCCTGCTATTTTTTTACTTAGCCTTGGTAGCTACTTCGGTGATAAGCTTGGTAAACAGCTCGTCGGCAGGCATGGCGGGAAGTTCGCCCTCCTTGCGGGAGCGTACCGTGAAGGTGTTGTCGTTCACCTCGTTGTCGCCGCAGATCAGCAGATAGGGGATACGGTCGTTTCTGCCCTTCTTGATCTTGGGACCGATGTTGGAATCCTCCTCGTCAACGGTCACGCGCATACCGGCGTTGGAAAGCTTGTCGGCAAATGCCTTCGCGTACTCGTTGTGCTCCGGCTTGATAGGCAGGATACGCACCTGCTCGGGAGCAAGCCACAGCGGCAGCACGCCCGCATACTTCTCGATAAGCAGCGCAAGAGTTCTCTCGTAGCAGCCCATTGATGTACGGTGAATGATGTAAGGATTCTTCATCTTGCCGTCGGTGTCAACATACTCCATGCCGAACTTCTTGGAAAGCAGCATATCTATCTGAATGGTGATGAGAGTATCTTCCTTGCCGTATACGTTCTTCATCTGGATATCCAGCTTAGGACCGTAGAAGGCAGCCTCATCAATGCCGATCTCGTAGTCAAGACCGATGTTGTCGAGTATCTTCTTCATGGTAGCCTGAGCCTCGTCCCACTGCTCCTTGGTGCCCTCGTACTTGTTATTCGGGTTGGCAGGATCCCACTGGGAGAAGCGGTAGGTAACGTCCTCGGCAAGACCGAGAGTCTCAAGACAATACTTGGCAAGGTCGAGACAACCTCTGAATTCTTCCTCCAGCTGCTCGGGACGCAGGATAAGATGTCCCTCGGAAATGGTGAACTGACGCACTCTGATAAGACCGTGCATCTCGCCGCTGTCCTCGTTTCTGAAAAGGGTAGAGGTCTCGCCCAGTCTCATAGGAAGATCGCGGTAGCTGCGCTTGCGGTTGAGGAACACCTGATACTGGAAGGGACAGGTCATAGGACGCAGAGCAAAACATTCCTTTGTCTCGTCGTCGGGATCGCCGAAGATGAACATACCGTCGCGGTAATGATCCCAGTGACCAGAGATCTTGTAAAGATCGCGCTTAGCCATGTAAGGAGTCTTGGTGAGCTGATAGCCGCGCTTGTATTCCTCGTCCTCTATCCAGCGCTGGAGAGTCTGGATGACCTTAGCGCCCTTTGGCAGCATGATAGGCAGACCCTGACCAATGTAGTCCACGGTGGTGAAGTATTCAAGCTCGCGTCCCAGCTTGTTGTGATCGCGGAGCTTTGCTTCCTCCAGAGCCTTCAGATGAGCCTCCAGCAGGGAAGCCTTCGGGAATGCGGTACCGTAGATACGGGAAAGCTGTATACCGTCCTCAGCCTTGCCCCAGTAAGCGCCGGTGCAGGAGAGCAGCTTTACAGCCTTGATAACGGAAACATTCATGATGTGAGGACCCGCGCAGAGGTCGATAAAGTCGCCCTGCTTGTAGAAGCTGAGGCTCTCGCCCAGATCGTCATGCTTGTGGATAAGTTCTACCTTGTACTTCTCGCCGCGCTCCTCCATGAGCTTTACAGCCTCGTCAACGGGAAGCTCGAAGCGCTCCAGCTCGTAGCCTTCCTTTGCAAGCTTCTTCATCTCAGCCTCGATCTTGTTCAGATCCTCGGGAGAGAAGGGCTTTTCCACCTCAAAATCGTAGTAGAAGCCCGACTCGGTGGCGGGACCTCTTGCGAGCTTCGCCTCGGGGTAGAGGTTCTTTACAGCCTGAGCCATAAGATGTGCGGCGGTGTGGCGGAAGGTTTCCGCTCCTGCCTTGGAGTCAAAGGTCAGGACTTCAAATTCGCAGTCGGAGTCGATAACGGTGCGAAGATCTTTGACCTCACCGTTTATCTTTACACAGCAGGCAGCCTTGTACAGACCCATGCCTATGCCCTTGACGATCTCGGAAGCAGGCATTGCGGACTCGATCTCGCGTATGCTGCCGTCTTTCAGTGTCAGCTTGATCATGTTGATCATTTCCTTTCTTTGATATTATTCTCTGCCCGGTATCTCACCGGAGCAGCAATTATTAACTATGTCTGAATGGGAAGCTCGTTTTCCGGTGTATACATCGACTGATTGATGTAGATGTATCCCCAGAAGCCCAGCAATCCTAAGCTTACCAGATTAGAAACGAATATAACTATATTCCTGAACCATTTTGGTATTATACGTTTTCCTTTAACTTTCCCGGCGGTAAGCTGTGAAAAAAAAGTCGAGAACCAGTAGGATACGATAAATACCGGGATAAAGATCAGCAGTCCCAGATAATAGGTGATCTTTCCGTTTACCGACGCATAGATCAGCAGTCCCGAAAAAGCGTCGCAGCCGGTGAAAAGTATCAGACAGATCACCGCCAAAGTTCGTCTTAATGCAAGCATATTATCCACCATAAAAAAGCCCCGAAGACCCTGTAAAGATCTTCGGGGCGACTTGTTATCATAAAGCCGCGGTTCCACCCGCATTCATGCCGGGATACCGGCACCTCTCACACACCGCCACTACGGTGCAAAGCCTTTAACGGAGCTTATCCGTCGCTGATTAGGCGCGCTCGGAGAACGGTACAGACTGTCCCGAAACCTGTGTATCTCTTTCAGCCGGGGAGATACTCTCTGGAATGGCTCGAATAAACAACAGCTGCTTTCTCTTCATAGCTTTACAATTATTATATTACATCTATATTATCACTTGCAAAAAGGTTTGTCAAGCGGTTTCAAAAAAAATTCACAATATCGGCGCTATTGCTTTTTTGAATGAAGTATGATAAAATAAATATGTCAAGATTTTTTCAGAGAGGTGCATTAAAATGAACTACCCCAAGGGATACAAGACCTGCGATGATTCTTTGACCGAGATAACCAAGCTGATACAGTACCGCGACATCAACGGCGGCAGCCGCCTGTTCGGCGGGCGGCTTATGGAATGGATAGACGAAGCGGCGGGAGTCGCGGGAATGCGGCACTGCGGCGCGAATGTGGTCACTCTTATGGTGGACAGCCTTAAATTCAAGCACGGCGCATACATCAACGATATCGTTGTGCTGATAGCAAAGGTCACATACGTGGGCAGGACGTCAATGGAAGTCCGGGTCGATACCTACGTTGAGGACAAGCCCTCGGGCATACGCCGAGCGATAAATCACGCCTACCTTACCTGCGTCCGCGTAGACGACAACGGCAGACCTATCCCGATAGACTACGGCATAAAGCCCGTCACCATTTCCGAGCAGATAGAATACGAGGGCGCACAGAAGCGTATCGCGGTGCGCAAGCAGAGGAATGTCGAAGGATTCTGAAAAAGGAGACTAAAACTATGGCGAAACAGAAATTCTATGCAGTAAAAGTCGGCAGAGAGCCGGGGATATACAAGACCTGGGCGGAGTGTCAGAAGCAGACCTCCGGGTTCCCGTCGGCGGTGTTCAAGAGCTTTACCACTATGGCACAGGCAGAGGAGTACATGAACGGCTCGACTGCCGCCGCCGCAGGCTCGGAGTCCGACGAGGACATCAAGGTAAAGATATACGTTGACGGCAGCTTTGATAAGCATTCGGGTATGTTTTCCTACGGCATGGTGGTGCTGACCGACGGCGGGGAGTACACCGACAGCAAGGCGTTCAGCGATCCCGCACTTGCCGCCATGCGCAACGTGGCAGGGGAGATCAAGGGCTCTATGGCGGCTATGCAGTATTGCCTTGACAACGGTATCACCGACGTCATGATCTACTACGATTACGAGGGCATATCCAAGTGGGCGCTGGGAGAGTGGAAAGCCAACAAGGACGGCACAAAGGAGTACGTCCGCTTTTACAACTCCGTCAAGGACAGGCTGAACGTCCGCTTCGTACACGTAAAGGGTCACTCGGGCGACAAGTACAACGACATGGTGGATATGCTGGCTAAGAGTGCGCTGGGGTTGGTATAAAAAAGGCAAGCCCTAAAGCTTGCCTTTGGTGTTATTCGGTCTCTGTCGGGTCAAAGGAAACCGTGTCTCCCCATTCCTCCATGGTAAAGGTGTAGTTCTTTTCGGTATGGATAAGCAGCTTTCTTCTGTCGAAGTCTATGGATAAACAGCTGATCGTATCCTCGCCCTTCGGGGTGTAGACCTTGTCGTTTTCCCTGAAGGGGAGCTTGTTTATCCCGAGCGAGTTGATAAATTCCTCGGCGTCATCGCTTGATTTGAATATCTCAATGATCGGGATAAGCACATCGTCATATCTTACGATGTATATGCCGTCATGCTGGATAAGCAGACCCTCAACGGTGTCGGGACCCACTACCTTGAACTGAAAATGATCGTCATATCTAATCCTTCTGTCCGGTTCGAGGATCGTGTAGAACTCGTCGCCAAGGGAAAAAGGTATCTCGAGTCCACCGACGGTTATAGTCTTATTTTTCATGCAGAATCATCTCCTAGATCAATATAAAAGCACATAATGTACAAAAAATTATCTTTAAGACCAATATTTATATATATTATATCACATTTTAAATACCAAGTCAATAGCGTAATATTTTTCTATATAAGTATATTACAAGGATAATTATGAATTTTTATTACAAATTCATGAAAGCACTTGAAAAGCAGAAAGAAATATAGTATAATAAATTGTTAGTGTGGGTCAGTGCACCATAGGTGCGCCCGAATGACCCAATAAACAGAAAGGAAAAGCTGATATGGATCTTGAAATGGTAAAATATCTCGCGGAGCTGGGCAAGCTTGAGTTTACCGACGAGGCACTTGCTAAGACCGCAGAGGAAATGACCGATATTATCGAGCTTATGGACGGCGTAAAGGCTATAGACGTTGAGTATGACGCCCATAAGGATAATCATGACGTATTCTATGACAAGCTCAGGACTGATGACAAGCAGCCCTCCATGCCTACCGAAAAGGTTCTGAAGAACGCTGTAAATCAGGACAACGCTTTCGTTGTGCCTAAGGTCGTTGAATAAATAGGGGAGTGAAACAATGAGCGAATTTAAGACTGTCCGCGAGCAGCGTGAAGCCCTTGACAGCAAAAAGGTCTCTGCGCGTGAGCTGGCGGAAGAATATATCGGAAATATAAAAAAGCGTGACGGCGAAATAAAGGCTTTCATCACCGTTACCGAGGAGCTTGCCATGCAGCAGGCAGATTCGGCGCAGAAGCTTATAGACGCGGGCGAGGCTAAGCCCCTCACCGGAATACCTATGGCTATAAAGGATAACATCTGCACCGAGGGCGTAAGGACTACCTGCGCTTCAAAGATACTTGAAAACTTTGTGCCGACTTACAATGCCACCGTTATGGAAAAGCTCAATGACCAGAATATCGTTATGCTGGGCAAGGTGAGCATGGACGAGTTCGCCATGGGCGGCTCCACCCAGACCTCGGCATTTGCCAAGACCCGCAATCCCTACAACACCGACTGCGTACCCGGCGGTTCGTCGGGCGGCTCGGCAGCTGCCGTTGCGGCAGAGCTTTGTACCGCTGCACTCGGATCCGACACCGGCGGCTCTATCAGACAGCCGGCGGCTTTCTGCGGCGTGACGGGTCTGAAGCCTACCTACAGCCGCGTGTCCCGTTACGGTCTTGTGGCTTTCGCAAGCTCCTTTGACCAGATAGGACCTATCGCACACACCGCTGAGGACTGTGCTCTGATACTCAACCACCTCTGCGGCTTTGATATCCATGACGGAACTACCGCACGTAACGAAGTGCCCGATTTCACCGCAAAGCTGGGCAAGCCCCTTGCAGGCATGAAGCTTGCGCTCCCCAAGGAGTTCTACGGCGAGGGCATCGACGCTGAGATCAGAGACAGCGTTCTTGCAGCTGCCGAAAAGTACAAGGAGCTGGGCGCGGAGCTTATCGACTGCTCCATGCCGTCCCTCAAGTATGCTGTTCCTGCTTACTATCTGATATCCTCCGCTGAGGCTGCTTCCAACCTGTCGAGATACGACGGTATCAAGTACGGTCACCGCACCGCCGAGGCAGACAGCTATGAGGAGCTGATAAAGAAGTCCAGGAGCGAAGGCTTCGGCGACGAGGTCAAGAGACGTATCCTTCTCGGAAACTACGCGCTGTCCAGTGGTTACTATGATGCTTACTACGGCAAGGCTATGGCGCTGAGACAGGTGATCCGCGCAGAGTATGACGCTCTGTTCGAGAAGTGCGACGCTATACTCACACCCACGACTCCCGCCGTTGCTTACCGTCCCGAGGAGCAGGTATCCGATCCTGTCAAGATGTATCAGGCTGATATCTGCACCGTTACCGTAAACATCGCGGGTCTGCCCGCTGTATCTACTCCCTGCGGATACAACGCCGCCGGTATGCCTATCGGCATGAGCATAATCGGCAGGAAGTATGACGAGCAGACAGTTTTACAGGTAGCTGACGCATTTGAAAAGACATTTACAGCGGCAGCTCCCAAGCTCAAGTAAGGAGGAAAGACAAATGGAAAAGTATATTACAGTCATTGGTCTTGAGATCCACGCTGAGCTTCTTACTAAGACCAAGATATTCTGCGGCTGCTCCGCAGAGTTCGGCGGCGAGCGCAACTCCCGCTGCTGCCCCGTCTGCACCGGTATGCCCGGTACTCTGCCTGTCCTCAACCAGACTGCGGTAGAGTATGCAGTAAAGGCGGGCTACGCTTTCGGCTGCGAGATAAACAAGTTCTCTGTATTCGACAGAAAGAACTACTTCTATCCCGATCTGCCCAAGGCTTATCAGATATCCCAGCTCTACTATCCGATCATCGGACCCGGAGCTATCCCAATAGAGGTAAACGGCAAGAAGAAGAATATCCGCATAAACCACGTCCACCTCGAGGAGGACGCGGGCAAGCTGGTACATGACGACTACAACGGCGTATCTCTTGCTGACTACAACCGCTGCGGTATCCCGCTGATAGAAATAGTTTCCGAGCCGGATATGAATTCCGCGGAAGAGGCTATGGCTTATGTTGAGCAGATCTCTCTGCTGTTGCAGTATGCGGGCGTCTGCGACTGTAAAATGGAGCAGGGCTCTCTCAGATGCGATGTAAATATCTCCATAATGAAGCCGGGCGATAAGGAATTCGGTACACGTGCGGAGATCAAGAACATTAACTCCATAAAGTCGGTAGGACGTGCTATCAAGTACGAGGAGCGCAGACAGGCTCTGCTTCTGGAAGCCGGCAAGAAGGTCATCCAGGAGACCCGCCGCTATGACGCCAACCGTGATGCTACCAAGAGTATGCGTACCAAGGAGAACGCTCACGATTATCGTTACTTCCCCGAGCCTGATATCCTTCAGGTGAACCTTTCCGACGAGCAGCTTGCCGAGATCAGAGCAAAGCTTCCCGAGATGCCCAATGTGCGTCTTGCAAGATACACCGACGATTACAAGCTGTCAAAGGTAGACGCCCAGATACTTGTGAACAACAAGCCTATCTCCGACTTCTTTGACGAGGCTCTCAAGGTATACAACAGCCCCAAGTCTGTTTCCGCGTTTATCCTCACCGAGCTCATGCGCCGCATAAACTTAGGCGAGATAGACATGAACAGCATGAACTTCACCGCCGAGCAGTTTGCCAAGCTGGTACAGCTCGCCGACGAGGAGAAGATCTCCAAGAACGACGCCAAGGCTGTATTCCGCACCATGGCTGAAAAGGGAGGCGATCCCGAGCAGATCGCAAAGGACGCCGGCTACATCATCACCGTTGATATGGATAAGGTCAACGCCGAGATCGACAAGATCCTCGCCGCCAACGCTTCTCAGGTACAGCAGTACGCCAACGGAGAGAAGAAGGTGTTCGGCTTTATCATGGGTCAGTGTACCAAGGCTCTGAAGGGCGCTGCTACTCCCAAGATCATCAAGGCTGCTCTTGAGGATAAGCTGAACAACGTTTCTGCCGCTTCCGAAACCGCTGAAGCTGACAATGCTTCCGAGGAGCAGAACGATACCTCAAAGCTCACTCCCTATGTGAACCCCGACAAGTATGTTCCCGCAGCCGACGGCGATCTTGTCATGGTTTCCACCGACAAGCTTATAAATGAATTCACTCTTTCCGACGCTCTGAACAATGTGGGCAAAGAGGTAAGCTTCAAGGCTTGCGTTCATCGTATCAGAAAGATGTCTGGAGTCACCTTCGTGGTGCTGAGAACTGCTTTCTGCACCATTCAGTCCGTTTACAGCGAGAAGGACTGCGCCGACAGCATACAGGGTCTGCGCGAGGGCTTCTTTGTGTGGGTAAAGGGTACTGTTGCAGAGAATCCCAAGGACATGAACGGCGTTGAGATAATTCTCTCGGCTATACAGCTTATCAGCACTCCCGCCGATGAACTGCCGCTGAAAATATCCCAGGGCAAGCTCAACTGCATGATCGACACCAAGCTGGACAATCGTGTAGTTGCACTGAGAAACCCCTATGAGCGTGCTATCTTCAAGCTCCAGGAGGGTCTTGTACACGGTATGCACGTATTCATGAAGGCTAATAACTTCACCGAGATACACACTCCGAAGATAGTTGCACAGGGCGCAGAGGGCGGCGCCAACATCTTCCGCCTCGACTACTTCCAGAAGAACGCATTCCTCAACCAGTCACCTCAGTTCTACAAGCAGGCTTGCGTGGGCGTGTTCAACAGAGTATACGAGATCGCTCCCGTATACCGCGCCGAGAAGCACGCTACCAGCCGTCACATCAACGAATACATCGGTCTTGACTTCGAGATGGGCTACATCGACAGTATGTATGACGTAATGGCTATGGAGACCGCTATGCTCCGCTTTATCATGGAGTATATCAAGGAGAACTATCAGTACGAGCTGAAGCTTCTCGAGGCAGATGTTCCTGAGATAAAGGAAATACCCTCGATCAAGTTTATCGACGCTATTAAGCTGCTGCGCGGCGATGCCAACAGCAACGGCAAGAAGTTCGATCTCGATCCTGAGGACGAGGTGAACCTCGGTAAGTATGCAAAGGAGAAGTACGGCAGCGACTTCATCTTCGTAACTCACTTCCCCAGCTCCAAGCCGCCTTTCTACGCTATGAACAGCCGTGAGGATCCCAAGGAAGCATACAAGTTCGATCTGCTGTTCCGCGGACTGGAGATAACCTCCGGCGGTCAGCGTATCCACGACTATGACGAGCAGGTGGCAAAGATGAAGGCACAGGGACTCGATCCCGCCGACTTCAAGAGCTACCTCGACGCTCACAAGTACGGTCTGCCGCCCCACGGCGGTCTGGGAATAGGACTTGAAAGACTTCTGATGAAGCTGCTCAACAAGTCTAACATCCGTGAGACCTCAATGTTCCCGAGAGATATCAACCGTCTTATTCCGTAAGACCTGTGGGCGTAAAATATCGTGGTTTGCAAAGCAAATCGCGGTCATTGACCGCGAAACGATATTTCTTGGAACAAGACGCAAAGCGGCTTGTTCCCATGTTCCCGAGAGACATCAACCGTCTTATCCCGTAAGACCTGTGGACTTGAAATAAGGATCAACAAATAACGAAAAGGCGGCTTTTGCCGCTTTTTTCGTAAGCATATTTGCTTTCGGACAGGCATATCTTAGCATGGAGGTGATAGTATGAAAAAATGTACGGCTGTAGTTATCGCAGCGCTTTGTCTGTTTTGTTCCTGCGGCAAAAAGATCGGGGACAAGCCCGAGATAAAGCAGAACAGTCCGGCTCCGGTCACGTCGATCACGGAAACCGCTGATGCGGAGGATACTGAAACCAAAAATACTTACACTCCGCTGAATTATGACCAGCAGAAGGCGGTCTGGATAAGCTATCTCGATCTTGATGAACTGCTTGCCGATGATGAAAAACAGTTCAAGGATAACATTACTCAGGCTTTTGATAACATTTCCTCGCTGGGACTCAATACCGTTTATGTTCATGTGAGAGCCTTCGGAGATTCGTACTATCTCAGCTCCAGCTATCCGATCAATCAGAATATCCCGACAGAAGAAGGCACGCCGGTCTACGATCCGCTGAGGATCATGGTCAAGGCAGCCCACGAGAAAAAGCTGTCATTCCACGCCTGGATAAATCCCATGAGACTTTCAGACGACGCCGGAATGGAGCGTTTCCCGGAAGAAAGTATCCTGTACCGCTGCTGGGCTTCGCCCGAGGATTTCCCGCAGCATATCGTCAAGCCCTATGACAGCGATTTCTATTGGATAAATCCCGCGATAACCGAGCTTCGCAGCTATATCGCAGACGGCGCGGCGGAGATCTGCGAGAATTACGATGTTGACGGCATACACATCGACGATTATTTCTATCCGACGACGGAAGAGTATTTTGACAGTCAGGCCTTTGCTGCTATCCTTAAAGACGACAGCTCCCGCGGTCTTTCCGAATGGCGCAGGGAAAACTGTTCTCTGCTTGTCAGCGAGATATACAATGCTGTCAAATCTGTCGATGAAAATATCCTGTTCGGTATTTCGCCCCAGGGCAACATAGAGAACGATATGGACCAGATGTATGCCGATGTAAAGCTATGGTGCTCCGAGCCGGGTTATGCGGATTATATCTGTCCGCAGATATATTTCGGGTACTACAATACCGTCTGCCCCTTCACCGAGACTCTGCTTCGCTGGGAAGGCATGATGACATCCGACAGCGTAAAGCTCGTCTGCGGGCTGGGACTGTATCAGGCAGACAGGGAAAGCGAATTTATAAACGATACCGGGATAATCGCAAGACAGATTGAAGATATTACTGCCGATAAAAAGTGCTCGGGATTTGCGATATACAGCTACGACAGCCTGTTTTGCAAGGATACTCAGCGCTTTTTGGACGAAAGAGAAGCTATCTCTGCGATCGTCAATTGAAAAATATTATCATATCGCCCCCGGATTTCAGTCATAACTACTAAAAATTTCACAAATTGAAAAAAACACTTGAAATATGCTGAATATTGCTGTATAATATAGTGTAAACGTAAGTGAAATGGATATTGGAGGGTATTTGGATGTTTAAAATTCTGAACAAGAAAGAGCTCAACGATGCGGTAGTACGCATGGATATCGAAGCTCCTTATATAGCAAAAAAAGCAAAAGCAGGGCAGTTTATCATATACAGGATAGACGAGTACAGTGAGCGTGTGCCGCTTACTATCGCGGACTATGACCGTGAGGCGGGAACTATCACTATAATCTTCCAGACGATCGGCGGCTCTACTCAGCATCTTGCAAGGCTCAATGCGGGGGATTCTATCCTTGACGTGGTAGGGCCTCTCGGCGTTGCGACTGAGTACGGCGATGTAAAGAGAGTCGCTGTTGTAGGCGGCGGCGTAGGCTGCGCTATCGCTTATCCCCAGGCTAAGACGCTTTATAATATGGGCGTCGAAGTCGATGTTATCGCGGGCTTCCGCAGCAAGGATATCGTGATACTTGAGGAGGAGATGAAAGCTGTATCAAACGGCTTCTATCTCTGCACCGATGACGGTTCCGCGGGCTTCCACGGCTTTGTCACCGACAAGCTGAAGGAGCTTATCGACAGCGGACGCGGCTATGACGAGGTCATCGCTATAGGACCTGTTCCCATGATGAAGTTTGTCTGCAAGACTACCGAGCCTTACGGCATCAAGACTATCGTTTCGCTCAATCCGATAATGGTAGACGGTACGGGAATGTGCGGCGGTTGCCGTGTTACCGTAGACGGGAAGATACGCTACGCCTGCGTAGAGGGTCCCGATTTTGACGGTCACAAAGTCGATTTCGACGAGCTCATGCGCAGAAATGCCACCTATAAAAACCAGGAAAAGACTCATGTATGCAGATTGACGGGAGGTGTCAGATAATGGTAAAGCCGAATATGCAGCCGACAAAAACCCCCGTTGCCAAGCAGGAGCCTCTTGTAAGAGCGCGTAATTTCAAAGAAGTATGCTTAGGCTATACCGAGGAAGAGGCTATAAATGAAGCAAGCCGCTGCCTTAACTGCAAGAATCCGCTTTGCAGAACAGGCTGTCCGGTAAGCGTGCGTATTCCCGAGTTTATCGAGAAGGTGCGTGAGGGCAGGTTCCTCGAGGCTTACGATATAATCAAGTCTACAAACAATCTTCCCGCGATAAGCGGAAGAGTATGTCCCCAGGAGCGTCAGTGCGAAAGCAAGTGCGTCCGCGGCAAAAACGGCGAGCCGGTAGCTATCGGACGTCTTGAGCGTTTTGTCGCCGACTACGCCATGAAGCACGCAGACGAAATGGAAAAGCCCGCTGTCCCCGCTCCCAACGGCAAAAAAGTCGCCGTCATCGGAGCAGGTCCCGCGGGACTTAGCTGTGCGGGCGATCTTGCAAAGCTGGGCTATAAGGTCACGGTATTTGAAGCGTTCCATACTGCGGGCGGAGTTTTAAGCTACGGCATCCCCGAGTTCAGGCTTCCCAAGGCTATCGTTCAGAAGGAGATCGAAGGTCTTAAAGATCTGGGCGTCGAGATCATGACCAACATGGTCATCGGCAAGGTGCTTTCCATAGACGAGATAATGGACGACGGTTATGAAGCTGTGTTTGTCGGCTCCGGCGCAGGTCTGCCGAGATTCATGGGTATCGAGGGTGAAGCGCTTGTGGGCGTTTACTCCGCAAACGAGTATCTCACCAGAATAAACCTGATGAAGGCTTTCCTCGACGGATACGACACTCCGATAATGAAGTCCAAGGCTGTTGCCGTTGTCGGCGGCGGAAATGTCGCTATGGACGCTGCACGTTCGGCTATGCGTCTGGGCGCGGAGAAGGTCTATATCGTTTACCGCAGGTCTATCAACGAACTTCCGGCGCGTAAGGAAGAGGTCAATCACGCTCAGGAAGAGGGCATTGAGTTCAGACTGCTCAACAATCCCACAAAGATACTCGGTGACGAAAACGGAAATGTTACCGGTATCCAGTGCATAAAAATGGAGCTTGGCGAGCCCGATCAGAGCGGCAGACGCAGTCCTGTGCCTGTCGAGGGCAGCGAGTATGTGATAGACGTTGATACCGTAATAATCGCTATCGGCACATCTCCTAATCCGCTTATAAGAAGCACCACCCCCGGTCTTGAAGCCAACAAGCGCGGCTGTCTGGTGGTAAACGAGGAGACCAATCAGACTACCCAGCAGGGCGTATACGCCGGCGGCGACGCGGTTACAGGCGCTGCTACCGTAATACTTGCTATGGGTGCCGGCAAAAAAGCTGCCGCGTCCATTGACGAGTATCTGAAGAATAAATGATCCAAAAGCCCCGGTCTTTCCGGGGCTTTATATATGAAAACTTTTTGTTAAATCTATTGAAAACAGATATACGTTGTGGTAAAATATAATGGTTAGGTATTAGGCAGAGTATATGTATCTGTCTGCGTGAAAGAATGAAAAGGAGATAAATGTTATGGATCTTATCACAATATTGACCGCCTCAGCAGGTCAGGCAGGAGCAGCCGGCTGGTCTTCGATCATAATGCTGGTGCTTATTCTTGTGTTCTTTTATTTTCTTATAATCCGTCCTCAGAAGAAGCAGGAGAAGAAGGAAAAGGAAATGCGCGACTCCCTTGAAGTTGGCGACGAGGTAGTAACAAACGGCGGTATCGTGGGTATCGTGTTCTCTATAAAGGACGATACGCTGGTTATCGAAACGGGAAGTGACCGCAGCAAGATAAGAGTCATGAAGTGGGCTATAGCCAAGAATCTTACCGTTCACGAAAACGATGACTGATAATTGAGCAATTGAACAAAAACGGACGAGAGCATATCCCGTCCGTTTTTTATGTTCAGTTCAGAACAAGCTGTTTTATTTCCTTTGTGACTGCAAAATCCTCGCAGCTGCCGGTGGCAAAATTTGCCGTGGCGTGTACCGAGGGGTGGGAGTTTTCCATAGCATAGCTGTAATAGGCGCTGTTGAGCATCTCTATATCGTTGAGATAGTCGCCGAAAGCCATAGTGCTTTCATAATCCGCGCCGAGCCGGTGCTGTAATACTTCTATGCCCCTGCCCTTGCTTATGCCCGGATTCATTATGTCTACCCAGTAGAAGCCGGAAAGCTGCACGTTCAGTTCATCGCCGAACTCCCTTTGAAGTATGTCCAGACCGTGCTTTTCGATACCGTCGCCCTGGTAAATGGCTACCTTTGTGACCTCGTCCTGATACTGTCTCAGGTCTTTCATCACCCGGCGGCGGTTGTAGTAGAGCATTACCTCCTTCTTGTAGCCGTTGTCGGCGTCCGCGAGGTATGTAATTCCGGGAGTGCAGAGCAGAGGCACCATGCCGTTTTGCTCACATACGTCGATTATGCGGATCACCTTTTCCCTGGGCATGACCGAACAGCTGAGCTTCTTTCCGCGGTCTACTATAAGAGCGCCGTTGTCGCATATCAGCGAGATGTCATCAAGATAAGGCGCAAACTGAACCTCCAGCGCGGAAATGCTCCTTCCGCTTGCAACGGCGAAGGATATGCCTTTTTCTTTAAGACCTTTTATAACTTCATCAAAATCGGGCGGCAGCTCTTTTTTCTTGTTCACGAGAGTGCCGTCTATATCCGTGGCGATAAGCTTTATCATCTTTTTCTTTCCTTTCCATTGGCTGCTGCCCGAATAATATTTTAGCTCAATATTGTGAATAATTCCACTATTACATATTGACAAATATATAATGATGTGCTATAATCATATTGTGGCAAGGGGACGGCACCCATAGAATAAAACGGCGGTCACAAAACTGAATATTTACTTTTGTTGCAAAGGGGCTGACACCCATAGAAAAAAACGTTATTGTAACAGACGTGAATGGACGAATCATAGGAGCCACCTACCCGAAAAGGGCTAAGGGGCTTGTTAAGAACGGTCGGGCAGAGTATGCTGACGACCATACCATACGTCTGAAATTTACTCACGCTCCGACTGTAGATAATAATACGGAGGAATCAAAAATGAGTAAAGTAATTGATTTTAATGCAAGAGATTTTAGATTTGACGAGACCTGCCAGTCGATAGACGGCGACGAAGTCAATGCAGGAACGAGAGCCTATGTTACCATGAGCTTCGGAAATGCCGAGGTTTGGGAGATAGGCGACTGGGGCTGGACATGGTCGCAGATAAGACGTGACATTAAGCTTGAGAAAAACACCGATTACCCTTTTCGTTTCGCTATGGAGGGCGGTGTGTGTGACACAGATGATGCAGTTACGATCGCTCACATAGCTCCGAAAAGAGACTGGGAAGACCGTTACAGCTACATTCTAGACCACAACAAGTTTGAACCTGTTATCTGCAAGCGGGACGGAGACGGACTGCTGCGTATCTTCGAGCTGCCGTTCAATACGGGAGAGGACGAGGAGTGGATAATCTACCTTGTGGCTCAGCACGCTGTAGCAAGATATTTTGCTCCTGTGGATATCTCGCTTATCGAAGCTATGCCTGACATTTCGTATGAAGAGTGGTGGAACGAGCGCAGCAGCCAAATAGTTCCCGCGTGGAATGAAGGACACAACAGCGCAGACTTTGGTCTTTCCGATATTTTGCGTAGAAAAAATGACTTTGCAAAATTGGTGGCGCTTATAAATAGCGTTACCGGTCTGAAAGCCGGAGATATCTTCGGAAACGCTGGCGCTCCCAATGGGAACGGAGGCTCCGACAATAATGTTTTCTCGAGCAGTAACACCGAATACACCGAAAAGCAGTTTGCGGACTATCTGAAAAATATTGATGACGGTGCCGTTGCGAGTTTTAATAACATTACCGTAAATTCAAGTGGCATTACGGAAAAGATTCCGATAGGCTACAGCATAGACAGAGCAGTGATAAACGTATGCAACGCCACCCTCACAGTCAATGCGTTTCTCATGATAATTAAAAAGCTCGGCGACGGCTGTATTGCTGATTTTCAGAATGTGACCGTTATATCCGATGGATATGATGTTGTGTACAAAGTAGGAAGCCAGGTCGATGGGACTTTTATACGGCTTGATTCAGTTACGTTTCCGCAGGCAGTCCTCGATATGGTCTACCATAAGCTGGGCGACAACAGCAACATTTCTACCGAAAACTGCACTATCGAATGAACTTGCATAAGCACTTTACTTGAATAATTTAAGCGGCGCAGAACCATTATCTGCGCCGCTTTTGTGTCTATGACTTGACAAGAGACACAAAATATAGTATAATAATAAGGTCAAAAAGGGGAAAGCTGCATTTCCCCGAAAGTATTGGAAGTTTAAATGGAAAGGCGGTTTTTTCAATGGGCATGACACTTACTGAAAAGATCTTAAGACAGCACCTTGTAGACGGCGAGTACGTCAAGGGTCAGGAGATCGGCATAAAGATCGATCAGACTCTTACTCAGGACGCTACAGGCACTATGGCTTATCTGGAATTTGAGGCTATCGGTATCCCGCGCGTTAAGACAGAGCGCTCGGTAGCTTACATAGACCACAACACTTTGCAGTCCGGCTTTGAGAACGCGGACGATCACCGTTTCATCGGTTCCGTTGCAAAGAAGCACGGCATCTGGTTCTCGCGTCCCGGCAACGGCATCTGTCACCAGGTACACCTTGAGAGATTCGGCGTTCCCGGCAAGACACTCATCGGCTCCGACTCCCACACCCCCACAGGCGGCGGTATCGGCATGATCGCCATTGGTGCCGGCGGACAGGACGTCGCAGTTGCTATGGGCGGCGGCGCGTATTACATCACCTGCCCCAAGGTAGTAAAGGTGAACCTCACCGGCAAGCTCCAGCCCTGGGTATCCGCTAAGGACGTTATCCTTCAGGTGCTTCGCATCATGTCCGTTAAGGGCGGCGTGGGCAAGGTCATCGAGTACGTGGGCGAGGGCGTAAAGACTCTCTCTGTTCCCGAGCGTGCTACCATAACCAATATGGGTGCTGAGCTGGGTGCTACCACTTCCATATTCCCCTCTGATGAGATCACCCTTGAATTCCTCAAGGCTCAGGACAGAGCGGACGTATGGCAGCCCCTTGCAGCTGATCCCGACGCTGAGTATGACGAGCAGATCGACATTGATCTTTCCACACTTGTTCCCCAGGCAGCCTGTCCTCATTCTCCCGACAATGTCAAGAACGTTCAGGAGATCGGCAAGCTGAAGGTAGATCAGGTATGTATCGGTTCCTGCACCAACAGCTCCTTTGTTGACATGATGAAGGTAGCTTACATCTTAAAGGGCAAGACCGTAGACCCCAGCGTATCTCTCGCTATCGCTCCCGGCTCCAAGCAGGTGCTGAATATGATCGCGCAGAACGGCGCACTTTCTGACATGATCGACGCCGGTGCGCGTATCCTCGAGTCTGCCTGCGGTCCCTGCATCGGTATGGGTCAGTCGCCTAACAGCGGCGGTGTTTCGCTCCGTACCTTCAACCGCAACTTTGAGGGACGTTCCGGCACCAAGGACGGTCAGATCTATCTGGTATCTCCCGAAATGGCTGCCGTTTCCGCACTCACCGGTTACCTCACTGACCCGAGAGATTACCTCGGCGATATGCCCGAGTTCAAGCTCCCGGAGCACTTTGTTATCAACGACAACATGGTAGTTCCGCCCGCTTCCGAGGAAGAAATGGACAGCGTAGAGGTGCTGAGAGGCCCCAACATAAAGCCCTTCCCCGAGACCTCGCCCCTTGATGACAGTATCGAGTGTCAGGTTTCGCTCAAGGTGGGCGACAACATCACCACCGATCACATCATGCCTGCAGGTGCTAAGATACTTCCCCTGCGCTCCAATATCCCGAAGATCTCCGAGCACTGCTTCACCGTATGCGATGAGGATTTCCCCCGCAGAGCAAAGAACATGGGCAAGTCGATAATCGTCGGCGGCTCTAACTACGGACAGGGAAGCTCCCGTGAGCACGCAGCTCTCGCACCGCTTTATCTGGGCGTAAAGGCAGTCCTCGTTAAGAGCTTTGCACGTATCCACAGAGCAAACCTTATCAACGCAGGTATCCTGCCGCTTACATTTGTAAACGAAGCTGACTACGACAAGATCGGTCAGGGCGATGAAATAGTTATCGCGGACGTCAAGGCTAACGTTATCGCAGAAAAGACAGAGCTTACCGTAGTGGACAAGACCACCGGTGCTGAGATCCCCGTGCTCTGCGATCTTACCGGACGCACCAAGGATATCATGCTCGCAGGCGGTCTGCTGGACTACACAAGAGAGCAGCTTGAAAAATAATCGGTACAACTACTTTAAGAATGGGAGCAAAATCTTATGAATAACACACCGGATTATGATGAGATGTTCAAAAAAGCTTCCGACAAGCCGCCGAAAACTGAAGCGGAAAAAAAGTGGGAAGATCGTTATAAAAAAGACCTTGCGGAACGAAACAGACACAGCGAAACTGTAGAGAGATTTCGTAATGGTCCTAAGCATCACGAAAGTTTTTTGGATCGTTCAGAAGGATTTGCAGAAATGGCATACGGCGACAGTCCCCCACCCATATATGCGAAATACAGCCGCAGAAGATATTATTCATTAAAAAGATTAGATTTCTTTTTTGAGTATATCGACTCCTTTGCGGTGGCGGCTTTGCTCGGAGTGGTAGTGTGGATGCTTTTCCCGTATTTTATTCCCGTATCTTTAGCGGCGGCGATAGGGTTTATAGCCGGTACTGTCCTTAAGCTCAAGGTGCATGACCGTTTCCCGGCAAACCAGGTATTCCGAGCCGGACTGCCTATATATATAACTGTAGTTATTAGTGAAGTGATACTTCTGATAGTATACTATACAAATAAATAATGTCCATAAGATAATTGATTTGGAGGTATAAAGGATCATGGCAAAGATTCAGATGAAAACGCCGCTCGTTGAAATGGACGGCGACGAAATGACCAGAATAATCTGGAAAGAGATCAAGGATATACTTATCCTTCCCTATGTTGACCTCAAGACCGAGTATTACGATCTCGGACTTGTTCACCGCGAGGAGACAAAGGATCAGGTGACTATCGACTCCGCAAACGCTACCAAGAAATACGGCGTTGCGGTAAAGTGCGCTACGATCACCCCCAACGCGGCGCGTATGCCCGAGTACAACCTTTCCCAGATGTGGAAGTCGCCTAACGGAACTATCCGTGCTATGCTGGACGGTACTGTTTTCCGCGCTCCTATACTTGTGAAGGGCATTACTCCTTATATCCCCACCTGGACAAAGCCTATCACTATCGCCCGTCACGCTTACGGCGATGTTTACAAGAACGTTGAAATGCAGGTTCCCGCCGGTGCTAAGACCGAGCTGGTATGCACCGCTCCCGACGGCACAGTTACCAAGGAAACTATCCACGAGTTTACCGAAGGCTCCGGCATTATCCAGGGTCTGCACAACCGTGATGACTCTATCGGTTCCTTTGCCCGCGCTTGCTTCAACTACGCGCTCGACACCAAGCAGGACGTATGGTTCGCTACAAAGGACACTATCTCCAAGAAGTATGACCACCGCTTCAAGGATATCTTTGCTGAGATATTCGAGGCTGAGTACAAGGACAAGTTCGCTGAGGCTGGTATCGAGTATTTCTACACCCTCATCGACGACGCTGTTGCCCGTGTTATCCGCTCCGAGGGCGGCTACATCTGGGCTTGCAAGAACTATGACGGCGACGTTATGAGCGACATGGTGGCTACCGCATACGGCAGCTTAGCTATGATGACCTCCGTTCTGGTATCTCCCGACGGTATCTACGAGTACGAGGCTGCTCACGGAACGGTACAGCGTCACTACTACAAGCACCTGAAGGGTGAGCCCACATCTACCAACTCTGTTGCTACGCTGTTTGCGTGGACAGGCGCACTCCGCAAGAGGGGAGAGCTTGACGAGCTTGACGAGCTTCAGGCGTTTGCCGACAAGCTGGAGAAGGCTACTATCCAGACCATAGAGGACGGTATCATGACCGGCGATCTCTATCTGCTCTCCAAGCTTCCCAACAAGCAGAAGGTAGGCACCGAGGAATTCCTCAACGCCGTTGACGAGAGACTCAAGGCGCTGCTTGCGTAATTTCCCGATAAACACTCAGAGCCGATGCTTTTACAGCACCGGCTCTTTTTTGTTATATCAGTTATTCAGCAGTTAACTATCTTATACTAATCCCTAAAAGGTTAGTAGACAAAGATCGGTGCTGACGGCTCAGCAATCTAGGAAAGCGACCGCAGTTGGGCTGTCG
>CACXDI010000017.1 GCA_902766335.1 uncultured Ruminococcus sp. | reverse complement strand
GACAGCGTTATCCTCTTCAACTTCCGCGGCGACCGCGCTATCGAGATCTCTATGGCATTTGACGGCGGCGAGGAGTTTGACTACTTCGACAGAGGCGTTATCCCCGATGTTATCTACGCGGGTATGCTGGAGTATGACGGCGATCTCAAGATCCCGAAGAAGTACCTCGTAAATCCCCCCGAGATCAAGAACACCCTCTCCGAGCTTCTGGTAAACAACGGTCTGTATTCCTATGCAGTATCCGAGACCCAGAAGTACGGTCACGTTACATACTTCTGGAACGGCAACAGCTCCGAGCGCTTCTCCGACGAGCTGGAGACCTGGAAGGAGATCCCCTCTGACCGCGTATCCTTCGACGAGCGTCCCTGGATGAAGTCCGCAGAGATAACCGACGACATGATCGAGGCTATCCGCTCTGGTAAGTATGACTTTATCCGCTGCAACTATCCCAACGGCGACATGGTAGGTCACACCGGCAACATGGACGCCACTATCACCGGCGTTGAGGCTGTTGACCTCGGTCTTGCACGTCTTATCAAGGTATGCGACGAGTGCAACTGCACTCTGCTCATCACCGCAGACCACGGCAACGCCGACGAGATGCTGGAGAAGAACAAGAAGGGCGAGGTACAGGTTCGCACCGCTCACTCGCTCAACCGCGTTCCCTTCATCATCTGGGACAAGGAGACCCGCCACGAGATCATCGACGCCGACAGCACCAAGTACGGTCTGGCAAACGTAGCACCCACAGTAGCCAAGCTGCTTGGTATCGAAGCTCCCGAGTGCTGGGAAGACAGCATGATCTGATAATTGATCTGAAACACTTCAAGCGGCTGTGCCTGAATAAGGCGCAGCCGTTTTTTTGCGCTTTTTTCACTTAAACATCTTGCAATTATTATTGATATGTGATAATATATCAATATGCCGATACCTCTTTAAGGAGCGCAAAATGGAATTTATAAAGAAAAACAAAAGGTGGCTTTTAGTACAGCTTATAAAGGCAGGAGCGATATCATTTGTGATCCTTGCTGCCACTATACTTGCGAAACTCACGATATTTATTGGTGATTTTTTCCTTTATCTTTTGATACTCGCTGTGTTATTCTGGTATATATCTGTGCCGGTGGGGTTGGTGCTGCTGTTTGTTATCGGCGAGTTTCCCAAGCGGTACCGGCTGGATAACAACTTCTTCACACGGCATTTTTTGAATCCGCTGGTGATAGCTGCATTTACCGCCGCGATATGCGGTACCGTGTTCGGGGCAAAAGACTTTGTGTATAAGCTGGAAAATGACAGAATGACAAGGATAGAGCAGCAGAAGTATGACGAGGAGACTGAGAAGATAAACGCCTTCATCGAAAAATGCGACGGCAGCCTGAGTCTTTCCGAAAGCTATGGAGGATCTGGTCTGCATGGTACTTCCTACAGCTGTGAAACGCTCTTTTACGATCTCGACAGCAAAGAATTGTTGTTCCTGCTTGGAAACAGCAGCGATAGCGTAAAGTGGTTCAACCTTGAGGAGGCCAAAACCGTTCCGAAGGGCAGAGCGCGGTGCGAGATCACGCTTGGTGACACAGGCGCCGAGCTGATAAGCTATAACTATTACATGGGAAATGAATACGCCAACACCACTACGGCGCTTCTTTTGAAGCTGAAGGACGGCACGGAATACAGCTGTTCCACCCTTGAAAACGGGCGTCCGAGCCGTCTTGGGATAAGCAAGGGCGAGATCTTCGACGATCTCCAGCGGCTGATGACCGAGTCGGATAAGCGGATAGTCCTCAGCGATGAGGTGATCTTTGCTTCGGTACACAAGGTAGACGTGGGACACCCGATGCTGTTTATCAACACTAACGAGAAAGCTCTGGTGTTCGTGCTTGGGGAAAGCGACGAGGAGATATCCACATTCTATCTGAACGAGAGCAGGTATCCCCCGAATGACGGCGAGATACAGTGCGACTTCCACCTTGACCCGCCGGCTGTGAATCTCTATTCCTTCTGGAGCGGGGAGCCGGGAGAGGAAAGCGTTACCACAGGCTTCCAGCTTATAATGGAGGACGGCACAAAGTATTGCTGCGACTTTACGGGATATGACTATGACGGAAATCCGAGACCCGGTAAGGAGCTTGGGCTTACCAATGACGAGTCCACCGTTACAAGAGCAGAGCTGGAATCAAAAGAGGATCAGGAACGCGAGGAGCTTGATGAAGCAAATTACAGAGCGGAACAGATATACAGTGCCACCCATGAAAAGCTGAGAGACTTTGAAAAAAGCTCCGGCAAGACCTTCGCCGAGCTGGTGGAGGCAGGGGAGTTTGAACAGTGCTTCTCGGAGGAGGGACTTGACCTTGAGGGCGAGCGTCCGCTCCGTGAGGGTGACCGGATATTTTACGACACCTGCCGTGAGACCCTTTCCGAGCCGAGAGGCGAGCTGTGCGTAGGCTGGTATACTGACGTTCATCATCTCGGCACCATATTCGTACAATGGCGCTCCACCCCCGAAAGCGAGATAATAGGGCAGTTCGACAAGCCCATACCCTACGGTCATAAAGCAGAGTGGGGAGAGTTTTACTATTACTATATCGGTGATCTTTACTGACCCGGCAGCGCGAAAAATAAAACCGCAAACTGTCTTATATCGTCAGCTTGCGGTTTTGTTATATCGGACGTGTGTTTTGGTATAAAGATACCCGCAGAGCGGTCTCCGCGGGTCATAAGCTGGTAGCCGGACTCGAACCGGCGACCTGCGCATTACGAATGCGCTGCTCTACCAACTGAGCCATACCAGCGCTTCAATAAAGCAATACTATTGTATCATATCTTGCGGCTTATGTCAAGACCAAATCGAAAAAAATTTCTGCGCCGCATAAAAATATTTTTTCAAAGACTGTAACATTTCCGGCTTTTTTTGTGTACATATAGATGAAAAAACTTCACGGGGAGATTCAAATGAAGGATAAGCTTATCGAAAAATTGAATAACGGCGATATCTGCGCGTTTGAAAAGCTGATGAGAGAGTACAGCAGCTATGTATTCGCAGTCGTGCGCAATCATTCCAAAGATATCCTGACCTATGAGGATATGGAGGAACTTACCGCAGATACCTTTGCGGCACTTTGGCAATGCAGGGAAAGCATTTCTCCCGACAAACCGCTGATGCCTTTTCTTGCTGTCACGGCGAGGAACAAAACGCTCAACCGCCTGCGAAGCGTCAGGCTGACAGTCCCGCTTGATGAAGCGGCAGGCGTTCCCGCGCTCCACGATATGAGCGACCGGGAACAGGAGGCTGTCACAGAGATCCTTGACGCGGTCTCGGAACTGCCCGATACTTCCCGCGAGGTATTTTTCAGATACTATTTGTACGGTGAGCCTTTGGATAGGATCTCCAAAGAACTCGGACTAAGCCCGTCTAATATTCGGACAAGGCTCTGCCGTTCGAGAGACAAGATCAAGAAACAGCTTTTGGAAAGGGGATACATCAATGAATGATAAAATACTTCCTTTTGATAAAGAACAGCTTTCCGACGCTTCTCTCGACAGGATAATGGCTATGGCTTATCAAAAAGCGGGCATACCAAAGAAAGAGAGAACGGAAATGGAATACAACTATTCAGAACCGATCATTACGATGAAAAGATCGGAAGAAAACAAAACGGATAAAAACATATACGTCAGCACGGTAAAGAGCAGAAAGGGCGGTGTCGCCGCCGCTTGTATAGCCCTGCTTTTAGTCGGAACGGTGGGCGGAGTCCTGTTCTTCGGCAAAAACCTCGAAGTTGAGCCGCCCCACACTGACCCAGCGTCGCAGTTTGTTGTGCTCGGTGATTCGCTCGGCGAACCGACGGTCAGCGCGGATGACGACAAGGCGCTTATCGAGCTCCCCGATGTCGTGGGCATGGAAGAAAGCAAGGCTTGTCAGACGCTTCTCGAAGCGGGCTTCATGCCGATAAAGCGTGAGATGTATGACGATAAGGTAGAAGCAGGTCATGTGATAAAGACCGATCCCGAAGCCGCCCCCGACAAACGCTACGAGATGAACACGGAGGTCACTTATTATGTAAGTCTCGGCGCTCTGTCCGAGCAGACGCAGGTCATCGTGCCCGACGTTATGGAGCTCACACAGGATGAGGCTGTCGCGGCGCTGAAAGATTCCGGGCTTGCCTATGAGATAGAAGAGGTCGACTATGACGGCAAAAAAGGCTTGGTCGTCGAGCAGAGCATAAGGGCAGGAGAGAGCGTTGACAAGGGTACGGTAGTCACCATATTTATATCGACAGGCGAGAACGAAGAAGTTGCCGAAACCACTACATCCGATGATCCCGAGCCTGAGCCTGACGAGACGGTCGAAGAGACTCAGGTCGTAGTGCCGGATGTTATCGGACTTTCACAGGCTAAGGCTATTTCTGCTCTTAAAGAATGCGGTCTTGATTATGAGGTGCAGCAGATAACGTATTACGCTGACAAGGGCAAGGTCATAGAACAGAGCATAGCCTCCGGCACGGTCGTTGACAAGGATAGTGTGATCACCATATACATCTCTACAGGAGATCCCGAGATCGTTGAGATGACAATGCAGATACCTATCCCCAAAGGCGCTAAAGGCAGCTACACCTTTGATGTCTACCGTGAAGGCACAGTGATCTATACCAAGACCGTTACAGATACGTCGCTATATGCCGGAAAGACGGTCGATTTTGACATCTACGGCACCGCAAAAGAAGTTCTGCATATATATGTAAAAAACAACGATCTCGGCTGGGACAACTATTTCAGATATGCAGTGTATAATATAGATTACGACAATAAGACGGTACAGCTTGACGGCGAGCTCGACGAAAAGGATTTCCTTGACCCGCCCAATTACGATGATGGTTTTTTACCGGGGACAAGGGAATAGAGATTGACATTCCAAATAGTATATGCTATAATAGGATATACTAATCAACCTGAAAGGAATGTTTAAAATGTCAGAAGAATGTACCCATGATTGTTCAAGCTGCTCCGCGAACTGCGATTCACGCGAGGGCGGCATAGAGAAAGCACGCCTGCACGTAGGCTGCTCGGTCAGGAAGGTCATCGCTGTTGTGAGCGGCAAGGGCGGCGTCGGCAAGTCACTTGTTACCTCTCTTATGGCTGTGAACGCTAAGAGAAAGGGCTATAAGACGGCTGTTCTGGACGCCGATATCACCGGTCCGTCTATCCCTAAGGCGTTCGGTATAAACGTTAAGGCTGCCGGTACCGAGGAGGTCATCTACCCCTGTATCTCTGAGGGCGGTATCCCTGTTATGTCTATAAATCTCCTTATGGAGGACTCCAGTGACCCTGTTATATGGCGCGGTCCCGTTATCGCGGGTGCTGTGACACAGTTCTGGTCTGATGTCCTCTGGGGCGAGGTGGACTATATGTTTGTGGATATGCCTCCCGGAACAGGCGACGTTCCCCTTACTGTGTTCCAGTCGCTGCCGGTGGACGGCATCATCGTTGTGACATCTCCCCAGTCTCTGGTATCGGAGGTAGTTACAAAGGCTGTGAAAATGGCTCAGCTTATGAATATCCCGATATACGGTATCATCGAGAATATGAGCTATGTGGAGTGCCCCGACTGCGGCAAGCATATAAAGATATTCGGTGATAGCCATGTCGAGGAGATCGCCGGTGAGTACGGTCTTGAGGTGCTGGCGCACCTTCCCATAATGCCCGAGCTGGCGGCTCTGTGCGATTCCGGCAAGATCGAAGAATGTCCCCAGGAGGCTATACCCTCTGTGGACAAGTTATTTGCAGACTGATATGATCATTCCCCCGCCTGTAAAGCGGGGGAAACTGCGTATTCCGGTAATTATGACCGTGCGCTGCTTCGTGCGAACAGAGAGGCGGTCAGCCCGAGTATGAGCGCCGCAGTTATACCCGCCGCACCGGAGGTCAGTCCGCCGCTGAGTATCCCCAGCACGCCGTCGCTGTCTACGGCTTTCCGGACGCCCTCTGCTATAAGATTTCCGAAGCCTGTCAGCGGTACTGACGCTCCCGCACCGGCGAAATCTATCAGCGGACGGTAGAGCTTCAGCCCGCCAAGTATCACTCCCGTCACCACATATCCCGTGAGTATCCTTGCGGGGGTCAGGCGGGTAAAGTCGATAAGCAGCTGTCCGGCGGCGCAGAACAGACCGCCTACAATAAATGCTGTTAAAAAATGCATGATAACGCTCCTTTCAGTTGCAGGGCTGAGTTTTCAGATCGTGCGACAGCCAAACGGCGTGGGATATCGAGGGTATGCTCTCGCCCTGCTGGTTGGTGGTGGGGGACATGAGAGCGCCTGTTGCGGCAAAGAGAATGTTGTTCAGCTCTCCGGTGCGTATGCGCGGCAGGATATATCCGCAAAGCACTCCCGCCGAACAGCCGCAGCCGCTGCCTCCCGCGTGTACGTCCTGCGTGTCGAAGTCATAGAGCATCGTGCCGCAGTCGCGGTGTACATCGCGGATATCAGTACCGTCACGCTCGGCAAGCTCGCATAGCAGACGGCTGCCCACTTTACCAAGATCGCCTGTCAGTATCATATCGAAGTCCTTCGGCGACAGCCCGGTGTCGGTGAGAAAGCTGTGTATAGTTTCCCAGGCGGCGGGAGCCATGGCTGCGCCCATGTTGTTGGCGTCGGTGATGCCCGGGTCAACTATCATGCCGGGCGTGAAACCTCTGACATAAGGGGCTTTACTCTCGGCGGACACACATAGGGCACCACCAGCCGTTGCCGTCCACTGGGAGGTGGGAGGACGCTGTCCGCCGTAGTTAAGAGGGTAGCGGTACTGCCTTTCTGCTGAGCAGAAATGTGACGATGTTACCGCCGCAGCCCTGCCGGCATAGCCTGCCGCAGTGAATGCCGCCGCAAGGGTCAGGCTCTCGGACATGGTGGAGCAGGCTCCGTACACGCCCATGAATGGTATGCCCAGCTCACGTATGCCGTAGGTGGTGCCGGCACACTGGTTGAGCAGATCGCCTCCGAATATGATGTCGATATCCTGCTCGGTGATCGACGCTTTTTTCATCATGTGCAGCAGAGCCTCTTTCTGTAGTTTGCTCTCGCCCTTTTCAAAGCTGTCGGTGGACAGATACGGGTCTTCGTTTATCTTGTCGAAGTATTTGCCCATAGGGCCGTCAGCTTCCATTTTTCCGCCCACAGCCGCCGAAGATATCACTCCGGGCGGTCTGTCGAAAATATGCGTTCTTTTCATTTCATTCGCTCCTTGCAACGGAATGTTTTGTTGATATTATCCCCGAAAGAAGGAAAACTATGCAAAATAGAAACTATCAGCTTGAGCTGGATAAGCTTATAGCGTCGATACCTGAGGGCGTAAGACCTAAGCTGCTGCTTCACGCCTGCTGTGCGCCCTGTTCGTCCTATACGCTGGAATACCTCTCGAAGTATTTCGATATCACGGTCTATTTCTATGACCCTAACATCTCGCCCGAAGAAGAGTTTTTCAAGCGGGCGGAGGAGTTGAAGCGGCTGCTGTCGGAAATGCCGCTTGACGGTGCTGTTTCGCTTATAGTCGAGGATTATGACTCCGACGAGTTCTACAGCGCCGTTAAAGGTCTGGAGGATCTTCCCGAAGGTGGTCAGCGCTGTTATGTATGCTACAAGCTCCGGTTGGAGAGAACGGCAAGTCTCGCGGCAGAACGCGGCTTTGACTACTTTGCTACCACACTTTCTATCTCGCCCTACAAAAACGCACGCTGGCTCAATGAGATCTCCGAGGAACTGGCGGGCATATACAGCGTTGCCGCCTTGCCCGCCGATCTTAAAAAGCGGGGCGGCTATAAGCGCTCTATAGAGCTTTCAAAGGAGTACGGTCTTTACCGTCAGGACTACTGCGGTTGCGTTTTCTCAAAGAGAGACCGGGATATCAGAGTAAAGAGCCGCGGAGAGCAGTAAGTTACATTTGTTTTACAATTTGCAAAATCGCTTGATTTTGCATGACATATATGTTAGAATAATTAGTGTATCGTTATACGAAAAGGAACAGGAACATATGTCTTACAAGGCTGTAATTTTTGATTTTGACCTTACCCTTGCCGACTCGTCGAAGGGTATTCTTATCTGCTTTAAACACACTCTCGACGCTTTCGGATATAGTATCCCCGATGACAGGACTATCTATAACACGATCGGGCTTACCCTGCTGGACGCTTTTGATATCCTCACCGGTATCCCGGACAACCCTCAGCGTGAGGAAATGCGGGCAGAGTATGTGAAAAAAGCGGACGAGGAAATGGTGAAGAACACTTTTTTCTATGACGGCGTGATAGATATGCTGGAGCAGTTTCGGAGCAGGGGAGTTAGAGTCGGCGTCTGCTCTACAAAGTTCAGGTACCGAATAGTCCAGAGCTTTGAAAGGCAGGCGGGCTGTCTGCCGGTGGATCTTATCATCGGCGGAGAGGACGTTATAAACGCCAAGCCGGATCCGCAGGGACTCCTTGCCTGTATCGAGAAGCTCGGGCTTGACAGAAGCGAGGTGCTGTATGTCGGCGACAATATCGTTGACGCGCAGACCGCTCAGCGTGCAGGCGTTGATTTTACCGCCGTACTTACCGGCTCGACAGCAAAGGACGAGTTTTTGGCACTTCCTCACAGGTGTATAGTGGATAAGCTTACCGATATCGCAGCACTTGTATATAAAGAGTAAAAACATAATTAAATATATATTAATAACTATTGATATTCCGGGCGAAAAATGGTATAATAATATGATGGAAAGTTATTCCGCTGTCCATGACAAATAATTACATGAGGTGACTTCAATGCTTAGATCAATGACCGGTTTTGGCAGAGAGCGCAAAGCTTTCGAGGAACGTGAGATTCTTGTTGAGATACGTTCGGTAAATCATCGTTTTTACGAGTTTTCGGCAAGGACACCGCGTGCCTACGGTTATCTTGATGAAAAGCTGAAATCTTTGCTGGGCGGCAAGATCAGCCGCGGCAAGGTGGAAGTCGCCGTTTATATTTACAACAAGGAAGGCGTCAATGCCAATATCACCGTAAACAGGGAGATAGCTCACGGGTATATCGACGCGCTGAGAGATGCGGCTCCCGAGCTGGGGCTCGGCGATGATCTTGCTCTTTCCACGATCATAAGACTTCCCGATCTCTTTACTGTGGTAAAGACCCAGGAGGATGAGGAGCAGGTATGGGAGCAGGTCAGAGAGACTGCGGCGGCGGCGCTTGAAAGGTTTATCCAAATGCGTGAGACCGAAGGCGTCAAAATGCACGACGATATCTCCGGCAGGCTGGACTACATAGAAAAGTCGGTGAAGGTCATCGAGGAGCGTTCTCCTAAGGTCACTGCCGCTTACAGAGAAAAGCTTTACAACAAGATAAGCGAGATCGTGGGTGACCGCAATATCGACGAGTCCAGAGTGCTTACAGAAGCCGCTATCTTCTCGGAAAAGACGGCTGTCGATGAGGAGACGGTAAGGCTTCACAGCCATATCAATCAGTTCCGCGATCTTATCGAGAGCAGCGAGCCGGTAGGCAGAAAGCTTGATTTTCTCGTTCAGGAGATGAACAGGGAGGTCAACACCACCGGTTCCAAGTGCCTTGATCTTGATATCACAAAGCTTGTGGTAGATATGAAGAGCGAGATAGAAAAGATCCGCGAGCAGATCCAGAATATAGAATGACCGGGGGCTTGAGTATATATGAAGCTTCTGAATATCGGAGCCGGGAATTATGTTTCCGCTGACCGGATGATATCCATGTCCGCGCCTGATTCGGCTCCAATAAAAAGACTGATACAGGACGCCCGCGACAGAGGTACGCTTATAGATGCTACCTGCGGAAAAAAGACGAAGTCCGTTATTGTTATGGACAGCGATCATGTTGTTTTGTCTGCATATTCTACAGAAAAGCTGGTCTCAAAGCTTTCGGACGATCAGTCAGATGATAAGGAGAGTGATGAAAATGTCTGAGCCTATGATATTTATTATTTCCGCACCTTCCGGCTGCGGAAAGGGAACGCTTATCAAAAAGCTTAACGAGAAATTCAAGATATTCAATTCGATATCATGCACTACCCGTGCTCCCAGAGACGGTGAGGTACACGGCAAGCATTACTATTTTATCACCCCAGAAGAATATGACAGAATGGTGGAAAACGGTGATTTCCTCGAGCACGCGGGATTTGATAACAAGGCTTACGGTACTCCCAAAAAGCCTATAGACGATGCTCTTTCTGACGGTATGGACGTCCTTCTGGAGATCGAGCCTCAGGGAGCTTTTCAGATAAAGGAAAAGAGACCTGACGCGGTCTCGATATTTATTCTGCCGCCTTCTGTTGCGTCTCTTGAACGCAGACTCCGCCGCAGGGCAGAGGAATCGGGGGAGACAGAAGATCAGATACAGAAGAGATTAAAGACTGCTGTGCCGGATCTCGAGAAGGCGTACAATTATGACTATATTATGGTAAACGGTGACCTGGATAAGGCTGCTGCCGATCTTACCGAGATATTCACAAAAGCAAAAAACGGAGGCGAAGGTCTTGAAGCCTTCACCAAAGAAAGTATGAAAAAAACTATAGATGAGGTGCTTGAAAATGCTTAAACCTGCTGCAACAGACATTTTAAAGAACAATGAAAGCTACTATTCTCTCGTGGTAGCCGTTGCGAAGCGCGCAAGAGAGATCACTAATGATGCTTTCGAGAAGAAGATTGTCATCAACGAAAGACCTGTCAAAATGGCTGTTGATGAGTTTGCCGCTAATGAGTATAAGCTCATTGAGGATAGCGCTGTAAGAGGAAACTGAAGGCGGCATGAAGGATCGCTGCTTTGTGGTCACAGCCGCTGTCAGCGGTACAACGCTCAGTTTTGACAAGCTTTACAGCTATCATCTTCCGGATCGGTTCGTTTCCGGAGTCAAGCCGGGAAGCCGTGTCCTTGTGCCTTTCGGAAAAGGCAACTCAAGGCGCATAGCGCTTGTTTTTGAGGTGTCCGAAGCCGAAAAGGACAGCAAGCTCAAGTCTGTCAGCGAGATCGTTGACAAGGAGCCGCTGGTGGACGCCGAGATGCTGAGCATTATATCATGGCTGAAGGAGAATACCTTCTGCACTTATTTTGACGCTTTCAGGGCTGTGGTTCCGGGCGGGTTCTCTGTCAGGACGTTTACTCACTTTGAGGCGGCTAACACAGAGCTTGATGAGTCGGAGCTTACCGAAGAAGAAATAGAGCTGCTTTTGCAGATCAAAAAGGCTCCCGATCAGAAGGCGGTCGATGAACTGCTTGGCGTAAAGGGCGGCGTGGTCGTGACTACAGACAAGCGGCTGAAAGAGCTTGTCGCATCGCTCAAGGACAAGGGTGCTATCGAGGAGATAAACACCTTCCGGCGGGGCGTGGGAGACGCCAGCCAGCTCAATGCTTCGCTTACTGAGGAGTATGTGAGCGGCAGCTTCAGCGAAAAGCTGAGCACAAAGCAGAAGGCGGTCATCACGCTGCTGGAGGAGGTCGGCTCCGCTTCGGTGGAGGAGCTTTGCTATATGGCAGGCTGTACCCGCACCGTTGTCAACAGGCTCGCCGACAAAGGCGCTGTGCGGCTTTACAGAGTGGAGATACTTCGCAAGGCTACAGAGGACGCCGGGGAAAGGCTCTCGCCCGATGATATCATACTCAATCCTGAGCAGAACGCGGCTTTTGAAGGTATCATGGAGCTGATAAAGGCTGACAGACCTTCGGGGGCGCTGCTGTACGGCGTTACCGGGAGCGGTAAGACTTCCGTGTTCTTCAAGCTGATACAGGCTGTGCTGGATATGGGCAAGACAGCTATGATGCTGGTGCCGGAAATATCGCTGACACCGCAAATGGTGAAGAAATTCAAGCTGTATTTCGGCGATGACATCGCGCTGTTACATTCCTCGCTGTCGCTGGGACAGCGTACGGACGAATTTAAGAGAATACGAGCGGGCAAGGCGAGAATCGTTATCGGTACCCGAAGCGCGGTCTTTGCTCCGCTCAAAGATATAGGCATAATTATCATGGACGAGGAAGGGGAGCGGACATATAAATCCGATTCTCCGCCGCGTTATCATGCGAGAGACGTTGCGATACAGCGGTGCGGACATCACAATGCCGTGCTGGTAATGGCTTCCGCAACGCCTTCTATAGAGAGCTTCTATTATGCTAAGAAGGGCAGGTTTCATCTTTTTGAGATGAAGCACCGCTATGCAAACGCCACGCTGCCTGCTGTCGAGATAATAGATATGCAGACAGAGGCTCACGCTTCAAATGACAGCGTGTTCAGCCGCAGACTTGCGGACGCTATAGAGGAAACGCTGGATAAGGGCGAGCAGGTGATACTGTTGCTCAACAGGAGAGGTTTCACCACCTATGTTTCCTGCATAGACTGCCGTAAGCCGGTGAGCTGTCCGAACTGCGAGCTGCCGCTTACCTTCCATAAGAAAAACGGACGTCTGATGTGCCATTACTGCGGTTACAGCATGACGATGCCGGACAAGTGTCCTTCCTGCGGGTGTACCACGCTCAGGCAAAGCGGCGTCGGCACTCAGCGCATAGAGGATGAGCTGGGCAAGCTTTATCCGAAAGCGCGGCTGCTGCGAATGGACGCGGACACAACCTTCACCCGGGGAGCGTATGAGGAGAGCTTTACCGCCTTTGAGCGGGGCGATTATGATATCATGCTTGGTACGCAGATGATCGCGAAGGGCTTGAATTTCCCGAATGTGACGCTGGTAGGGGTGATCTCGGTGGATAAGGCTTTGTTTACGGGAGATTTCCGCAGCTACGAGCGGACGTTCTCGCTGATAACACAGGTAGCCGGACGCTCGGGGCGGGGAGACAAGCCGGGAACGGCGCTGATACAGACCTATGTTCCGGATCACTATGTGATAAATCTTGCGGCACAGCAGGATTATGACGAATTTTACGAGCAGGAATCGGAGTTGAGACACGCTCTGCTGTTCCCGCCGTTTTGTGATATCTGCGCTATAAACTTCTCATCTGTTATGGAAAGCCGCGTTATCGAAGGCTCCCGGGATCTTTTGCAGATATTCAAGGATTATATAAGAGATAATGAGATAAAAATACCATTGAGAGTGCTGGGACCTTCTCCCTGTACGCTTGAGAGGATAAATAACAGATACAGATACAGACTGATAATAAAATGCAGGCTTTCGCGGGAGCTTAGAGAAATGGTAGTTTCCTGCCTTGATTCCTTCCGCAAGCTTACAAAGTACGCGGAGGTGCGCGTTACAGCCGACATTAACGGAGATATCGGTCTTTGATATGACAGTGAGGTGCTATATAAAATGGCAATTAGAACTATAACCAAGGAAGGCGATCCCATTCTGAGGAAGGTATGCCGTCCTGTTACCGAGTTTGACAAGAAGCTTTGGCAGAAGCTTGACGACATGGCAGATACCATGCACGATGCCAACGGCGTCGGACTTGCGGGACCGCAGATCAGCTTTCTTCGCAGAGTGGTAGTTATAGATGTTGGCGAGGGTGTTGTTGAGCTTATCAACCCCGAGATCATCTATCGTTCCGAGGAGACTCAGTACGTTCAGGAGGGCTGTCTGTCATGCCCGAACAAGTGGGGCATGACCACCAGACCCATGAAGGTGCGCTTCAAGGCACAGGATCGCAGGGGCGAGTGGTATGAAATGGAAGCAGAGGAGCTTTTTGCTCAGGCTGTCTGCCACGAGCTGGATCACCTTGAGGGCAAGCTGTTCGTTGATATAGTCGAGGAATGGGTAAAGCCCGAGGAGGACTAATGAAGGTAGTATTTATGGGCACTCCCGATTTTGCGGAGGTCACCCTTAATAAGCTATATGATAATGAAGCCAGCGGAATAGACGTTCAGGCGGTCTTTACACAGCCTGACAAGCCCAAGGGCAGAGGGTACAAGCTGATCCCGCCGCCGGTCAAGGTGCTTGCCCAGCAGCACGGTACGCCCGTGTATCAGCCGGAGAGCCTTAAAAAGGACGCCGAGGAGTATATGAAAGTGCTCCGCGATCTGGCTCCGGACGTTATCGTTGTGGCGGCTTACGGCAAGATACTTCCCAAGGAAGTGCTTGAGCTGCCTAAGTACGGCTGTGTGAACGTACACGCTTCGCTTTTGCCCGAGTACAGAGGTGCAGCGCCCATTCAGCGTGCCATTTATGACGGCAAGACCGAGACTGGTATCACCATAATGCAGATGGGTGAGGGGCTCGACACCGGCGATATCCTTCGTCAGGAGAGCACCGCTATCGGTGAGAACGAGACTTCTGCGGAGCTGTTCGACAGGCTCGCGCTTATCGGCGCCGAGCTGCTTGTAAGGACGCTTGGTGAGCTTGCCGGCGGCAGCATAACTCCGATCGTGCAGGACGAGGACAAGGCTACCTATGCCGAAAAGATCACAAAGGAAATGTCCGCGATAGATTTCACCCAGCCGGTCATGAGAATACACAAGCAGATATGTGCGCTCTCTGATTCGCCATGTGCTTGCTGTTATCTCGACGGAAAGCGCATAAAGGTGTACCATTCCGAGATTGTATCTGCCTCTAAGCCTCAGGCGGCGCCGGGAGAGTTTGTCGGAAAGAAGACATTCGATGTTGCCTGCTCCGACGGCGTTATAAGATTTGCAGAAATACAGGCTGAGGGCGGAAAAAGAATGGCTGACAAGGCGTATCTGAACGGAAAGCCTGTCAAAGTGGGGACTTTACTGACGAGTGCACCTGACAAGTAATACTGATTTACAGCATTGCTGAAGTTGTTGAAATACAGCATTTTTGTGCAGCGACGTGTAAAATAAAATACTTTACAGTACCAGAAATCTGACAACCAAAATATATTTACTCATGAATACAGAGAATCCAAGATATACAGCCGTAAAACTGCTTGGCAGAGTCGAGCAGGGCGGCGCATACTCAAACCTTTTGCTGGATGAGCATTTCTCAAAAAGCAAAATGGACGCGCAGAACAAGAAGTTCTGCACCGCATTGTTTTACGGTACTCTGGAGAGAAAGCTCACGCTCGACCAAATTATCGCGTGGTACTCGAAGGATCCGGTCAACAAACTGAATACAGATGTCCGGAATATTCTCCGCACCGCGCTGTATCAGCTTCTTTATATGGACAGCGTGCCCGATCCGGCGGCTGTTGACGAGGCTGTGAAGCTAGCGGGAAAGAACAGAAATCCTGCGGTCAAGGGCTATGTCAACGGGCTGCTTCGGTCTTTTATCCGTGCGGAAAAGAAGATCCCGGAGCCTGACGGACTTGCGGAAAAGCTGTCGATAGTCTATTCCTGCCCGCTGCCGCTTGTAAAAAAGTGGATATCCGAGCGCGGCGAAAAAAATACGATAGCCCTGCTTGCCGATACGCTCGGCAGACCGCCTGTCACGGTCAGGGTGAATACCACCAGGATCACCCCTGAGGAGCTTGTCGAAAGGCTGACCGACGAGGGATTTAAGGTGAAGGCGAACAGGTTTGTTCCTGAGGCTCTTGAGATAAGCGGCGGCTCCGTTGAGGCTTCAAAGGCTTACACAGACGGGCTTATGCACGTGCAGGACGTGTCCTGTATGCTTTGCTGCAAGGCGCTTGACGTTCAGCCAGGCATGACGGTGCTGGATCTCTGTGCGGCTCCCGGCGGAAAGAGCTTCACGCTTGCCGAGATGATGTATAACGAAGGGCAGCTGTTGGCTTTCGATCTTCACGAAAAACGCGCACGTCTGATCTCCCGGGGTGCGGAGAGGCTGGGGCTGTCTGTGATCGACGCTTCTGCCAATGACGCTAAGGTGTTCCGCGAGGATATGCCCCTTGCAGACAGGGTTCTTTGTGACGTTCCGTGCTCTGGTCTGGGAGTCATCAGAAGAAAACCTGAGATAAAGTACAAGGACTTGACAGAGTTCGACAAACTCCCGGAAATACAGTATCAGATACTTGATACAAGTTCGATGTATGTAAAGCCGGGCGGCTTGATAGTATATTCCACCTGCACTCTTTCCGATGCGGAAAACTCTCATGTTGTGCTGAGGTTCCTGAAGGAGCATACTGATTTCGAGCTGGTGCCGCTTTGGGAGGATATGGGCAGGTTTGACGGCGAGGAAATGCTGAATGTGCTGCCGGGCTATTTCGGCTCGGACGGATTTTTTATCGCGAAAATGAGGAGAACGGTTTAAGTCTGATGAGGTGAGGATTTGGTTATTGAAACTAACGGAAAAATAGATATCCTGAGCCTTACGCCGGACGAGCTTACAGAGCAGATCCTGTTCATGGGAGAGAAGAAATTCAGGGCGGGACAGATATACGATTGGCTGCACGTAAAGAATGTCACTTCCTTTGATGAAATGACAAGTATTTCTGCACAATTGAGGTCTCGGCTCGAAAGTTTGTTTTGTATAAAACAACTATTTATTTGTAAAAGACTTGAATCTTCTATAGATAATACTGTAAAATATTTATACAGGCTCGATGACGGCAATTATATAGAGTCGGTCATCATGGAATACAGCTACGGAAACACCGTCTGCGTGTCTACTCAGGTGGGCTGCAAAATGGGCTGCCGCTTCTGCGCATCCACGATCGCAGGCTTTAAGCGCAACCTTCTGCCGAGTGAGATACTCCAGCAGATATACATCGCAAAGCGTGACAGCGGGCGGAACATCACCGGCGTCGTGCTTATGGGCATCGGCGAGCCTCTTGACAATTATGACAACGTCATATGCTTTCTCGGGCAGCTTTCTGATCCGAAGGGCTGCAATATGTCGCTGAGGCACGTTTCTCTCTCCACCTGCGGTATAGTTCCTAGGATATATGATCTTGCGGAGCTGAAGCTGGGGCTTACCCTTTCCATATCGCTCCACGCTCCCGATGACGAGTCCAGGAGCGCTATCATGCCGATAAATGACCGCTATCATGTGGACGAGCTTATGACTGCCTGCAGGAGCTATTTCAAAAAAACAGGACGGCGTATCTCATTCGAGTATGCGCTTATTAACGGACACAACGATTCCTATGACGATGCGAAGCGCCTTGCGGAGCTGCTGGGAGACTTTGTGTGTCATGTGAATATAATTCCGGTAAACAAGATCAAGGAGCGCGGATATACCTCTGACCGGCGCTCTGCTCAGAGATTCAGAGGATTTCTCGAAGAGCTCGGCATAAATGCCACCGTCAGACGCACTCTCGGTGCTGATATCGAGGCTGCCTGCGGTCAGCTCAGACGGGAAGCAGAGGCTTCGGGCAAGACCTGAGACCGGCTGCTGTCATGAAAGGTAGGTGAATAGTTATGTATCTGTCGTATAATTCGGATGTCGGACGCGTAAGGACCGAAAATCAGGATAAGATATGCGCAGGCTTTCTTGAAGACGAAATATCTCTTGCGGTTGTATGCGATGGCATGGGCGGTGCTGCTTCGGGTTCCGTTGCCAGCGATATCGCCGCCACTGAAATATACAAGCGTGTTTCCACAGGCTTCCGTAACGGCATGAAACCTTCAACTATCCAGAACCTTCTTGAAACTGCTGTATGTGCAGCGAATGCGATCGTATTCGCAAAGAGCTGCGAGGATATAGAGAAAAACGGCATGGGCACTACCTGTGTCGTAGCCCTGACTATAGGCAAACACGCCTATATCGTCAATGTCGGTGACAGCCGGGCGTATCTTATGAACGATTCGGGCATAACTCAGATAACTGAGGATCATACTTATGTCAACGAGCTTTATAAGCACGGCGAGATCACCTATGAGGAAATGCAGAATCATCGGCTGAAGAACATCATTACCCGCGCTATAGGCGTTGAGGATAATGTTGAGCCTGATTTTTACGAGATCGAACAGCATGATAATTTTGCGCTGTTCCTTTGTACAGACGGTCTGTACAGCTATTGTCATCCGCAAATTATATACGAAAGTGTCTTTAATAAAAATTTGGACAAGGGCGTATCTGATTTGATAGATTACTGCAACGAATGCGGCGGCAAGGATAATATCTCCGCTGCGGTCATTGCGAACTAAAATATAGAACAGGAGTGAGGATCAATGGATTATATCGGTATGAAGCTTGACGGCAGATACGAGATAACCGAGCTTATCGGTACCGGCGGTATGGCTGATGTATATAAAGCACATGACATCGAAGCTGACCGTGACGTTGCTGTCAAGATATTGAAAGACGAATTTTCCGGGAATGCAGATTTCCTTAGAAGATTCCGCAACGAGAGCAAGGCTATCGCCGTACTTTCTCACCCGAACATCGTAAAGATATATGATGTGGGGCTTACCGATGAGATCAAGTTCATTGTAATGGAGTTTATCGACGGCATTACGATGAAGGACTTTATCGAGCAGCAGGGTGTCCTGCGCTGGAAGGACGCGCTTTTCTTTATCACACAGATACTCCGCGCACTTCAGCACGCTCATGACAAGGGCATAGTTCACCGCGACATAAAGCCGCAGAACATCATGCTTCTTGAGGACGGCACTATCAAGGTCATGGACTTTGGCATCGCGCGTTTCTCAAGAGTTGACGGAAAGACTCTTTCCGACAAGACTGTCGGTTCCGTTCACTACATCTCGCCCGAGCAGGCAAGAGGTGATATGACCGACGAGAGGAGCGATATCTACTCCGTAGGCGTTATGCTTTACGAGATGCTCACCGGCAAGAAGCCTTATGACGCTGATACCCCTGTGGCTATAGCGCTCAAGCATATGCAGGAGAACGCGGTAGCTCCCAGAGAGATCAATTCCTCTATCCCGGAGGCTCTCGAGGAGATCGTGGCTCACGCTATGGAGAAGGATCCCGCAAGACGCTACCAGTCGGCTGCGGAGATGATCCGTGACATAGACACCTTCAAGCTGGATCCTACCGTTGTGTTCGGTTATACCGATCCCGATTTCGTTCCCGAAGAGCCTGAAAGTGATACACGTTATTATAATCCTCTTCTCGACAATAATTCAGCTGATGATAATTATACCGACGATGATTATGATGACGAAGACGAGTATTATGATGACGACGATGAAGATGAAGACGACGAACCCCGTCGCAGCTACGTTATCCCGATAATGCTGGCTGTTACCGTAGCGGTAGTTGTTATCGCGGCGCTTGTTATCGCATGGTATGCGGTATCCAACTTCAGCCCGATGGCTACACACTCCGGCAACGTTGAGATCCCCAACTTTGTTGGACAGAACATCGTTCAGGTAGAGCAGCAGTGGAAGGACAAGCTCAACTTCGATAAGACGGAGGAGTACTCCAACGATTACGAAGAGGGCATCATAATGAGTCAGTCGCAGACCGGTAAGACAGTTAAGGAAGGCTTCACGCTTCAGGTAACTGTTTCCAAGGGTCAGCGCCTTATCACTGTTCCGAATATGTCCAACAAGGACGCAGAGATCGCAAGAAGTGAGCTTGCGAGCGCGGGCTTTACTCCCGTTCTCCGTGAGATCTACGATGACAACATCGCAAAGGGTCTAGTTGTAAAGACCGAGCCTGAGGCTGGTACCGAGTATCCCGCAGGCAAGGAGGTTCAGTACTTCGTATCTCAGGGACCGCTTGAGACTCAGGTAAAGGTTCCTAACGTTGTTGGTCTTACTCAGGCTAAGGCTATCGCTACTCTGAAGGAATCCAAGCTCGATTACGAGGTACAGGAGATCAAGCAGGACGGCGACAAGGGCAAGGTAGTAGAGCAGAGCATCAAGGAAGGCGATTACGTAGACAAGGGTACCGTTGTTACCATTTATGTATCTACCGGTGAGGCTGATCCTATCACGCTTACCATGAGGATACCTCTCCCCAACGGAATACGCGGTTCCTACACCATAGACGTATACCGTGACGGCAGCATCGCATACACCAAGACGATAACAAATGCTGAGTCTGTAGCCGGAGGAAATGTAAGCTTCGATATAACCGGTAAGAAGACTGAGACGCTCGTTATCTATATCAAGAGCAACGATCTCGGTCAGGAGAACTATATACGTTATGCAACCTACGATATCAACTACGATAAGGAAGAGATAACGCTCAACGGTTCGCTCAACGAGTCAGACCTGCTCAAGATCACACCTGCGGAGACTACCACACCTGCACCGGATACGTCTCTGCCGGATACAAACGTTCCGGACGATCAGCCTACCGATGATTCGAATACCGATGACAGCACATCGGACGATTCTGACGGAAATATATCCTGATATAATGGACGGACTGATAATTAAAGCTCTCGGAGGCATCTACACTGTAGAAGCCTCCGATGGCATATATGAATGTAAAGCGCGGGGGATCTTCCGCAAAAGGGGTATCTCGCCGGTATGCGGCGACAGAGTCGAGATATCCGGAGACAAGGACGGCAGCTATATCATCGAAAGCATCGGCGAGCGAAAGAACAGCCTTATACGCCCTCCGCTGGCGAATCTTGACCTGCTGCTGTTTGTGTCTTCAGTTGCCGAGCCGTCGCCGAATACGCTGCTGCTGGACAAGTTCATCGCTATCTGCGAGTATAAGAACATACAGCCGGCGGTGGTCATGACAAAGACCGATAAGGGCAGCTTTGAAGAGTTTGAGCGGATATATACAAAGGCTGGAATACCTTTCTTTGCAGCCGATAACACCACCGGCGCGGGAAGCGCCGAGATAAGGGAGTTTATCTCGGGGAAGCTGTGCGCTTTTACCGGCAATACCGGAGTAGGGAAGTCCTCGCTGCTCAACAATATGTTCCCGGGGCTTGAGCTGTCTACCAATGAGATAAGCAAAAAGCTGGGCAGAGGCAAGCATACTACCCGCTGCGTCGAACTTTTCAAGACGGACGGCGGCGGATATATCGCTGATACTCCCGGGTTTTCAAGCTTTGATACCAACCGCTATGATATCATCTTTAAGGATAAGCTGGCGGACTGCTTCAGGGAATTTGCCGAGTACAGCGGTGAGTGCCGGTTCCCGAATTGTTCCCATACATCGGAAAAGGGCTGCCGTATCATCGAGGCTGTTGAAAACGGTGATATACCGCGCTCAAGACATCAGAGCTACCTCGAAATGTACGAGGAAGCAAAGTTGCTCAAGGAGTGGGAATATAAATAGTACGATTTTTTGTACAGAAAGGTGTGCGGAATGGAACGCTGCATAATATTCACAGGCGGCAGACCCGAGCCATTCATTCCCGGCGGACTGAATGTTAAGGATTCCTTTGTGATCGCCGCCGATAAGGGCTACAAATACTGCAAGAAGCTTGGCATAGATCCCGATCTGACTATCGGCGATTACGATTCGCTGGGATTCGTTCCCGATGAGTGCGAGCATATAAAATACCCGAAGGAAAAGGACGATACCGATCTGATGCTTGCGGCTCGCGAGGCTATAAACCGCGGATTTACCGATATCACGATCCTTTGCGCTCTGGGCGGGAGAATGGATCATGTGTTCGCTAATATCCAGACCCTCGCTTTTATAAGGAGCGAGGGTGCATGGGGACGCATACTTGGGGCTTACGAGGAGCTGATACTTCTTACTCCCGGCAATTACAGCTTTAAAAAACGTGACGGATATTCGCTTTCGCTGTTTGCCTACAGCGATATCGTTGAGGGACTCACTATAAGGGGAGTCAAGTATCCGACAACAGAGATCCAGCTGAGCAATCTTTTTCCGCTTGGAGCGTCGAATGAGATCATTTCTGATACGGCAGAGATAAGCTTTGATAAAGGTCTGCTGCTGGTGATCCGCAGCAAGCTCTGAACATTCACCGATCCGGGATATACGGCATAGTATGAAATACACGGCATTACCGATTACTAATGATTGGAGGTATTTCGTATGAAAGTCGTTGTGGTCAAAAGCCCGAAGCTGATAGCGCCGGTACTGAGACTGATATTCAAGGTCAAAAAGGAACGGGAATACTGATTACATATCCTGTTTTGACGGTAAAATGTACTGCGGTTTTCGGGTATTGTCCGGAAACCGCTTTGCTTTATAAATTTTTTTGAAAAAGGTCTTTTCTTTTTTGATAAGATGTGGTATAATAATACTGTTAAGGAAAAACAAGTAAGGAAAGTATACTTCTTCGGGCTGAGATGTCCGTGGAAAGGAGGCTTGTTATGCTGGAAAAATATATTGGTGAAAAGTGCATCGTATGCGGCGAGGCGTTTACCGATGCAGATGATATGGTAGTGTGCCCCGACTGCGGCACGCCCTATCACAGAACCTGCTGGCTGGAAAAGGGAAGCTGTATTAACGATGAACTGCATACAACCGGGCAGATATGGCAGCCTGCTGTGAAAGAGTCGGCTCAGGAGATAAAGAATATTAGATGTGTCCGCTGCGGTACGGAAAACCCTTCCACCATGCATTTCTGCGGACAGTGCGGACTTCCGCTGAACGGCAGCGAGGGCGATGAGCCTCGTCCTTTCAACGATGTTCCTGATGCTCAGCGGGAAAACGGCAGTAATTACGGTTTTCAGAATGCGGAGCAGTCTCCGGACGGGATCTTTGGTGCTGCGGTGCCCGGCAAGACGATAAAGCTCACAGCGCAGTCGGATATCGGCGGCATAAGGCTGGGGGATTTTATGGAATACACCGGCAGAAGCTCTTTCTCGCTTATCGCAAGCTTTATAAGATTTGCGGCTACAAAGGGTAAAGTGTCCTTTAATCTGGCGGCTTTTTTCTTCCCCGAGTTCTATATGTTCTACCGGAAGATGAATAAAAAGGGTGCGCTTATACTTGCTATTACCTTTATACTCAGCCTGCCGTCGCTTCTGTATTACGGGCAGACGGGTTATATGGGAATGGTGCTGTTCAATACTGCTATCAATGTCAAGTCTCACACTTTTATCATGATAACAAACGCCTGCTCGATAATCAGTATGTGCATGAGCATTATATGCGGACTGTACGCCAACTACTGGTATTACACCAAGGCTAAGAAGGAGATAGCTTCTATCCGCTCAGAGGAAAGCATAGACGATAAAGAGGCAGTGAGCCGCATACGCTCCAAGGGCGGTACATCAGTTCCCGGAGTTATCGGCGCTGTCGTTACCGAAATGCTTCTGAGTCTTATGTTCTGGCTGGTGCTGTCGCTTTTGTTCTGACGTTCATATAAAATTTACATTTGATGTACACCCGCTTTGCTTGACTCGGCGGGTGTATTGTGTTATAATATATATTGTTGCTCGAATAATGCCGGGCAATATCCTTGCTTGCAAACAAGGTTTTGCAGGCTTTAATATCCACAAGGAGGTGCTATATTAATGGCAAAGATCAGCGAAAACTATGAGGTAATCGCGGTATTCAGCTCTAAGAGCGGCGAGGAGAATGTCAAGGCTCTCACTGAGAAGTTTGACGAGCTTATCAAGGCAAACGCTACTGATGTTGAGATGAATGACTGGGGCAAGAGAAAGCTCGCTTACGCGATCAACTATGAGACTGAGGGTAATTACGTGCTGTGGAACTTCACTTCCGCTACCACCTTCCCCGCAGAGCTCGAGCGTGTGTTCGGTATCACCGACGGCGTTCTTCGTTTCTTAGTAACCATCAGATAATCAATTTGTTTGTCAGATTTGAAAGGAAATTGCTATGCTGAATAAAGTTATTTTAATGGGCAGAATCACACGCGATCTTGAGTTAAGACAGACTCCCCAGGGGGTTTCGGTACTTACGTTTACAATTGCGGTAGATCGCAGTTTTGTTCGACAGGGTGAAGAAAGACAGGCTGACTTTATAACCTGTGTGGCTTGGAGAAATCAGGCTGAATTCATCAACCGTCATTTCGGCAAGGGCAGAATGATTGCAGTTGTTGGAAATCTCAGGACACGTACCTATGATGACAAAAACGGTACTAAGCATTATGTGACTGAGGTGTTTGTTGACGAAGTTTCCTTCACCGGCGAAGCCAAGCAGCAAAACGGCTATGCTCAGAATAATTACGGTGACTACAATAACGGTGGTTACGGTAATCAGGGCGGCAACAGCTATGGCGGCGGTTATCAGCAGAATAATAACAATTACGGTCAGCCTCAGCAGCAGGCTCCCGCTCAGCAGAATAATGATAATGTGAACATCGGTGAGCTTCAGGACTTTGACCTGTTCAACGATGACGGCGTTCCTTTCTAAATCAAACGTCACATTTTTCAGTTAGGAGGATTGAACATGGAAAGAGGTTCCAGACCTGTAAAGAGAGGCCGCAAGAAGGTTTGTATGTTCTGTGTTGACAGAGCAGAAAAGATAGATTACAAGGATATCGCTAAGCTCAGAAAGTGCATGACTGAGAGAGGAAAGATCCTTCCCCGCAGAGTTACCGGCACCTGCGCTTATCATCAGAGAGAGCTCACTTCCGCTATCAAGAGAGCTCGTCACCTTGCTCTGCTGCCTTACGTTGCAGACTAATATCGGATATAAGACCCTCGGTTTTCGGGGGTCTTTTTTATTGATGTGAAAAAAAGACGGCTGCTGTTCTTTTGTCGGACAGCAGCCGTTTTGTTATTGAGTATCGGATCAGGAATCGCTTTTCTTGGATTTTTTCTTCTTTTCCTCGGATTTACTCTTCTCGGTTTTCTTCTTTTCCGCTTCCTTGGCAGCCTTCTTTTCTTCCTCCTCTGCCTTCTTCTGTGCGTCGCGTATGCTCTTGGCTACGTCGGGGATGCTGGGCAGCTCTTCGAGCGTAAGGGTGAAATTGTTGTTATAGTACTCTATGAAGCGTGCAGCTGCCTGCTGGGAGCTTGTGGTATCGTCGATAGCTATTCCGGTCTCAACGCCGAAATACGGCTCGGTCCAGAGCGCGGTGTAAGACCAGAATGCCTTTTCGCTGAGGACGCTTTCGATAGCGGGAAGCGAACCACATTCGGTCATGGCTATAGGCTTTGTCTTGGTGATGTTGTTGAGCGAGAGCAGGGTGTTGATCTGAGCGTCTCTGTTGCCGTCGGTGTAGACATCGGCAGAGATCACATCGCAGTAACCGTCGCCTACATACCAGTCGGCGTTCTGAGCGCTCCATACCCATATAAGGTTGTCCAGCTTGTGGTATCCGGTCATTCTTTCATAAATTACCTGCCAGAGCCACTTGTAGCTTTCCTTGTCGATGCCCCACCAGTAAAGCCCGTTGCTTGCCACCGGAAGAGGTCTCCAGATAACAGGCACGTTCTTCTCGTTGAGCGTTCCGAGATATCCGGAAACAGAGTCGATATCATTGAGTATCAGGTACAGCTCATCGGTTATTTCCTTATTTTTGTAAAGCTTTTTGTACTGCTTGGGAGTCCATGCTGCGATCTCCTCAATGCTGTATTTGGGCTTCTTCTCGACAGTCTCGGTCTTTGTCTCGACGCCGTCTGATGTGATAGCGGCAGCCTGAGAGCCGGCGCTCTGCTGATCCTCGTTGAGATCGTCGGGATAGCTGTCAACAGAGCCTACAGTATTGAAAAACGCCGAGGGCTTGGCGGAGTAGCTGTAATCGTAGTTGTAGTCATCGCTGTAGCCGTCGTCATAGTCGTAGTTATAGTCGTCGCTGTAGCCGTTGTCGTAGTTGGGATCGTAATTGTAGTCGGTGTTTCCGTCGTCGGTGTAGGTATTATCGTCAGCAGTACTGCTTTCATCAGCCTCAGACGATGAACTGCTGTCATCCTCCTTGACCTCTACCTCAGGCGGTATAGCCTTTCTTACATCAAAAGCAACGTCTTTTATCTCGATAGCGGTACTGTCGTTTTTGCCGTTGGGGTCTATCCAGTACCAGTCATATGCCACGAGTCCGCCGTCCTTGAAATACTTCTGGGCAAGATCTATTTCCTTGATATCCTGCTTTGTGTATCCCGCGATATCGGTGACTCTGATCGCCGGAGTTTTTCCGGTAAGCTCCTTTACGATATCCGTTGTAGCGTTAGAACCGGGCTCCTCGTGCTGAGCGGTTATGACCTGCTTGCCGTAATTGGAGCAGAGCAGCTGATATACAGCCTGTGCTCTGTAGCTTGCTGTGGGATTAGAAAGCACAGACGCGCTGAGATCGGGATTAAGGCTGCTGATATCCTTGTTGGATTCAAAGGTCACATAGTCAACGTCCACCTGGTTTTCGGTAGATTCTATCGTGATCTCGTTGATGCCCTTTTCAAGCCAAATGTTTTCCAGATGCTTTTCCGAGAAGCTGCCCTCGCCGGAGGTGCGGAATATCCATACTACCTTGCCGTTGACGTAAAGCTGGCTGTTTACGCCCTTGTCGGCGGCAGTGCTTACTGTGATATTGTAGAACTGGGATTCCGGCAGATCAAAGCTTATGCTCCAGTTATCCGGAGTAGCGCCGTTCACATAGCCCTCGCCCTTGAAATTGGCGCGGTCTCTGAGGACGGTAGCGCCGCTCCCGATTATAGTGCCCGATTCAGCCTGGTAGGTCTTGGTGTATTCGATATACGGCACATCAACGCTCTCAAAGATAGTCTCCTCGTAGGTATGTTCTCCTGCCTGATCGGCGGTTATTTCCGTGTTCCCGTCATCGGTGACATCTGTTTCAACAGCGGCAGCCGAATCATTTTTAGCCGTTGTCTCCTTTTTGATCTGTTCGTTTTTGATGATCGATGTTCCGCAGGAGCTTAATGCAGAAACAGTCATCATCATCGCCGCAGCCGCAGCTGCGATCCTTTTTGATCTCATTTGGATTTCTTCCTTTCCTTTTCCGTTATGATAATATATTAAGCCATTTGATTTGCAATCTCATAGGGCTTGCCGGCTTTGAGCTCCAGCAAACGAACCTCGTCAGCGCTCACGCGCCAGTTTACCGCACAGTCGGTGTCTGCGGTGATGTTTGCCTTGTAGATGATCTCGCCGTCAGCTTCGGTATGCCATTGACAGTCAATGGTAAGTCCGCCTCTTGCACGCAGTCCCTTGAAGCTGCCCCTGCCCCATTCCTTCGGAAGGGCGGGCAGTATGATAAGCTCGTTGTTCTCGCTCTGTATCAGGGCTTCGGTGATGCCTGCGGCACCGCCGAAGTTTCCGTCTATCTGGAAGGGCGGGTGCATATCGAACAGGTTGTCCGCCGTCGAGTGCGAGAGCAGTGCGCGGACATTCTCGCCCACCTTTTCGCCGTCGAAAAGCCTTGCCCAGAAGTTGATGATCCATGCTCTTGACCAGCCGGTGTGACCGCCGCCGTGAGCAAGTCTGCGCTCAAGCGTGGCTCTTGCCGCCGCCGCAAGCTCGGGGGTGCCGTGCATGGTTATCATGTCTCCGGGATACAGCGCAAACAGCTGTGAGATGTGCCTGTGACCCGGCTCCACTTCGTCGTAGTCTATCGCCCACTCCTTGATCTGACCGTACTTGCCGATCTCCGGCTTGGGAAGTCTGTCACGCATAGCGGCGAGCTTTTCGCTGTGCTCGCTGTCGATACCCAGTATCTTCGCAGCTTCGATGACCGCTGTGAACAGCTCAAAGATTATCTCGCTGTCCATGGAAGGTCCTATGCAGACAGCACCCTGTGTGCCGCTTTCGGTGATGTAGCTGTTCTCGGGAGAAACCGACGGGCAGGTGACCAGCCGTCCCTGCTTGTCCTCGATAAGAAAGTCCTCGAAGAACTGTGCGGCTTCTTTCAGAGTCTCGTACTTTTCCGCAAGAAAATCCCTGTCGAGAGTGAATTTGTAATGCTCCCAGATGTGCAGACACAGCCACGCCGCACCCATAGGCCACTGAGTACCCGGCATCCAGAGATCCTGTGGAGCGGTATCGCCCCAGGGGTCAGTGTTGTGGTGAGCGACGAATCCGCCGCAGCCGTACATTTCCTTAGCGGTTATCCTGCCGTTGGGTCTCATGCGCTCGATGTGATCGTAAAGCGGCTTAGTAAGCTCGGAAAGATTGCAGGCTTCGGCGCTCCAGTAGTTCATTTCGGTATTTATGTTTATGGTGAGCCGGCAGCCCCAGGCAGGCCACATATCCTTGTTCCAGATACCCTGGAGATTGGTGGGCAGCGTACCCTCGCGGCTTGCCGCTATAAGCAGATAGCGGGAGTAGTTCCAGTAAAGCTCTATCAGCGAATTATCCCTGCCGCCGTTCCTGAAGGCTTCAAGCCGCTTGTCGGTAGGCAGCCCCGATGTCTCTCCCGAAAGGTCAAGGGAGACCCGGTCATAGTAGGAGCGGTAGTCTCTGATATGTCTTTCTCTCAGCTCGGAATAGCTTTTCCCTTCGGCTGCTTTGATGTCATCAAACGCCGCAGCTTTGCAGTCCTTGTGCCGGAAGCTGGTCTGAGCGCTTATCAGCAGCATGACCTCACTGCATTTTTCGCAGCAGATAAAGCTGCCGTACTGTCTGACGGTGCCGCCCTTGCCTACTGCTTTTATGACTGAGGCAAAGCTTATACCGTCCTCGCCGCCGCAGCTGCCGTAAAACAGCAGCGTATCGTCGGCGCAGGGGGAGTTGTCATCAAAGTAGTCATCTCTGCCGTCTATCTTTATTCTTATGTTGACGCCCTCCGGCTTGTCGGAAGCTATGCGTACCGCCATAACGCCGTCAGGCTCGGAGCAGAACACCTCGCGGGTGATGTGGTTATCTCCGATATCAAATTCGCACCGGGAAACGGCGTCTGCAAGATCAAGAGATCTGTAGCCGTATTTTATCTCGCCGGCGTCGGTATGTATTATATTCAGTTCTCCCAGCGGCATATAGTGGCGCTGATTGACCGGAGTGCCGCAGAAAGCGTCCAGCACTATAGCCTCGGCCTCGGCGATCTTTTCCTCAAACAGCAGATCCCTGACCTTTTGAAGATTGGGCAGGGCAGAGGGATTGTTCCGCTTTCTCGGACCGCCCGAAAAGATCGAATCCTCATTGAGCATTATCTTTTCATCGTTCGGCTGACCGAAGATCATACCGCCGATCCTGCCGTTTCCGACAGGCAGGGCGCAGTTCCAGTCCTCAGCCGGGGAGTCGTACCATAATGTATTTCTTTCGTTAAAGTCCGGCATTTCGTCACCGATCCTTTCAGATGATAAAGTGTTTTGCTTATCTCATTACATTCCATATTATTATAGCACAATCATACTCAAAATGCAATAGCATAAGTGCGGAAAATCTTGTTTTTCAGCAAAAGTTCATCAAGTAATGACAGGAAAAACACGCAGTTTGTGACTTTTTTCTCAACAGTTTATTAACTCCTTGACAAGCGTAGATTTCTATGCTATAATGCAATATATATTTAAATGCTATGACGGGAAAAAGTAGCGCTGTTTCGGTTTTTTCAGAGAGTCTGCGGCGGGTGTGAGCAGATAAAAGGTACAGCGGCGAATTACCTCCTAACAGCTTTGTGGGTGAGAAAGGCACATGGTGCGATTAGCTCACAACGTCCGCCGCGTTAAGGTCGATGAGGTCGGGGTCATACCCGATAAACTGAGGTGGTACCGCGTTTACAACGCCCTCGGAGAGTTTTTGCTCTTCGGGGGATTTTTGATGTTCGGAGGACATGACCTGCCATGAAAGAAAAGAAGAGATCTATCCCGCATACCGTCCTTTCGTATGCGGCATGGCTAGTTTTTGCGGGCTGTCTGATACGCTTTCTTGCGGTCTATCATTCCCTTGAAGCTGAGATAGGCATACACTTTGGCGGTGACGGCAAATTTGATATCACCGACAAAAAGATATACGGCTTTTATCCCTTTGTCTTCTCGCTGGTGACGCTGGGTTTGTGTGCTCTGTTCTGCTTTCTTGCAGGCAAAGCGAAGATCGGAAAGCGTATGAACGAGAAAGGCGAAAGGCTTTTAAGGACGGCTGTGATCTTGTACTGCGATATTTTTCAGCTTGGTATTGTTTTCTTCTTTTCGGGCGTATGGTCTGACTGCGTTATCCGGCAGCGGGCGCTGAACACTAGGATCGGCGTCATTATCTTGTTTGTGCTGATGGGTCTCTTCCTTGTGATGGTGATATTTATGATCGCGGTGAGGGTCAAATGCCGCGTGAAGGAAAAATAAATGCAATTTGCCTTGAAGGGTCGTGATATAAATGATATTCCCCGCGGATATTATTCATTATGGAGTTGATAAAAATGTTTCGTGAGATGAGACGGCAGAAGCAGGCTATCTCCGATGCTGAATGTATTGAACTGCTCGAGTCCGAGACCCGCGGCGTTCTTTCCATGCTCGGCGACGACGGCTATCCTTACGGCGTGCCGATAAATCACTACTACGATACGGAGAGCGGTAAGCTTTATTTCCACGGCGGAAAGATAGGTCACAGAGTTGACGCGGTGAGGGCTTGTGACAAGGTTAGCTATACAGTGTTTGACAAGGGCTTCCGCAAGGACGGAGACTGGGCGCTCAACGTCAAAAGCGTTATCATATTCGGGCGTATAAGTATCGTTGAAAACTATCAGTACGCTATAGATATATGCCGAAAGCTCTGCTATAAATTCACCGACGACGAGGACTACATCGCCGACGAGATAGAAAAGTTCGCAAAGTGCACTCTTGTCATGGAGCTTGAAATAGAGCACATGACGGGAAAGCTTGTTAATGAGAAATAAAGTAAAAATGGTATTATCAAAGATACGGAGGTTTAAAAAATGACAGTATTTGAAGAACTCAAAAGGCGCGGACTTATCGCGCAGCTTACCGATGAAAAGGAGATCGAGGAGCTGGTAAACAACGGCAAGGCTACCTTCTACATCGGCTTTGACCCCACGGCAGACAGCCTTCACGTAGGTCACTTCATGGCTCTCTGCCTTATGAAGAGACTCCAGATGGCAGGCAACAAGCCGATAGCTCTGCTGGGCGGCGGCACCGGAATGATCGGTGACCCTTCCGGCAAGACCGACATGAGAAAAATGCTCACCAAGGAGACTATCCAGCACAACGTAGAGTGCTTCAAGAAGCAGATGTCCCGCTTCATCGACTTCTCCGACGGCAAGGCTATGGTGGTAAACAATGCCGACTGGCTGCTTGACCTCAACTATGTTGACGTTCTCCGCGAGGTAGGCGCATACTTCTCTGTAAACAAGATGCTCACCTTTGAGTGCTACAAGCAGAGAATGGAGCGCGGTCTCACCTTCCTCGAGTTCAACTACATGATAATGCAGTCCTATGACTTCTACAAGCTGTACACCGACTACGGCTGCAATATGCAGTTCGGCGGCGACGATCAGTGGGCTAATATGCTGGGAGGCACCGAGCTTATCAGAAAGAAGCTGGGCAAGGACGCTTACGCTATGACTATAACCCTGCTGCTCAACTCCGAGGGCAAGAAAATGGGCAAGACGGAAAAGGGTGCCGTATGGCTCGATCCCGAAAAGACCTCTCCCTACGATTTCTTCCAGTACTGGAGAAATGTGGGCGACGCTGATGTTATCAAGTGCCTGAAAATGCTCACCTTCGTTCCTATCGAGGAGATCGAGGAAATGGAGAAGACAATGGAGGGCGCAGAGTTCAACAAGGCTAAAGAGCTTCTCGCATTTGAGCTTACCAAGCTCGTTCACGGCGAGGAAGAGGCTAACAAGGCTCTCGAAGCTGCAAGAGCGCTGTTCTCCGCAAATACATCGAGCGCTAATATGCCCACCACCGAGCTTGAGGCTTCCGAGCTTACCGACGGCGGCATGAATATCCTTGACCTGCTGGTACGCTGCGGACTTGCTCCTTCAAAGGGCGAGGGCAGACGACTTGTCACCCAGAACGGCATCTCGGTAAACGACGCCAAGTTCACCGATCCCAAGGGCAGCGTAGACCTTTCCTCTGAGGTAGTCATCAAGAAGGGTAAGAAGGTATTCCACAAGGTAGTTGTAAAGTAATACGCAGATCGTTAAGGCAACACCGCACAACCACCGGCTAACGCCTTTGCACGTCATAAACTTGCATATTTTCCGTCATATCACACAAAGTTTCCTAG
>CACXDI010000016.1 GCA_902766335.1 uncultured Ruminococcus sp. | reverse complement strand
GGAAACTTTGTGTGAGTATGACTGCATAAACTTCGTTTATGCTAAAAATATGCAAGTTTATGACGTGCAAAGGCGTTAGCCGGTGGTGGTGCGGTGTTGCCTTAAGCCAAAGGTCGGCAAGCGTAACAGACTTAATCTATATTTTGTAATCATATCGCAAATCTCGCGTCTATCTCCCTGCTGGGTCCCAAGACGTGGAGCCAGATGGGTTTCCTCGCCTCCGTCTTCTCAATCGCATGAGTGGCTGTGATGACCTCTTCGGCTTTCTCCCAGTTTATCGCACCGTTCAAGATAATGAGCCCTTTCTTTGTGAAAAGCTGTCGACGGAGAGAATATCGTAACCCTGAACACTTTTTGTGGTGCGGTATTGCTTTAGTTATTTGTAACAAAAACACGGCGAAATTTTTTATTTTCAGACTCCTCTATTTGAACCTCCAAAACTTGCAATTTTCGCCGGTCTGTTATATAATTGTATTAAGAAATCCAATGCACACCGACGTAATGAATAACGAATATGAAATGAGTATAGTTATGAGAAAAACAAAAATTGCGGAAAAAGACAGAATCATTGCAGATTGCAGGAAGTACGCTGATTCTTATAAGGAAGCGGGAATAAAGAATGATGAAAGCAGAGCTTTTATCGGGATATACAATAGTTTTCATATCAGCGCTATGATTCTCGCCAACGAAGATAAAATTGTAGAACATTGTCTAAATGTCGCGGAAAACTAAACAATTCCGACAATAAAGAAGATAAGGAAAAGGCAGCTTGTCTGTATGACGCTGTTACTCTTTTCAGAGAAATGGCTTCCGATTTTCCCAGAATTATCGTAGGATAAAACAAATCAAGCTCATAACCCAACCACTTGACAGCTGTTTGAGTTGATAATAAGAGAATTAATTGATCCAAAATATATCTGCAAGGAGAGATCATAAATATGAATGATATGTTTATACGTATGGATAATGAAGATATATTCAATACCCGTGCCGATGTCCTCGTTGTATCCGCAAATCCTATGCCCAAACCAGCGGCAGAATGCCTTGAATTTTCGGTTTACCAAAAAGCCGGATTCCAAGATATGTGTAAAGACAGAGAAAAAATAGGTCGTAAAAAATATGGCGATCTGTTCGAAACCAAGGCATACGAACTAAAGCAATTCAAGAAAATATATCACGTAGTAATGCCGAGATTTCATGATGCGCGCTTTTACGATGATATGATGATACTGGCTGATTGCTACAGGAAAGCTATAGAACAGGCCGTCAGAGAAAAAATGAGTTCTATCGTTTTTCCGCTGCTTGGATCAAATTCAATGTATCTTAGCGCCGGATATGCTTATGATATAGCACGTACAGCCATAAACCAAACTCTTTCCGGCCTAAAAAAAGACATAACTGTCACGCTTGTTCTTAAAGACAACAGCTTTTTATCCGATCTCAGTGATCTTGAGCAGCTGAATGCGGAAGAGATCGAAAATGAGATCAATGACGAAATTGAAAAAAGAGCAAAGCTTTACGGTGATTATGTAAGGAAGTTTATACCGCCGGATCTGGAAGAAAAATATTACAGGATGTGGATGAAGAAGGATTTAGACGAACAGCGGCTTATGCTGAATATAATCAGCAAGATCAAATCCGAGCGTGATAATTACCCTACCAAATGTCCTAAAGCAACGAAAGATTATTATACAAGTGAGTTTATGAGTATCTTAAATGACTGGTGTGAGAAAAACAAAACACCTACAAAATTGCTCTCCGAAGCTCTTAATGTAACCGACCGAATGATAAATTATTACCGAAACGGCGATAAGCTTCCCACCAAAAGAGAGAAAGTCATTGCATTAGCCTTAGCCATGCATCTTTCGCGCGAGGAACGTATCAGATTCATAATTGTCGGAACAAAGGATTTCACATATCCAAAAAATACAAACGAAATAATTCTTGAAAATGTAGTCCAAGAACAAGAAACAACAGAATATTGTAAGAACCTCACGCCTGCAGGGTATATTAAACATCTCGATGATATTCTGCAAAAATCAGACAAGATCGGGAAGAGCTTCTTTTATAAAGGATCCGACCCGCAAGAGCGAAAAAAAGATCCCAAAATACGCTGAAAAGATGCCATTACGGTTTGATGCCGTAATGGCATTTTATTTTTGGAACCGACGGTTCCGGTAAGCGTATTTGATATGATTTATAATATGATCAAGGAAAACGAATACGCCGCGTTTATCGGGTACATTTGCCTAATGGCGATGTTCGCAGGATTTGTCCTTAAACATACTATTCCCACCCTCAAAACCGCGTGAACACGCAACACAACAAAAATAAATCATTACAGAAAGGAAGATATACTATGTTCGAAACCGAAAACACAAACCGTATGGGGGAGATCGTCTGCGCATCTCCCGCATACACCGAAAAACACTCAAATTACAAGGCGGTCATCAAGCTGGAGGACGAACTGCTCAACTATCGTATCATCACCATTGGAGATGTTAACTCCGAAGCCGCCCTGAATTTTTTAATGAGTATGCAGTATCTCTGCAAGCAAGGTGATGATCCTATCGGAGTGTACATATCGTCCAGGGGCGGAGAAGTCGTCGCAGGCAAGGAGATCTACGACATCATGCAGTTCGGTAAACGCAAATGCATTATCGAGACCTATTGTCTCGGCAGAGCTGCAAGCATGGGCGCGGTACTTCTCGCCGCCGGAACAAAGGGACACCGGTTTATCCTGCCGCACAGCGAGGTCATGATACACGAGGTTCTCGTGCAGGGCGGTATAGGCGGTTCGGCTACAAGTATCTCCCGTATCTCTCAGTCAATCAACGAGAGCCGCGACGAGATGAACGCCATACTTGCCAAGCACACCGGAAAGACGATCGAGGAGATCAACGAAGCCACATCGTTCGACAATTTCATGAACGCCAAGGAAGCTATCGAATTCGGCATCTGCGACAAGATCGTAGAGGAACTGTTCTGATAAAAGGAGGTAAATATCATGAGCAACGTTAACATCATCAATAGAAATTATGAAGACATCGAACCCGAAGAGAACGCGATATTGATCATCGGCAAGCCGAGTGACTGCTCCGAGATCTACCGTCGGCTGAGCAGCGTAGACCGCGAAGCTGCAAGGTGGATCAATTTAAGCTCAAGAAGGTCGGAAAAGGCGGGTATAGTGCATATCAAGGACGCACGCATTACCGACAGGATATTCGTTATGATAGACGATTCAGATAAAGAAAAACTCCCCGACATAGCCATGAAACTTCACGAGGAGCTTTCAAAGCGCGAAGTTACTGGACGCACGGCATATATGGAGATGATCGAAAACGACGATAACAAGATCATTCTTCAGACTCTGCTTTCGCATGGAGTCAATGTAAATCTCTACATAAGCGAGCGCGGCATTGACGGCAAGTACGCAAAAGCGGCGGCACAGCTTGAAGAATACTCCCGCAAGAAGGCTGCCGAGCGTAAAGCGCTCATGAAGGAAAAGGCAAAGGCACCTTTTGCTGTATTGTACGAAAGCGACACCTCGGAAGAGCTTATCAAGCCGAACAAGTATCAGATCGAAGCTGCCGAGGAGTTCGCAAACGCACACCTTTATGTTACCGATACCTGCCGGTACAGCCTTGATGATATAAAAACGAGGATAGCCAATAACGTTTTAACGGTAGGCTCAGTCGGTACAGGCAAGTCAAGGAACTTTGTTGCCCCGAACATATACGAAGCCGTTGGCAGCTACTTTATCTGCGACCCCAAGGGGCAGCATTATACTATGTACTCGGATTACCTCAGAAGAAGGGGGTATAAGGTCAAGCTGTTAGACTTCATACACCCCGACAGATCGGACGGGTATAATCCCATGGCGTATGTGCGTTCCTATCAGGATATTGACAAAATGTCCTCCACGATAGTCAATACCAAGAAGACCGAAGGAACCCGCGCTGATCCGTTCTGGGACAATGCCTCAATAAATCTCGTCAACGGAGTCATCGGGTATCTCTTTGAGACCGACGCGGAATACAAGGACTTCGGCGCCATACTCGAACTTATGAGAGAGGGCGCAAGGACCGACAACGACGATGACGGTACGGAATCCGAACTTGCGAAGAAATTCAAGCAGCATGGCGAGATGTATCCCGACAGCTGGGCTTGTCAGCAATTCGTTCTCGCAAACGCCAATCCCGCTAAGACCTTCAACTGCGTGCTCACCACCGTTGCTGGCAAGCTGGCAAAGCTCGATACCCCCGAACTGAGACGCATGATGGCGAAGGAGAGCCTCGACTTTACCGAAGCGGCAAAGACAAAGACAGCCGTATTCGTGACAGTCAGCGACAGCGACAGAACGCTCGACGATCTTGTGAATATCTTTTTCTCGCAGGCGATCAACGAGCTTTGCAGCTTCGCGGACGACAGGTGCGAGAACGGCAGGCTTCCGATACCCGTAAGATTTATTCTCGACGATTTCGCCACCAACTGCCGTATAGAAGAGTTCCCCCGCATGATCTCCTCGTTCAGATCGAGGGCTATCTCGGTAATGCTGATGATACAGGGCGAATCGCAGCTTGAAAACAGCTACGGAAAAGACGGCAACACGATCATCGCAAACTGCGACACCTACATATACCTCGGAAGCAACGATATGCCTACAGCCGACAGGATAGCCAAGCGCTGCGACGTGCCCTATGAGGAGATAGCCTCTATGCCCATAGGCAGCTGCGTAGTATTCAGACGCGGTTCAAAGCCTGTTCGCACAATGCTTTCCGATACCGAGCATATCATAAACGAAATGATGAGCTGCAGGAAAAAGGACAGCGATTATGTACAGACACAATGACAGGCTAAATGCCTGAGATGTGGCTTTCCGGCAGGACGGGAACCTAAATGTAAGGTACGGAGTATTGCCCGGTAATGCTCCGTGTCTTGCATATACTGTTTGTTCCGGTCATACTGGACATTTTGTGTTCCATGTGTTACAATATGATGACAGCACGGACGGTATGCCGCTTTACGCCGAGAATATCGGTTCGAGCGATATTTATGTCGTAAGGAACAGAGATACTTTCCGCTTAAAGCCCGGCGAAAGAAAGGAACTCATCAGTGAAAACGCCGAAACAGACGCCGGCAGTCTTCCCGACGGCTATCTTTATCCGGCGGGGATAGTTTAAGGAGGAATGATCATGAACGCATTGGAAGTTTGCAGACTGATAACCGAATTTGACGCCGCTTATGACAGACAGGTCATCAATTCAAAGGAACAGCCGCTGTTTGAGAGGATATGGACGTATACCGAACAGCTCACGCCCGTTATGGACAGAGGAGGCGTGATAACAGCATGGAAGCTGTGGCTGCGCGAGGAACGTGGTCCGCTTGAAAATGTCACCGATGAGAATATCCCGAAAAGATTTCCCGAGGAAAGCGAATGGTTCAGACTTGAGCTTATGAAGATCGCAAATACAAGAGAGATCTATCTTAACGGCACCCGCATCCTTCAGAATATCGAGACCATTAACAGCACCGACGATCTTGAAGGATTTATCGAAATGTCGGAATGGCTCATCGAAAAGATCGCCGAATGTATAGAGAGAATGAAAAACGGCAGCTATGAAAAATGGGTGGAGGAAAATATCTCTTACCGTTTCCGTTTCGGTAAAATATTCGGCGGGAAGCTGCTCTCGATATACCCCGAGCTTTCGGGAAAAGTCGATGCGGCTGACAGCGTTACTCTCGCTCCCGGTATCGGCATAACCCCTTACGAAGGAGAACAATGGGAGGAAGAACCCAAACAGGTGTGGATAAACGAACTGCCGTTTGACGAAAGGTTCGAGGCTCTGAAAGAAAAGGTACGCTGGGAGGATATACCCAAAAGCAGCGGGCTGATATGACGGAGGTATACTCTTTTCAGAAAACAAAGTGACCCCACAAAAACAAACCCTCCTATGGTGCAGCAAATCATAGGAGGGTCTGTTTTATTTCTTATCGTCCTTTTTGTTGATCAGTTCATTGACCTGATCTCTTTGATCGTCCGGCAGCGCCAGGAACTTCTGAAAAAGCTCTATACTGTTCATTATCAGCGCCGTCATGTTCATTCCGTGATCGGCGGCGTATTTCTTCAGATCGGCGCGCATTCCTTTGGGAACCTTGAACTGTATCACGTCGGTGTGATCCTTGCGGTACTGGTTGGAGGCAGTCATGCGGTAGTTGCTCTCTTTGAGATACTGGCATTCCTCACACAGCTTCTGGTCGGATTTTTTCGGCTTGAATTTCTTTCCGCAGTTCTCGCATCTGTCGACTTTTTTTCTTATCTCGTCGCGCTTTGCTTTGCGGGTCTCGTAGTATTTGTGCTTGGTCTCGGCTATCCTTCTCGAACGGCATACCTCGCAGTAGCCGTCCCTGTTTTTTTCTGACTGATATTTCTTACCACATTCCTTGCAGGTGACTTCAAACATTCTTCTCACTCCGATCATTATTGTCACTAATATCATACCATATCCAATGTGAAAAATCAAGAGCACCGGCTAAAATGTCGGTGCTTTTATGTATCTTGATCAGAATTTAGTAACTAATGATTCCCCGCTTTTGCAAAGATCAAAATCACTTATGTTGATTATCACATCGCCTTCTTCTCCGTTGAAGCCAGCTCTGTCCACAAGGAGTATCCTGTTCTTTGCGGCGTATTCTATCTCCTCTTTGGTGAAGCCCGAAAAGCTTACCACCACAAAGTACGTGGGCTTGACGTCAAACTTTGCGATCAGCGGGTCGATGACCGTCGCTTTGTAGAAAGAATCAGGCAGCAGCTTTCGTCTTTCAAAAAGGCAGAAGTAATAATCAAAATTGTTTACGAGCATTACGGAATAGGCAGCAAGACCTTCATGGGAAAAACTGTTGGCGGAGCATACCAGACTCTTGACCTCGCTTTTGATTATGCTCCTCATTCTTGAAACGAAAAAGTCTTTAGTGACCCTCGTGTCGAATCTTATTCTGTCGAGCCTTTGAATGGCTGTGGTCTTTTCCTGATCCCGGACAGGGAAGTGCAGCTTCATGCTCTTGTCGTATTCTCCCGTCAGCTTGAAGTCCGGGTGTTCGCATACGTTGTATGACTTGTCAAGCACCGGTTCCATACATCTTCTGTACACCCACACCTTCCAGCGCTGCATATTCATTATGTCGTATTTAGAAATATCAGCACGCACAGCGGCGTACTCTTCTGTATCGCTGTCCGAGCCGCCGAAGTAGAGTTTGGTGTCACAGCAGGCGAGGATGGTTTTGGCTTTATCACCGTAAGCTGTCTTTAGCTGGCTGACCGATTGCAGGATAATGCAGAGGGTGATGTTCCTGCTTCTTACTGCGGAGATCATCTTGTCGAAATCGGGGATAACTGTCTGCGTTCCGAAATCGTCTATGATGATGTTTACCGTTCTGGGAAGCCTGTGGTCTTCGCAGTCCTTGTCGGCGTGTCTTTCAAGCGTGGTGATGAGCTGGGTGAAGAACACCGACGTTATCTTCTCCATAGAGCTGTCGCAGTCCTTTGTCACGACGAATAGTGCTGTCTTTTTTTCTGCGATCTGCTTGAAGTCTATCTCGTTCTTTCCAAGCAGCTTCAGAACTTCGTTGCTCATAAAGGGCATACCGACCTTGTATCCGCTTGCCTTAACTTTATTCCATTTTACTCTTATGATCTTGTAACCGCTTGCTTCTTTGATAAATTCGGGGGTATCGGGAGTGTACTTTGAATGGTTTTAAAAAATCTCTGCCTTGAAATCTTTCACAGATTTGAATTCTTGATTTTGTGCATCGTGACGATTTGGCTGGGAGATCGCCTACTTTTGATTGACAGAAACCGTTTGGCGGCAGGGTATTGAAAATGATGATAGGATGTGGTATAATGTATTTAGCTGTAGCCCGCGCTTTCTTGCGGGCTTGTGAGCCTGAAAAAATCACCCTGAGATAAATTAGGAGAATGCATAATGAAAGCACTTATCTTAAATTCCGGTCTCGGCACCCGCATGGGCGTCCTGACCTCCGAACACCCGAAATGTATGACGGAGATATCCTCCAGAGAAACTATCCTGTCGCGGCAGCTGAAGCAGATCGCGGACGCGGGGATCACAGAAGTCATTATGACTACCGGCGCATTCGACAGCGTTCTTGTGAACTATTGCAACAGCCTTGACCTGCCGCTGCATATCACATTCGTCAAGAACCCTGTCTATGACAAGACCAACTACATATACTCGATCTATTGTGCAAGAGAGTATCTGAAAGATGATGATGTAATTCTCATGCACGGCGATCTCGTTTTTGAGAATGAGGTTTTCGATAAGGTAGTATCTTCTGAAACCTCCTGCATGACCGTTTCCTCGACTCTTGATCTTCCCGAAAAAGATTTCAAGGCTGTTATCAAGGACGGAAAAGTGCAGAAGGTGGGGATCGAGTTCTTCAATGACGCTATGGCAGCTCAGCCTCTTTACAAGCTCAAAAAAGAAGATTGGGATAAGTGGCTCGACGAAATTATTGCGTTCTGTGAAAGCGGCGATGAGGCAAAGCGCAAATGCTATGCCGAGAATGCGCTCAATGAGCTGGACGGCGCCTGCAATATCGCAGCTCTTGACGTCCGTGAAATGCTCTGCTCGGAGATCGACGATCCTGACGATCTTGCCGTAGTGAGCAGCAGGCTTAAGGAGATCAGCAGCAGGACGGTGTATATGACCTTTTCCACCGACATAATCCACGGCGGTCATATCGCTATGATAAAAAAGGCTCAGCGTCTCGGCAGGCTGATCGTCGGGGTGCTTTCCGACGAGGTGGTTTCGGGATACAAGAGATACCCGCTGGTGCCGGCTTCGGAGCGCAAGGTGATGTTTGAGAATATCGCCGGGGTCTACAGAGTGGTAGACCAGAATACCCTCAGCTACAGGGAGAACCTGGAAAAGTACAAGCCGGATATTGTCGTTCACGGCGATGACTGGGTAAGCGGTTTCCAGAAGCCTGTCCGTGATGAGGTGGCGTCTATCCTTGCCTCCTACGGCGGCAAGCTGGTGGAGTATCCCTATTCCAACGACAGCAAGTACAAGGCGATCGAGGACAGGACAAGAGCCGAGCTCTCGCTGCCCGATGTCCGTCGGTCAAGGCTGAAAAAGACCCTCGAAATGAAGGGTCTTGTCACCGCTTTGGAGGCTCACAGCGGTATCACCGGGCTGATCGTGGAAAAGACCGCAGTCTATCAGAACGGCGGGACAAAGCAGTTCGACGCTATGTGGGTAAGCTCGCTCTGCGATTCCACAGCAAAGGGCAAGCCGGATATTGAGCTTGTCGATATGACCTCTCGTTTCCGCACCATTGACGATATAATGGAAGTCACTACCAAGCCGATAATCTTTGACGGCGACACCGGCGGACTTACCGAGCATTTTGTTTACACGGTGCGCTCGCTTGAGAGAATGGGTGTTTCTATGGTGATAATCGAGGACAAGACAGGGCTCAAAAAGAACAGCCTTTTCGGCACGGAAGTCCGGCAGACGCAGGACAGCATAGAGAATTTCTGCGAGAAGATCAGGGCGGGCAAGAAGGCTCAGAAGACTGCCGACTTTATGATCTGCGCCCGTATCGAAAGCCTTATCCTTGAAAGAGGTATGGACGACGCGCTTGAAAGAGCATTTGCATTTGTCGGCGCAGGCGCCGATGCGATAATGATACACAGCCGAAGGAAAGAGCCCGATGAGATATTCGAGTTCATAGAGAAGTTCCGCGAAAAGGACAAGACTACGCCTGTTGTGCTCGTTCCCACCTCGTTCAATACCGTTTACGAGGAGGAGTTCAAGGAGCGGGGCGCGAATATCATAATCTACGCCAATCAGCTCACCCGGACAGGATTCCCGGCTATGCAGGACGCGGCGCGGACTATCCTTGAAAACCACAGAGCCAAAGAGTGTGACGACAAGTGCATGAGCATAAAGGACATCATCACACTTATCCCCGAGGAATAAGCTATGCAGAAGGTAATAACAGCTGAGAACAATTACATACAGCTTGATGAGTGGCTCAAAGACAATAGTGTGAAAAAGCTGATGCTCGTCTGCGACAGCTCGCTGAGATCTCTGACAGCCGTAAAGGACAAGCTGTCTAAGCTGGATACCGAGATGATCGAGTTCGGTGATTTCCAGCCGAATCCGGTATATGAGTCGGTGGTCAGAGGCGTTGAGATATTCAGACGCGAAAGCTGCGACGCGATAATGGCGATAGGCGGCGGCTCGGCTATGGACGTTGCAAAGTGTATCAAGCTATACTCCAATATGGAGGGCGGCGGCGAGAAGGACAGCTATCTCAGACAGCAGATAGTTCCCAACGACATACCGTTCCTTGCCATGCCCACCACAGCAGGCACCGGCAGCGAGGCTACACGCTATGCGGTGATTTACTACGAGGGCAGCAAGCAGAGCGTAGCTGACTACAGCTGTATTCCCGGGACTGTGCTGTTTGACCCGGGCGTGCTGAAAACTCTGCCGATATATCAGAAGAAATCCACCATGCTGGATGCATTCTGCCACGCGACAGAATCCTTCTGGTCTGTCAATTCGACTGACGAGAGCAAGGCGTATTCGGCAGAAGCTATCAGAATGGTGCTTGCAAATATGGACGGCTATCTTGCCAATGACGAAGCGGCAAATGCAAATATGCTGAAAGCCGCAAACATCGCAGGCAAGGCTATAAACATCACGCAGACTACAGCGGGTCACGCCATGTGCTACAAGCTGACCAGCCTTTATGGTATCGCTCACGGTCACGCTGCTGCGCTTTGCGACAAGGTGCTGTTTCCCTATATGATCTCAAACACGGACAAGTGTATCGACAGCCGGGGTGAGGAATATCTCAAAGGTGCATTTGCAGAAATTGCAAAGGCTATGGATTGCGATACACCGGAACTGGCGACTAAAAAGTTTGCAGATATTGTAGATAAGTTGGAACTTGAAGTGCCGAAAACTAATTCGGACAATGATATTGATGTGCTGAAAACGTCTGTAAATCCTGTTAGATTGAAGAATAATCCTGTCGGTCTTGATGTTCCGGTTATTGAAAAACTTTACAGAGAAATATTGGGTGAGTGAAAATGAAAGTACAAAATCTTGTTGAAATAATAGGCGCGGATTTCTATACCGGCGTCCCCGACAGTCAGCTGAAAGCGCTGTGCAATTACCTTATGGACACCTACGGCATAGATCAGAAGCACCACATCATAGCCGCAAACGAGGGCAACTGTACGGCTCTTGCGGCGGGGTATCATCTGGCGACGGGAAAAGTTCCTGTTGTGTATATGCAGAACTCCGGCGAGGGCAATATCATCAACCCCGTTGCGAGCCTGCTGAATGACAAGGTCTATGCTATCCCCATGATCTTCATTGTGGGCTGGCGCGGCGAGCCGGGAATCCATGACGAGCCCCAGCACATCTATCAGGGTGAAGTGACTGTCAAACTCTTAGAGGACATGGACATCGCCACATTTATCATCGGCAAGGACACCACCGATGATGAAGTTAAGGCTGCTATGGAGCAGTTCAAGACTGTTCTTGCACAGGGCAAGCAGGTGGCATTTGTTATCCGCAAGGGTGCGCTGACCGACGCTCCGAAGGTGGAGTATAAAAACGACAACACAATGGTGCGCGAGGAGATCATACGCCACATCGTCAAGGTTTCGGGCGAGGATCCGATCGTCAGCACAACCGGCAAGGCTAGCCGTGAGCTTTTCGAGATCAGAGAAGCAAACGGTCAGAGCCACAAGTACGATTTCCTCACCGTCGGTTCTATGGGACACAGTTCCTCTATCGCGCTGGGTGTGGCAATAAACAAGCCTGAGCGCAAGGTGTGGTGCATAGACGGTGACGGTGCTGTACTCATGCACATGGGAAGCATGGCTGTTCTCGGCGCGAACAAGCCGAAGAATATGGTGCATATCGTCATCAACAACGCGGCGCATGAGACTGTCGGCGGTATGCCTACCGTTGCGGGGCAGATAGATGTTGTAGGCGTGGCGAAGGCTTGCGGTTATCCCAAAGCGGTGTGCGTTGACAGCTTTGAGGCGCTGGACAGAGAGCTTGAAGCCGCTAAGGCTAGGGACGAGCTTAGTCTTATCGAGGTCAAGTGCTCGATAGGGGCTAGGGACGATCTGGGGAGACCTACTACTACGGCGATCGAAAACAAGCAGAATTATATGGGATATCTGTCGGCAGGACGCTGATCAAACTGCCGGACAGGCGTATAAAAACATAATGAAATATTTTTTAAAACTATTGCATTTTCGGGGGATATGTGATATAATAACTATAAGTGGATATTTGATAGGCGCCCGGCGACTAAATATTGTATGCACATATTTTGCATAATATACGGCTGGTGAAGTTGATATGCGTATAAAATACAGGTATATGCAGGAATTTCACAGAAAATTTGCATATTTCCTGAAAAAATATGCAAAAAACCCTTGACATTATGCGAAAAGGGTGTATAATAGATTATGTCAGCAAGAGTGCTAATGAAATATTTACAGCAATGATATACTGGAGGAATCAGCAATGGCTAAGGAAATCAAAAAGGTAGTTCTCGCATATTCGGGCGGACTTGACACTTCTATCATCATTCCGTGGCTGAAGGAGAATTATAACAACTGTGAGGTCATCGCCGTATCGGGCGACGTCGGACAGGGTACCGAGCTTGACGGTCTCGAGGAGAAGGCTATCAAGACCGGCGCTTCCAAGCTCTATATCGAGGACTTAAAGAAGGAGTTCATCGAGGAGTATGTATATCCCACCGTTCAGGCGGGCGCTGTTTACGAGAACAGATACCTGCTTGGCACTTCCTTTGCAAGACCTATAATCGCAAAGAGGATCGCCGAGATCGCTCTGGCTGAGGGCGCTGACGCTATCTGTCACGGCTGCACCGGCAAGGGCAACGATCAGGTCCGCTTT
>CACXDI010000015.1 GCA_902766335.1 uncultured Ruminococcus sp. | reverse complement strand
TTTCAGCAAGAGATATACTGTCTACATACATCTCTGTCACATTTATATTTCTATCTGCTACCATTTGTGCGAAATAGTCGGCAAGACTACCCCGACCCGTCAATGAGTTCCCAATGAAAACAACATCGGCTCCGTCAGGTACAGTATATTCGTTGTTCACAACATAGTTTTTATAGTCATTTTTTGCTTTATATGAACCGGTAATTTTCTTACTGTATTCTGATGAGTACATATATCTTAATATCGAAAAAAGCGATACCCACACTACTATCATTATAGTACAAAAAATAGCAATTCCCTTTAGATAAGGTTTGTCTCGCCCGCCCGAAGAAATGTACTCATCGACCCGTTTTATAATATACTCTCTGTCAGCATTGGTGAGCTTATGTGATTTGAGATCGCCGCAGCCTTTTCCGAGCCAGTCATTCTTAACTGCTTTTTTCAGCATATAGCGATATGCCCTGCTTCTGCCTTTTATTCTGTTGCAGGAGTCGCTGTATATTTGCAGCAGCTGCACCAAACGGTCTATCCCGACAGAGCGTGTCATGGTACCACTCATCAATGTCGAAAATAGTTCGTTTCCACCATACCATAGGAAATCGTCTATCTTAGACTGCTTGTCCATACACATCACCGTTCCATATATACTTATGCGTTACATTAATCCACTTTTATCTCTTTTTCTATCTCCAGCGTGGTATCATCTTTACCCTCTGTATTTTTGATCGTGAAAACAAATACCGCCCTATAAGTCCCCGGCAAAAATTTCACTCCGTAATCTTCACTTGTAAGACACAGCTCATTTGGTATCTCGGAGTAGACCGAACGAGGGTCGGGAAAGTATTCCACACCGCCGTCGTCCTTTTCAACGATGATGTCGCTGATGTCATTTTCGGCAAGCGGGGCAAGCTCGGTCTCACTGTTCGATGTCACATAGTACAGTTTCGGTAAGTGTTCCAAATAAATATCGCCCTCATTAGTTGATATACTGAAATCTATCTCATCGCTGCTGCTTTTTGTATTCTCGATAGTGAGAAGATAGTCCATCAGCATTTGCTGATACTCTTTCGATCGCATATATCGTGCTATACCAAATACGAACAGTCCGACAGCCAGCATGACCGCACCTATCCCTACCGTTTTTTTCAAAATGCGTCTGCTGCGCCCTCCCGCTGAAATGTATGCGTCAAGGTGTTTGATGATATATTCTCTGTCAGCTTTGGTGAGCTTGTGAGAGTTTAGGTCTGTGGAGTTCTTACCAAGCCAATTATTTTTTAACGCCTTGTTCAGCATGAAGCGATACGCTCCGCTCCTGCCCTTTATCCTGCGGCAGCGGTCGCTGTATTCCTGCAAAAGCTGCACCAAGCGGTCTATCCCGACAGATCGTGTCATGCTGCCGCCCATCAGCGTGGAGAAGAGCTCGTTTCCGCCGTACCAAAGGAAATCTTCTATCTTTTCACGCTTGTCCATCACCGTCACCGTGCCTTATATCGTCAAGCGTTGCGCCAAATTGACGGTATATCGAAAACGCAAGGCTCTCGCCAGACGGCGGTTGCGGCACTATCTTATACAGACGTTTTTCGTCCTCGCCCGCCACCGATACAAGGCTGCCGATATTTGTTGGATAGCCTTTGCCGTTCAGTTCATCCAGTTTCGGATAAAGCCCCGTCAGATGAGTGACATACAGCCCTCTCGTTCCTGCCGCTGCCACAAGTTCAAGGTGTATCTCGGCGATCTTCATGCACTCCTCGGGGGTTGTGCTTTGCAGCGATTCGTTGAGTATCACCATGCTGCGGTCGGTCATGCGGCAAGCAATGGCTTTCAAATCTTTTATTTCGGTGGTGAAGCGGCTCGTGTCAATGCCCACCTGCTCGTCTCTCGGGAAGTGGGTGAAGATGTTGTCGCACAGCGCTATCTCGGCAAATTCGGCAGGCACATACAGCCCCGCCTGCGCCATTACCTGACACAGCCCGACGGCTCTTGCAAAGGTAGTCTTGCCGCCGTTATTCGCGCCCGTCACCATGTAAAAACGTGCATTATCGTTCAGCTCAATGTCGTTCGTCACTATCTTGTCCGACAGCATAGCCCTCGCGTCCTCGCCCACAAGCTGCTTGTAAAAGCCGAGGTCGAATGTCCCTTTCAGCTTCATGCACCTTTGCTCGGGCGGCAGCAGTTTCGGGCGGCACATAGGCAGACCTCTCGCCTGCACACTCCTGATAAATGCCGCCGCACCCTCGTAGTAGTCAAGCTGCTGTTCAAGCTCGCTGATGTCGGTGAAAAAGCTGGTGCGGTAGCTGCGAAGAGCCGCCGATATCCGTTTGGCATAATCTCTTGTGTAGTCGGAAAGCTCTCTGAAAAGCGCTGTGTCGATATCAACTGGAGTTCGGTGTGTCAGCGAATTCAGATGTTCCTCGCCTGTGAATTTCTCCTTACCCTTTGTATCACCGAAAACCATTCGCTCTAAGATGTTGCCCTTGGGGTATATCCTGTCGTAGGACACCTCAATTATCCCAGCTGAGTCGGGTATCATGTTGCCGTCGAAGTTCACGCCTATCTTAACGCTGCGGATAGTCTTTGAAAATGTGTCTTTCAGCTCGGAAAGACTGCGTGAGATGGTGATAAATTCCTCCCGCTGGGGTAGGCTGCCGAAAAACTCAAACAACCCTTTCATGGCGGCTGATTTAACGCTGCGACCGATCCGCTTGTATATCTTGTTTATCTCCTCGATGGAGCCGAGAAAAAATGACAGCTCGTCCATTTTGTCCTGAATATCGTAGAAGCTGTCGATGTTGTCGTCAGGCTCCTCGTCCATATCGGGTCTCCTGCCCGAAAGCTCGGCTATCACTCTGCGGAAGGTCTGCGCCAAGTCGGGATTGTTCAGAAAATCCTCCAGGCAGTCAAGGCGGTATTCTATGGTTTCTGTATCGCAGGACAGCTCCTCTGCCAAAGCCATGAAACGCTCCGAGCCGCCAAGAGTTATCAGCCGCTTAATGTTGTCAAGCTGCAAATCCTCGGCGTACATACTGCCGCTCTCGCGTATCTCTTTTCTCCGCTCTGCGGCACGCTTTTTTGCCCCTCTGTCAGGGTAAAAAAGGTCTATATTATCCGTTATTCTCATGTGTCTCCTCGCTACTTCTGGTCGTAGAAATACTCCTTTATCTCTCGTCCGAAGATCAGAATGAGCAGAGAGATCAGCTCAGCCAGCGCCGCCACAAGGTAGAGCGCGCACTGCACCGTCGCGAAGCCCAGCACGCTGCCGGTGACTATCTCCGACAGCCGCGCCACCCCGCCGATGCTCCCCGCCGAGCGCACGAAGGCGATGATATTGGCGAGAAAGCCTATCCCCGACAGCACCTCGTATAGCAGCACGTAGTCGGTGCGCACTCTGCGGTAGACCAGCGCCGCTATCAGAAACAGCCCTATCCCCGGCAGAGTGGTCAGCGCCATCAGCGTGCCGATGACCGCCGCGTAGGTGATGAACATTTCCTGCGCCTTCACCAGCCTGCCGAACACGGAACGGTCGGTGAGCTCGTCCTCACGTCCGTCGTCGAACAGCCCGCCCTCGAACTTCGAGAAATCGGGTGCGGCGGGGTCGGGGCGGAGCGCTCCCGCAAGTGTCGGCATAAGCTCGTCCAGTGAGCGGAAGTCGGAGTAATCGCGGAACGCAAGTGCTGCGAATATCCGCTTTTTGACCTCCAGCTCCTCCGACAGCGAGCGGATATACCCGCTCATGACCGCGTCTATGCTGCCGCCGTCCTCCTGCATTCTGCGGATATCCTCCACCGACAGCCCCAGCCGCCGCATAGCCGCGACGTCGCGCAACCGGCTAACGTCCTTGTCGGTGAAATTGAGATACGTCCGTCCCCGCGACTGATATTCCTGCGGCGAGCAAAGCCCGTTGCCCACGTAATACCGCACTGCCTTCTCGGTCAGCCCGGTCTTTCTGCAAACCTCTTTGATCTTCATTTTGTCCTCCAAAAGCACTTTTGATGGCTATATCTTAACATCTTCCCCGGGGGAAGAGTCAAGGGGAATAGCTGAATTTTGTAGGGGTGAACAATTCTGTTCGCGGATATTTGTGCAGGGTGACATATATGAAATCGGCGCACCCGCAGGCACGCCGAACATTTCACCCATTATTCAATTCCAACAGCCCTTCCGCATACGGCTCTCCCAAAAGCGTGACCTCGCCGTTTTCCACATAATACTCCGCGTAGGTCATGCTCACAGGGTCTGTTCCGGTAGCCTGATACTCTACATATACCGTGACGAACATGGGCGTTTTTTCTTCAAACTCCAGCTTGACCTCCGTGCCGCCCTCGGGGTCTTCGACTATCTCGTGTGTCAGAATGACGTCCTCGGGAGAACGGGTATAAACTCCCTTTTCATCATAATACTTCACGCCGAACTCATATCTGCCATTCAAGCCTCCCTCGGGTATCGGCACAGCCAGCTCTATCCACGGGTTATTGATGTTCGCCGCACTCAGGTAGCAGGTCATATCGCCGTCAGAAAATTCGGTCTTGTAAACGCAGCAGGTGTCGTATTCGCTGGGCTCGCCGACCTTTCTGATAAAATGGAAGCCTGCTCTGCAAACTATATCTTCTGCTTTATCCTCCATAAGTCCGATTATCTCCTTAGAAACCTGCTCGGGCGTTTTTATATAATCCTCGCAGATAACACGGGAATAATCGGCGTAGCCGCTTCCGTTACTTGACCAACCGCCGAAGACAGAGGTAAGATCAAGCACCTTGAAGCCTGCTTTTTCGTAAAGATCCCTCGCTTCATCACTGTAGGGATCTGAGGTCTCGGGAACCCCCTCCACCTCACGGCTGAAATATATCTGCAATCCATGCTCGTATGAATTGAATATCCTGTATACATGACCCGGCTCAACATCAACGCTCTGCCCCGGCTCTGATATCTCGTATTCAACGAACGACGCTTCAAGCGCCTTCAACGCTTCTTTCTTATCAAGCTTGCTGATCTCGTTTTCAAGCTTCTGTATCTCCTTCCAGTATTCCTCCAGCTGCTCTTCCGATAGATACTCACCGTTAGTCACATCATAATACTGTTCTTTTTCTTCATCATACTCAAGATCGTAGCGGTGGTCTTTGTTTAGGTGCCGCTGGCTGGTTTCGTCTTGTGTTGTATCATCAGCGATATTATAAGCTTCCGTCATCTTCTTTGCCACGATAATAAACCTTCTCCTGCCGTCCTCCCCCGGCTCCGTTGTCACAAGCGTAAGGTAGTCGTCGGTTTCGGTGCATTCAATGTAAGATTTGTTTATCGCGCGCTCCTTCACATTTTCTATCCACGCATCAAAGCTGTGCTCGCTGTCAAAATCCCTGTATCTCCAGTAGTCAAACCCCTCGTCAACATAGGCGTTAAAGCAGGATATTACTTGATATTTGGTGTCGGGCTCATCGTACACCGTGCTGAAATCAATAGTCTGGTGGGTGTCGAAAAACGTGCTGTCCTTATATTTCATAAGCGAGGAGAACATAACATCATCAGTGTTTTCGGAGCTTATTCTCATGTTGTGTCCGTAGAGAATAATATTCGAGGGCTGACCGTTTTCGTTTATCGGCACCTTGCTGTCAGCAAAGATAGCGCCCGCCTCGTTCGGCTCATTATCAAATCCGTGAGTGAGATAATACTCGTTATCTTCGTGTTGAACAATGGGCGATTCTAAATCTCCGCTGTCTCTCAGCCCTTCAATTTTCAGATACCCGACAGTCTCGGTATTCTGCTCCAGATAAGGCTTCGCCCAGTCCTGTATCTTCCGTTCACCACTGCCGGCAGGAGGCTCGGTGACCGCGCTCGACTGAGGTTTTGCAGGCTCGTCAATATCAACATCCTGCCCAAAGATTAGCCCCGCGCCTATCGCCCCGACCAGCACCACCGCAAGGCACGCCGCGACTGCACCGCCGTGGCTTACCCGCGCGATCTCTGCGATATGCTCTTTATCATTGTCCGTTTTGCGTTTCTCTGTTCTTTTTATCTGTATAGTTTCATTCATCTCGTAACCCGCCTTTCTCATGACGGAGGAAAGAATGCGCTGCTGGGAATCATCTTCGATCTCTTCTTGGTTATCTATATCCGCAAGCTCGTCTGCGAACATATTAGCAGCAGTCAGGGACAGATCTTCTTCCAAAGCCTTTAACCTATCTT
>CACXDI010000014.1 GCA_902766335.1 uncultured Ruminococcus sp. | reverse complement strand
AGCCATAGGAGCGAGGCAGTTGGTGGTGCAGGATGCAGCGGAGATGATAGTGTCATCAGCGGTAAGGGTGTTCTCGTTTACGGAGAATACGATGGTCTTAAGATCCTTGCCTGCGGGAGCAGAGATAACTACTTTCTTAGCGCCGGCATCGATGTGAGCCTGGCTCTTGTCCTTGGAGCAGTAGAAACCGGTGCACTCGAGAACAACGTCAACGCCGATCTCACCCCAGGGAAGCTCAGCAGCGTTAGCCATAGCATAGATCTTGAGGGTCTTGCCGTCAACAGTAATGGTGCCAGCCTCGTCATCAGCCTCTACAGTGTGAAGATTCTCACCGATCTTGCCGCAGTAGCCGCCCTGAGCGGTATCATACTTGAGCAGGTCTGCGAGCATGGAGGGCTTGGTAAGGTCGTTGATAGCTACGACTTCATAACCCTCTGCACCAAACATCTGTCTGAATGCGAGACGACCGATACGGCCGAAACCATTGATAGCAACTTTAACTGACATAGAAAAAACCTCCTAAAAAATTTTAGTTCAGTCAAGACAGCGTACATCATCTGCCGCTGTACATAAATTAATTATACTACATCTTGGTTAGTAATGCAAGTATTTTTTATAAAATAATGTGATATTTTTTTAAACAATCGGAAAATAATTCTAAAATTAACAAAAGCTACATATTATTTGCGTCCGTAAAGCTCCATGAGGAACTCGAAGATCTGATCGGGGTGGACTGCGATCTGGGCGCCGTCCAGCAGGAGCTCGCTCTGACCGTCGAATCTTTTATCATAGAGATCGTGGGGCGGGATAACGAAAACCTCCTTGCCCTGCTCCGCCGCGTGATTGGCGGTATTCAGCGCACCGCTGTGGCTGGAGGCTTCTGCTACTAGCACGCAGTCCGAGAGAGCGCTGATCATGCGGTTGCGCACCTTAAAGCTCTGCTTAGTGGGAAATGACGTAGGCAGGTATTCGGAGATAACGGCGCCGTGTTCGGATATCAGCTTTTTCAGGCGCATGGTGCCCTTGGGGTAATCGCGGAGGATGCCGCTGCCGAGAAATGCCGTAGTGACGCTCCCCGCTTCGAGGGCGGCAAGGTGCGCCCTTTGGTCTATGCCTCTGGCAAAGCCGCTGACTATGTTTATGCCGTGCTCTGCAAGAGAAGCCGCAAATGTCCCGGAAAGCGACGCGGAGTAATCGCAGCATTCCCTGGCGCCCACTATGGCAACTGAGGGAACGTCGGAAACGCTCCTTATATCTCCCAGCACAAACAGCACAGACGGCGGATCGGGAAGATGTCTGAATCTTTCCGGATACTCCTCATCTGACGGGGTCACAATGCTGATATCATTCTTTTTGCAGGTCTCAAATATACTGTCAATTTGTTTACTTGACAACCTCTTATACTTATTTATATGTTCATCGTTCTGTAAAGCTGGATTACTTAACAGCATTTCAACACTGTTTTTCACATCGTCGATGTCAATATACTGCCACTTCTTATATCCGCCGAAGCCGAAGGCAAGCGTTATGCGGAGCCACAGAGCTGTGAGAGCGGGATCAGTCATTGTCTGTCATCTCCGTCACGATACGCGCAAGCTCATTCACCGGCAGACCCACAACGCTGTTGTAGTCGCCGCTGATACCCTTTACCAGCAGCCCGCCTATCCCCTGTATACCGTAGGCGCCAGCCTTGTCCATAGGCTCGCCTGTTGCGATATAGGCTTTGAGCTGCTCCTCGTCGGCGGGATAGAAGCTCACCGAAGCCATACCGGCGCCTGTGCGGTACTCGCCGCGGTGGTACACACTAAGACCGCTGACAACGATGTGAGCGCGTCCGGACAGCGCGGAGAGCATTTCAAGGGCTTGCTGCTCGTCTGACGGCTTGCCGAGCACCTTGCCGTCCTGTATCACCACCGTGTCGCAGCCTATCACTATCGTGTTGTCATCGGGGGCTATGCGCTCTGCCACCTCTCTGCATTTCAGACCGGCAAGGTGAACGGGAACTTCCTCAGCTCTGAGGTCATCGGGGACGGTCTCCTCGCCCTCGGCGGGGATTATCTCGAAATCGTCAGTGAGCAGGTGAAGCAGCTCACGGCGGCGGGGCGACTTTGACGCAAGAACGACTCTTTTCCCTTTCAGCAGATCTCTGGCTTTTATATACATTTTTGTCCTCCTACAAACAAGGACTGCCTCAGCAGTCCCTGACAAGTTATTTAACTTTACACAAATCATTCGCTGTCCGACGACGATGAATCCGACGAAGTATAGGGTGCTCCGCGGCGGACAGCCTTTTTGTTGACGTCAGAAACTCTGACATCGGTGTTCAGATAGTAGTGACGAAGTATCTGGTCATACTTGTAGCCGTTTTCCGCATAATGGCAGGCGCCCCACTGGGACATACCTACGCCGTGACCCCAGCCGAAGGTGTAGATCTTGATCTTGTTGTCCTCGATCTTGATAGTAAACGCCTGTGACTTCAGGTCAAGGGTATCCTGAAGGGTGCGGGCGGTGATACGCTTCTGCCCGTCTATGGTAATATAGCCGACGTAGCGTCCGCTGTAGATGTCGTCAACGACGAACCAGTTATCTACATTATCGGACATCTTGATATTCAGAGCGTCCTCAAGGATACTCTTGAGCTCGCTGTAGCTGTATTCGTTCAGCAGACCGTAATTGGGATCCTCGCAGTCATACTTGCTCACTACAGCGCGGAGATAGGGGTAATAGACGTCCCAGATACGCTCGCTCTCTACCGAGTAGCCTGCTGTGGAAGCGGAATACACCGCGTTTATGATCTCGTTATCGTAGTATACAGCCTGTCCCTCGACAGCCTTGAGGCACTTCTCTATCTTCGCAGGATAATCCGGCTTGAGACCCACCTCGGGGATACGGCTTATGGAATCGTTGAATCGAAGGTAGGAGTACGCCGCCACCATTTGCGCCTTGATAGCATCCTCGTCCCAGCTGGAGCCTATCTCGCTGTAGACCATTTGACAAAGCATCTCGTGAGCATTCATGGTATAATCGCTGCCGGATATGATATCGTGGACGGTGTAATATTCCGATGAAACGTCACGGGTCTTGGTGTAATTAAGGGGCGTCGGGTGGGGATCGTAGATAACGGTAGAGTCGATCTCGTCATAGGAAGCGTCATAGCGGTTCTCGTAGGCTATCTCTTCCTTGGTCTTCTGAGTATCCACCTTCAGCATGAGCTGGTAATCGTTGATGTTAGCCTTAGACATTTTGCTGCCCTCGGGCAGAGTGACATCGGAAGCGGAGAGGGTCTTTACAGAATTTGCCTCCACGCGGTTCTGTGCAGAGGCATTTATCTGCTCCGCCACCTGCTCAGAGACCTCAGTAAGCTCCCCGACTGTATTCGATGCCTGCACTACCGGCACATTATGAGTAAGGTGAGGTGTGTTTTTGGTAAAAACATACACTCCGTTTGCTGCGATAAGCCCCGCGCCAAGTGTAAAGGAACCTACCTGTACAAGCAGTCTTTTTGTATTATTCTTCATTACAATGTCCTATCATATAACGAAATTCGGCGTACTTATGAAAAACACGCCGAATCACATATTACTTAAAGTATCTCTGTCCGTCTATCTCTCCGCAGAATGTAAGTGACTCAAACCAAGCCGCTGTCTCTGCGCTGCAATACTGGGGAGCGTAGTAATAAACCGCTTCACCCACATTATCCTCACCGGAAAGCGCACGCTTTGCACAGTCTATGGTGTTGGACGAAGGAACCGTGGTGCCGTTGTAATAGCCCCAGATAGCGTCGAACTGACCGCTCTGTGTGAGCACGCCCTCGATAGTGTCGGGGAACAGCGGAGACTTTACACGGTTGATTATCACGTTTGCAACAGCTATCTTGCTTGCATCGGAGCAATCTCCGACTTCGCCCTGGAGCACGTAGCTCAGCATATTCAGCTCAACGTCGGTGTAATTTATAACGCCGCTGTTTGAACTGCTCTCCTCTTCCTCGGCGGGCTTGTCTTCAGAAAGATATCTCTTCATGCAGAAGCCGTTGACGCCGTCTACCTTGACTCTGTACCAGTCATCGGTATATCCGGTGACCAGCACCTCGCAGCCCTTGGAAAGCACCGAAAGCACGCTGTCATTGAGGGAAGGACCATTTCTGAGGTTTACCTTCTCAGCGGTATACATAGTCTTGACACCGCAATCCTTAACGTCGTCATCGTCCTTAGTCTCGGGAGCCTGAGCTTCGGGAGCCGTTGTCTGAGGCTCGGTAGTGGTGGGCTTAGTCTCGGTCTCGGGGATCTTTGTGGAAGCTTCAGTAGAAGTTTCCGTCTTCTTTTCAGAAGCCTTAGTTTCCTGCGACTTCTTTGTTGTAGTAGTCTTTTTCTTACCGTCCTTAGTAGCCTTTACAGTCTCAACTACAAGGCTGTATTCCTCAATGCCCGCCTTTTTCCAGGTAACGGCAGCCTGAGAAACTGTCTCGTCCTGATCTTCAACGGAATCCGCGGCTGTTGTTGTAACAACTGCCTTGGGTGCGCTTTCAGCTTCGGCGCTATTCTTGGGAATATTGCTTCCGCCGACTATCGCATATATACCGACAGCACCGACTGCAAGTACAGCCATAGCTCCGGCGCCGAGAACAGTACCAGCTTTTTTAACGCAGGCGATCTCTTTGCAGGAATCTTCGGTATTTACCGTTTTTAATCGTCTTAAATCCATTTTTTATCACATTGCCTTTCCGACAGCGAAGTGCCGCTGTCACGATCCGTAATTGTGAGAACTTACGGATACATATTTCGGACATTACGGGGGGCTCAGTAGCTCCAGCCGAGATATTTTTTCTTGTTGCCCCAGCTGTTTCTCCAGATCTGGGGGAAGTAAATATCTTTGTCCTTTTTTTCTTTGTAGGAAGCGATTATCGCGTCCTTATCATCATCACTATCCAGCTTCTTTGCTACAATTACCCACCGCATATTAGCGACTTCATTGGAGCAGGTAGACAGCGTAATGTAATCATCGTCGTAATCACATACGGCATCGCAGGAGTACCAGGACTGTTTCTTCACATTCGCAAGCCATGTGTCAAACTTAAATTCCTGATCGTCGAAGTTGCGATAGCGCCAGTAATCGAAAAGCTTTCCGTTATCCTGGGCTTCATTTATCGCACCTACGAAGCAGCCGATTATGATATACTCTTCGTTGCTGTCATAGATAGTGTTGAACTCTATTATAGGGTGTTTCTTTAAAAACTTGACCCCGCTCTTGTACTCAGCCAGGTGAGTAAAGGAGGTGCCGAGCTTTCTCATGTGGTGACCGTAGATCGTGATGTTATCCGGCTGACCCTTTTCGTCGATCTTGATCTTATAATCGGCGTAAATACTTCCCGACTCATACGCTTTGTTGTCAATGTTATGTGTCAAGTAGTATTCATTGTCATCATGCTGCAGCACCGGGTAATTGATATATTCATCACCCTTGGAGTCGCACAAGCCGGGGACCTTTATCCAGCCCACCACTTCTTTGTTCCTTTTCAGCAGATCCTTAGCCCAGGGCTGTACCTTACGCTGCTTCTTGGAAGGAGCGTTTCCGTCATTGATGTCGGCGTCGATCTCACCGATATTGACTTCATCAGAGAAATCCGGCTCAAGGGACTGTATCTGTGAAGTATACTCGATCGCGCCCTTATCTGTCTCAAGAAAATCAGTAAGCTGATTGACCGAAGTACAGAACAATGCAATGGAAGCCATAAACACGATCTTCCTGAAGACCTCAGAAGCTCTGTCGCCCTTCCATGGAACAAAGTATTTAAAGAATCTAACAAAGAAATTTGAATTATCTCTTTCTTTATTGATTCCTGTCGTTTCATTTGCCATAGACATATCAAGCGCCGTTCCTTTCGGTATCATTTTTTTTCGTCAGAAGTCCGTAAACCATTTGCAGACTTCTTAGCACCGTAAGCTCACGAATGCTTCTTCTGTCTAATTTTTCATAAAACACTTCATTATAGAGCGCGAGGTCTTTTACCGTCTCACCGCCCTCGCAGCTCACCGCCACGAAAACAGTGCCCACCGGCTTGTCCTCTGTCCCGCCGCCGGGTCCGGCGATACCGGTTATCCCGACGCCCACATCGGCTCCGGTAAGTTCCCGCACTCCCCGGCTCATCTCCAGAGCCGTTTCACGCGAATATACCGTGTATTTTTCAAGCGTCTCCTGCTTAACACCAAGCAGTTTCCTTTTCAGCTCTTCGGAATATGTTACCGCGCCTCCGAGAAACATATTTGATGCTCCGGGCACCGAAGTTATCGCTTCTGACAGCGCTCCGCCGGTGCAGCTTTCAGCCGTGGACATACTTAGCACGCGTTCTGACATATATTTTACAACAATTTCGGCGACACTGTCAATAGTTTTTGTAACCGATTTGTTATCTTCGTGAAAATCCATAAAAATGACCCTCCGTTTATTTGGCAATATGCACATAGAATCCGACTTGATATAGGCAATAATGTGAATTTAATTTATTATTTTAACGAAAAATCCAGACTCTGAGAACCGATTTGTAACATTGTTTTCTTTTCATGCGTTTTAGTGATTTTAAACTCATTTTATGACTAAAAATGTTCATAAAAGCCCGAAAAACCGTGCATTTTCGACAATATACTTTATTATATAAAGGGCCGTCAACTGTACAAAAGATAGTACAGAAAGGTTACAAATTGAAACCGATTTAACTTTTCTGTAACTCTTTCAACTGTACAAAAAAGATAACTGCAAACCTTTTGCGTACATCTGTTCTTTTAAAATGCTTTTTTGTAAAGTAAAAAGACTTTATTTTCCTAATTTCTGGTATATTATTACATAAACTGGAATTTAGAAAAATTACACACGAAATTAATAAAATACTGTAAAAATGCGTTTTTGTCAAGTGTTATATGTTTACAGTGCTTTCTCCGCATCTGAAAAGCTTGAAAACGGTGTTTTCTACCGCTTCTGCGATCAGCGGCTCGAAGTCAAAGCTGTTTTGCGCCTTCTCAACATCGGCGGGCAGCGGGCGGGTCTTGGGGTGCTTGGGGGTGAATACCGTGCAGCAGTCCTCGTAAGGGAGTATCGAGGTATCAAAAGTGTTGATGTCCCGGGCGATCTTGACGATCTCCGACTTATCGAACCCGATGCATGGACGGAACACCGGGATCCGGCAGGCAGCGTCGGTGCAGACGATCGCTCCCATTGTCTGGCTGGCTACCTGTCCCATGCTCTCGCCGGTTATCAGGCAGGAGCAGTTCTCCTTTTCGCAGACGCGCTGGGCGATCTCCATCATCAGGCGGCGCATGATGATCGTGAAAAGCTCCTCGGGGCAGTTCTGCTTAATGGCGATCTGGATATCGGTGAAGGGTACGCAGTGGAATGCGATGTCGCCGCAGTAAAGTGCGATCTCCTCGGCGAGCTTTTCTACCTTCATTCTGGCGCGCTCGGAGGTATAGGGCGGGGCTTCAAAATGGATAGCCTGGATCTGCACTCCCCTTTTCGCCATCATGTAGCCGGCAACGGGCGAGTCGATGCCGCCGGAAAGCAGGAGCATTCCCCTGCCGCTTGTTCCGATCGGAAGTCCGCCAGCGCCGTCGATCCGGAGGGCGTTCACGAAGGCGTATTTTTCACGGATCTCGACGGTGACAGTGATATCCGGCTCGTGGACGTCTACCGTGAGGTGCGGGAATCTTTCAAGAATCTTTTCGCCAAGCGCGGCGCAGATCTCGGGAGACTTGAAGGGGAACTTTTTGTCCGCACGCTTTGCCTCGACTTTGAAGGTAGAAGCTTCATCCAGTGCTTCGGCGAGGTAATCGAGGGTCTCGCCGGAAAGGATAGACTCGAGGGACTTCTCTACCTCGAGAGAACGGCAGAGCTTTGCGATACCGAACACACGTTTCAGCTCGTCCATTACATCGTCCATATCTATTTCGGGATCGAGAGGATAAATGTAAAGGGTAGACTGGGAGCGCCAATAGTCGAATGTGCCGTAGCGTCTGAGCCTTCTCTTGACATTCTTGACCATAACGCTCTCAAAGGTGGACTTGTTCAGACCCTTGAGGGCGATCTCTCCATACTTGCACAGGATTATCTCTTTCATCATTATAACTCCTTTGATCTGAGAAATTTGTCGGAACTTGTTGTTCCTTTATATATTATAATAGTATAAAACATTAGTTCGATTTCAGCAATTCCTTTTGCGCGTCCTTCAGAGCAGACAGAAGCTCGTCGATCTCGGCTTTTGTATTCTCTGCCGAAAGGCTGACTCTCAGGGTGGAGTCTGCGTATTCATCGGGGACGCCGAAGGCTGTCAGCACGCTGCTCTTCTTCCCCTTCGAGCAAGCCGAACCGCTGGAAACGTATATACCGCGCTTTTCGAGAAAGTGAAGAAGTATCTCCGAGCGGAGACCTTTCAGAGAAAAGCTGACAATATAAGGCGAGCCGTTCTCGGGAGAATTGACTCTTGAATCGGGAAGCCTGGCGATCTCGGCTTTGAGATACCCGGCAACGGCGGCGGTTTTTTCAGCTCTCTCCGCGATCGTCGGGGAAAGCTTATCGACTGCCGCGCCGAAAGCCGCTATCAGCGGTACAGATTCGGTGCCGGAGCGAAAGCCTCTTTCCTGCCCGCCGCCGTAAACCAGCGACGGGATATGCACCGACTTATTGATATACAGCGCACCGATTCCCTTGAAAGCATGGACCTTATGCGCGCTGACTGAGACCATGTCGGCGCCCAGGGTCTTGACCTTTATCGGGAATTTCATATAGCCCTGGACGATATCACAATGAGTGAGCAGCTGCTTGTTCTTACGCTTGACCGCCTTGAAGATCTGCTCGACAGGCAGCAGAGTGCCCAGCTCATTATTGCAGAACATACAGGTAACAAGGAAGGTGTCGTCATCGACGGCAGCTGCAAAATCCTCCGCATAAAAAACGCCGTCCCTCGGCATAATACGTATGACATTGAAGCCCTGCTTTTCAAGCTCCTTAAGCGGTTCGCTGACCGACGGATGCTCGACAGCGGAGGTGACGATCGTCCTTTTGCGCTTGCCGAATTTACGTGCGGCTCCGAAGATCGCGGTGTTGTTGGATTCTGTCGCGCAGGAGGTGAAGTAGATCTCGTTTTCCTCAGCTTTCAGCGAAGCGGCGACAGATTTTCTTGCGGCAGAGACCGCATTCGCGGCGTCCACGCCCAAAGCGTGGAGCGAAGACGGATTGCCGAATCGGGTGAAAAACTCAGCGCAGGACTCAGCCGACTCTCTGCAAGGCTCAGTCGTGGCTGCATTATCAAGATAGATCATCTTTTCATATCCTTTCAAAAGATTATCATTTAATTATATCATATAAATATTAATAAAAATAAACGATAGGAATAATAAATTGTTTTTCGGAGAAAATATATGCAGAATAATTCAAGTACAAATTATCGTACTGGTAAAATCTACAGAACAGCAAGGAGTTATAATAAAATGAAACTGAAAAGAAGAAGCTTTATCCGACTGATATTATTCAGCATCGCCGCTGTGGCGATACTGTTTGCGAGGAATTTCATCCTGATGAAGGAGAACGCAAGGCAGAAAATACTGATCAGGAACAACTACACCAGAGCGCTGGAGGATCTGGCTGCCGCCGCCGACAACATCAACAGCACTCTCGAGAAGCAGCTCTACTCGGGAACACCCAAGCAGCAGTCGGAGCTTGCGGACAAGCTGTTCAGCGAGGCGAGTGCAGCGAAGGCTGCCATGCTCCAGCTGCCGCTCCAGGAGCTTCAGCTGGAGAACACCTACAAGTACCTCTCGCAAGTCGGGAACTACTCGCGGGCGCTTGCGAAAAAGACCTCCTCCGGCAAGGTGCTGACCAGAGAAGAATACAACAATCTGAAACGGCTCCATGAGTATTCCAAATCAATGTGCGACAAGATCTGGGAGATCGAGGAGAATGTCTCTGAGGGTGAAACGGACATCGAGGACGTGTCCGGCAAAAGCGAAAATAATACTCCGGGCATTACAGAAGGCTTCACGGAATTTGAGGAAGGCTTCACCTCCTACCCCACGCTGATATATGACGGGCCCTTCTCCGATCACATCATGCAAAAGGAGCCTCAGCTTACCAAGGGCAAGGAAAAAGTCACCAAAGACGCTGCATTACAGCGGTGTTCCTCTATGCTCAAGCTTTCCTCCAATGATCTCACATTGAGTGAGGAGACCGAGGGCAAGCTTCCGGCTTACGTCTTTAATGACAAGGACAACACGCTGTCATGCGCGGTCACAAGGTACGGCGGTATGGTTTCATATTTTTTGAAGTCGAGAAATCCCGACGAGAAAAAGCTTGAGATGAAAGAGGCTGTGGCTTCGGCGGAGAAATATCTTTCGGAGAATGGATATAGTAATATGAAAGTGACTTATTACGAGCGTATCAGCAACACCTGCACGGTGAATTTCGCTTACGAGATCGACGGGATCACCTGCTACACCGATCTGATAAAGGTGTCTGTGGCAATGGATAACGGCGAGATCATCGGCTTCGATGCGTCCGGATATATAGTTAACCACAAGCGGCGCGAGTTCCCCGAAAAGGTGGTGTCGAAGCTTTCCTGCGAGGACAAGCTTTCGCCCTACCTTGAATGTTATGACGAAGGCAAGGCTCTGATACCGACAGAGGGCGGCGGCGAGGCTTACTGCTACGAATACAAATGCAAGGCTGACAACAACCGTAATGTGCTGGTTTATTTCAACGCCGAAACAGGCGACGAGGAGCAGATACTCATTCTTCTCGAAAGCAAGGACGGCACCTTAGCTATATAAAAATATTAAATCCCCGTTTTGCATTTTCGCAAAACGGGGAAATTTTACTTTTCACTTAATACTCAAAGCAGCTGCCGCCTATGAATTCTCTCGACAGCGCTGCCGGCGGCACAAGCTCCTCGCTCACCGTCAGAGATCCGTTCAGCAGATCCGAGATCGGCAGGAACTCCTCGAAAGGCTCATAGGTCTCTCTTAGCGCCCTGATGTCATCCTCAAGCAGCGGCTTATAGAGCGCCGGCTCAAAGCCGTGGAATGTGTCAACATCGAAATGGGAGCGGACTTTGTAGGGATTTATGTACAAGTCCTCGCCTTTCTGCACGCTTTCAAACATATCCAGCGTTTCGGCAGGACAGCGGTTTCTGTAGTTCCTGTCGCGGATTATGCGCCTCATCAGCCTTATCAGCTTCGGGTGGACGAGCTGACCGTCGGCGAGCTTTATCCTCGTGCGGACGCTGACATAAATGCAGTTGGCGATATCTTCGCCGCCCGTCACCTCCGGGTTCAGCGCGTGTATACCTTCAAAAAGCACCAGCTCGCCTTTTTTGCGGCAGAGCTTTCGGCTGCCCGCCCTGTCCTGGGTCACGAAGTCGAAATAGGGAACGTCCACCGGCTCGCAGTTGGCGATCTTTATCATGTGCTCCTGGAGCAGAGGAATATCTATCCTCAGCGGCGACTCGTAGTCGATCTGGTTGTTCTTGTCGAACACCTGCACCAGATGCTTGGGCAGGAAATAATTGTCCATGGATATCGTGTGGGTCTCCATGCCCATTTTATCCAGGACGGCTTCTATTTTAAGCGCAGATGTGGTCTTGCCGGAGCCGGAGGGGCCCGCAAGAAGTATTATCGGACGCTCGGAAGCGGTGCCCGCGATCGTCTCGGCGATCATCGTGCAGACCTCATTATATGAGTCGCAGCACTCGCCGATATACTCGGCAGGCGAGCTTTCGATACGCTCGTTCAGTTCCTTTATATCTATAATATTCATACATTTCTCCTGTTTTTCGTTCAGCTCTGCTCCCATTTCGAGCAGAGATTATTAAGTGTATCCGCCATAGCTGCAAGCTCCTTGTTGCTAAGCCCCTGAGACTGTCTGATGATAGCCTGCAAGCGGTCAGAGGCTGCCTTCAGGCGGATATAGGGAGTAGTCTCCCGCTGTTTCTTTGCGGCAGGAACAGGCTTGGCGTTCTTGAACTCTCCGGTGATGAGGTCAAGCTCGGCGCCGCTGTAGGGGCAGTATGCGTCCAGATCGAAATCGCCGCGCAGGTGTGCGGAGTAGACCTCCGCCGAGTCGGCGTCGCCGTGTATCACGTAGACGCCCTTAGGCTTTTCGATAGCGGTTATCCACTTGTCCAGACCGTCCTTGTCGGCGTGTCCGCTGAGTCCGGCAAGCACCATTACATCGGCGCCCACGGTTATATCCTCGCCGAACAGCTTGACGGTATCGGCGCCCTCAACCAGCTTACGTCCCAGAGTGCCTACAGCCTGGTATCCCACGAAAAGAATCAGACACTCCTTGCGCCAAAGATTGTGTTTCAAGTGGTGCTTTACACGTCCAGCCTCGCACATACCGCTTGCGGAGATGATGACCTTCGGGGTCTTGTCGAAATTTATCATACGTGATTCGTCGCTGGTAACTGCGACTCTGAGCCCGTCAAAGGCGATAGGATTTATCCCCTTCTCGATAAACTCCCGGGCAACTGTATCGTAGCAGCTGTCCTCGTTGGCGCTGAAAACCTTAGTCGCTTCTATCGCAAGGGGCGAGTCGATATACACGGGAAAATCCGGGAAGCTCCTGACCAGCTTCTGCTCCTTTATCTGACGGAAATAGTAGAGCAGCTCCTGAGTCCTGCCCACCGCAAAGGAGGGGATCACCACATTACCGCCCCGCCCGAGGGTCATGTCGATAAGCTCGGCAAGGGCTGTGGGATAATCCTCAGGCTTATGGTGGCGGCGGTCACCGTAGGTAGATTCCATAACGGCATAGTCTGCCTTTTCAAAATAGATCGGATCGCGGATAAGGGGGATATTGTTATTGCCGATGTCTCCCGAGAATACTATCGTGCGGGTCTCCCCCTCCTCGGTGAGGGTTATCCTGATACCGGAAGAGCCCAGCAGGTGTCCGGCGTCGCGGAACATGACCTTTATGCCGTCGGCGAGGGTTATCTCCTCCTCGTAGCTGTGAGGACACATTGCCTTGATCGCAAGCTCGGCGTCGGCAATAGTGTACAGCGGCTCCACCTCTGTATTGCCCTTGCGCTTGCCCTTGCGGCTTCTCCACTCGGCCTCAAACTCCTGTATATGCGCCGAGTCGCGCAGCATTATCGAGCAGAGATTAGCCGTTGCCTTCTGACAGTGTATCTGCCCCGCGAAGCCGCCTGCACACAGCAGCGGCAGCAGCCCCGAGTGGTCTATGTGGGCGTGGGTGAGAAGTACAAAATCTATCTGCGACGGAGCGCAGGGTATCTTTACGTTCTCATAAACATTTACCCCCTGCTCCATTCCGAAATCTACAAGAAAGCGCTTTCCGCAAGCCTCGATATAGGTGCAGCTGCCTGTGACCTCGTGAGTTGCTCCGATAAACATTACCTTCATAAACGATCACTTCCATTTCTATAAAAAAGCCGAACATACGGTTATATTTATACTTATATTTTACCATATCCGACATTATTTTTCAATACTCACCCTCAAAGTTTATACAGTTTTTACAAATCTGGTATATTATTTTTATTCTTTTAACGAAAAAATAGAACCGACAGACTGTAAAAAGTCTGCCGGCTCATATATCACATATTCAATTCTTCATCTAAAGCTTATGCAGCCTTGGAGTCCTTTGCCGCCTCAGTCTCAGCAGCATCAGTCTCAGCAGCGGGAGCCTCGGTCTCTGCGGGAGCTTCGGTCTCAGCAGGAGCTTCGGACTCAGCGGGTGCTTCAGACTCTGCGGGTGCAGGCTCTTCTTCAGCGGGCGCGGGAGCTTCCTTAGCGTCCTTTACGTTAGTAACGGTGTAGCCCTCAAGGTTCTTTATAGAATCAAGAGCGTCTTCCTTCTTCTCATAAGCTGTTATTTCAACATAGTCGTTCATGCTGAAGGAACCGTCCTCGTTCTTTATTACGTCCTTATAGTTCATAACAACATAAAGTGTAGCGCTGCCCTTGTCAAGCTTGCACTCTACCTTGTAAAGGATATTGTAGTAGTTTACATAACTGGACCAGCCGAGAGACTCGTAATCGGTTATATCGTTTACGGATATGAAGGAATCAAGCTGCTCCATTTTGGTGATCTTCTTCACCTTGCTGTCAAGCGATACGCCCTTGTAGTAGGAAGTGCCCTGGAGCTCCTGCTTCATGGAAGTCTCCTGGTTCTTGACCTCATCAGCGATACCGTCTGCGATATCCTTTGCTATACCCTCGTCAGCGTATCTGGGAGCGTTGTCTGCAATGGGTATCTCATACTCATAGTAGCCGTCGGCATTGGGAGTACCCTTGAGCTTGTAGCCGTTGTTAGCAAGCGAGCTGTAGGTGCTGACATATACCTTGACCTTGTCGCCGATCTTATACTTGTGAGCATAGCCGTCCTCAACGCTTACGTAAACATCCTCAGCGATAGCGCTGCCGTCCTTGAGCTTAGCGGATACGTTCAGGAAAGGAGAAGCGCTCTCGTACTCAAGCACGATGTCGTCGGTAGGATCATACTCCTCAAGGGGAGTGAGTCCGTCTACTTTGAATTTCTTGGTAGTAGAAGTGCCGGAGTAAGGCCATACATATACCTTGTTCTCGTAGGTGAACCATACGCCCTTGGAGGAATCCTTCTCATCGAGAGCATAGGTGTCATAAGCATACAGGTTAGCGGAGAAGGTGAGCTCGTCGCCGTTTGTAAGGTTCCAGCTCTTGCCGTCTTCCATGTAGTAGCTGACGAAAGCATACTTGCCGCCGTCGCTCGAATACTCACATTCGCCGGTGCCGTCAAGTCCGGAGAAGGAAGGAGCAAATCCGTCAAATGCGTCGATAGTCTCAGCCTCGGCAAGACCCTTTACCTCAACATCATACTTGGTGTTTAAGAGCTTTATGTTAGCGTCCTTAAGATCATCCTCGTCATACTTGACCTCAATGGTGACCTTATCGCCGTTCTTCAGACCAGAAGTCTTGGAAGGCTTAACGGTGATAGAGAATGTGCCGGTCTTCTTGTTGGTATCAAGAAGAGCATCTCTCATATCCTTGGCGTCGCCGCCGCTCTTTGCCTTCTTGTAAGCCTCCTCGAGCTTGGACTTCTTCTCGGCGAAGTAGGGGCTGTACTTGATCTTGTCATACTCCTCGCCGCCCTTGGTGATCGAGTAGTCCTCATAGCTGATATCATACTCGCCGGAAGCGAAGTAGGGATCAACGTCAAGCTGAGCATAGCACTCGCCGTAGCCGTTAGGGCCTACGAAATCGACGTCGATAAGATCCTTGGCGTCGATCTTCTCGAAGCGGGTAAGACGGGATACGATCACGATCGCAACGATAGCGAGAATTATCGCAGCCGCGCCGATAATGAGGAGTACGGGGTTGAGCTTCTTGATAGCTCCCGCAGCCGCCCCAGCAGGGCTTGCACCGGGCATTGAACCGGGAACAGGACCAGGCTGTGCGCCGGGCATAGAACCGGGAACAGGTCCGGGCTGAGCGCCGCCCGCATTAGGATCATTAAATGTCTGATTATTCTGCTCAAAGTAATTGAACTCTCCTGCCGGCTGCTGTGCTGCCTCCGCAGGCTGCTGAACTGCCTCAGCGGGCTGTACTGCCGGCTCGCCTGATGCTTCAACAGGTGAGGGTACCTCTGCTGCATCAGGAAGCGGAGATCCGCAGCCTGCGCAGAATCTTTCGGCATCCCCTGCAGCCTTGCCGCAGTTTCCGCAAAATCTAGGCATATTATTACCTCCATTTACTTGTGATTTCTTCCGATTTTTTATCGGATATGTTCGGACAATTCTGTCCATAATAATTATAGGACATTTTTCATAAAAAGTCAATGTAAAAAACACCGAATTATCATCCTTCATTTACATAAGAGTACGGTATTTTAACCAAATCCGACATCCGACAAATTTGAACAAGAAGTTAACAAATGTGCTGTAACGAGTCGAAAGCACCCTAAAATATCACTATTTGTAATATTTTAAGTCGCCGTCACTGGTGTGAAAAGCGATAATTTTGTGTATTATTACAAAAAATTTCGCTAAAATGAAAATTTGACGCTGTTTTTCCGCAATGATATAATTTCTAGGCTTAAAAAATCACACATTAATTAATAGTTTATTCAATAACCTTTTGACCAGACTATCAAACTGAAGGGCTGACAATGGACGAGAAAGAATACGGTATTTTAATAGATATCGCGAAAAATGCAAGCCGTGAAGCTTTTATCACCAGCTGCAATTTTGAAACGATATGGACAAATTCAAAAAGGACTATAAGCGATCTGCTTCTCAGTGCGGATAAAAAGTCGATACATGAAAAGCCTCAGAAGGAAGTAAGCCTTTCCCTTAATAACGGAGATGTTCTAAAGATAACTCCCATAAAAAGTGGGGATTCTGTAAGATACTACCTTTTCGAGGTCTATGATGCAAGATCACTCCTTGATCTTGCAGCGCCGCTGGCGGCTTTCAAGGAATACGCCAAACAGTATGCAGAGCTGAGAGAGAACATCATCGAGCTTGCCGCAAAGACATCCTCTGCTGGACTCGATCCCGACGAGCTCGGGCTAAGACATCTTATGTCGTCATTCTCAAACAAGACCGCGATATTCACGATGCTTTCAGCCGACAGCGTTCAGCCCTGCTTTGATCTGACCGCCGCTATAGACCGGCTATGCTCCGATTTTCAGAAGATCATCTCCGGCAGGAGCGACGCCGAATTTGACTTTGAGACAGAAAACGGCCTTTACTGCCGCGCTTACAGACCGGGACTGAAATATGCCGTCTCCAACCTGCTCTCAAACGCATGGCAGTACTGCGACTCCGACAAGAAAAAAATACGTCTGAAAGCCTACAGGCACGAGGATATGATATTCATAGATATCTCCGACAACGGCAGCTCGGCGGACACAGATATCCTTGAGAAAAGCAGGCAGTTCTTTTTCAGCAAAAATGACAGCAGCGAAAGCGAAGGGCTGGGTATCGCTATCGCCGATCTTTTTGCTTCGCGCAGCAACGGAAAGCTTTCCTTTATAAAAGACGGAAAGCAAGGTCTGACCGTAAGGCTTGCGATCCCCGGCTGCGATCCTGCCGATGATATCTCCTTCTTTTCTCCCTCCGCCGCCGACAAAAACGACTCAGGGATAACGAGGGACATTTTCCTCAAAGGCAGCGATATCACAAGCATAAGATACTCGGAATACGAGGATAAGTTTATCAGATAACTGCTTAAATAAAGACCGCTGGATAAGACGGGTACCCATATAGAAGTTTTGCCCCGAAGCACTTCAAAGTGCTTCGGGGCATTGTATTTTATACAACTGCTAAGATAAATCAGAATTTTATATAATCATAGAACACTATATCCATAATTCCATTTCTCCGGAATCACAAAACCCTAATTTCTCGTATAGTTGTTTTCCTGCT
>CACXDI010000013.1 GCA_902766335.1 uncultured Ruminococcus sp. | reverse complement strand
GCCGAGATTTGTCTGCTGTTCTTTTAGGGATTAGTATTATTTGTGTCAAGCATTTTTGGCAAGGTTTAGTTGGGGGAGCAATATTATTTTCAAGCATTTCAGCATATCATCAAAAGGGGTGATATCATGCTGGAGTTTGAGGTCTTTTCGGTAAAGGTGCGGCTGTATTTCGGCTTCTTCGCGGTGCTTATGCTGTACCTGTACATAGGCGGCAGAACGGGTGCACTGGTGGAGGCGGCGCTGGTATGCTGTCTGCTCCACGAGCTGGGACATCTGACAGCCATGTTCCTTTTCGGCTGCCTGCCGCGAAGGGTCAGCTTTTACGCCGGCGGGATACGGATAACTCCCCGGGGAATGAACAGGCTGAGCAGGACGGCGGCGGCGGTGATACTCTCTGCCGGCTGTCTGGTGAATCTTCTGCTGGCGGGAGCGTCCTGGCTTGCGGGACTTGAGGGCATCGTCCGTATAAATCTGGGACTGGCAGCCTTCAATCTTCTGCCGCTGCCCTGGCTCGACGGCGGCAGACTGCTGGCTTTGTTGAGGAATTGATGTCCTTTCAAGGGAATTATTGCAAAAATAATATAGAAAAAATATCAAAAACGCTTGCAAAATCAAACGATATATGATATAATATAGAAAGATATACACTTATAATGCTAAAATTTACACTATTGACGCAATAATGCGGAAATGTTATAATAATATCGCAGAGAGGAAGTCGCGCTATGAAGGTAAAACTGCTCACATACACTCCCGAGCCGGAGAAGTATATCGCCACCGCAGCAAAGCTCTGCTACGCCAATTCCGATGTGGATTCGCTGCTGGACGGGCTGACCGAGGAGAAGATAGATTCATTTATAGATATGCTGGCGTCCATAGGTCACGAAAGCCCGGTGGAGCACGTTTCCTTCACCTTCGCTGTGGAGGGGATATCCCGCGCCTGCTCACATCAGCTGGTGCGCCACAGGATAGCCTCCTACTCCCAGCAGAGTCAGCGGTATGTCAGCATGGAGGGCTTTGAGTACGTCACCCCGCCGGAGATCGCGGAGGACGAGGAGATAAAGGCGCTCTACGACGAGCAGATGTACAACATTGCCGAGAGCTACCGGGTGCTTGCCGACGCGCTGGAGGAAAAGCACTTCAAGACCTTCACAGAGCAGGGGCAGGACGAAAAGACTGCCCGGAGAAACGCTCAGAAGAAGGCGATAGAGGACGCGCGCTTCGTGCTCCCCAACGCCTGCGAGACCAAGATAATAGTCACCATGAACGCCCGCACGCTGCTGCATTTCTTCAAGCTGCGCTGCTGCAACAGGGCACAGTGGGAGATACGTGCAGTCGCTACGGAGATGCTGAAGCAGGCTTACGCCGCCGCACCGCATATCTTCCGCAACGCCGGCCCCTCCTGCGTGAGCGGAGCCTGCCCCGAGGGCAAGATGACCTGCGGCAGGGCTGCCGAGATGAGAAAGCTTTTCGCTGACATCAAGGGACAGGCGGAGTGATCTGATATATAATGTTTGATCTCAGAAAGATACAGCTTTCCGACAGAGACCGCGCAAATGCGGCGCTGGCGGTGAGCGACTTCCGCGGCTGCGAGTATTCCTTCGCCAACAACATGGCGTGGCACCGGCTGGCGGATACCGTCATCACCTTTGACGGCGACTTTTATATAAGCTGCTCCTTCTATGACGGCGAGCCGGTGTTCATTTTTCCGGCAGGCGTGCCGCTGGACGGGCAGGGCAGAGACAGATATCTGGAGCTGTTCGGCAGGCTGGAGCGGTTCGTTTCTGAGCAGGGACATCTGTTCAGGGTCTGCTCGGTGACTAAGGAAAACTTAGGCTGGCTGACAGAGGAGTTCCCGAAGGCGGAGGTAAGCTTCGACAGGGGCGGCTTTGATTACATCTACGACACGGAGTCCTTTATATCCCTTGCGGGGAAGAGGTTCCACGGCAAGCGGGGGCATATAAAGAGTTTCAAGCAGCACGACTGGTACTGCGATGAGCTTTCGGCGGAGGACTTTGACGAGTGCGCTCTCTTTGCCGCCGGCAGCTATTCTCCTGACGCTTTTTCGGCGGCGGTGGAGCAGTATGCGATACACACGTATTTCAGCAACTATGAAGCGCTGGGGCTCAAGGGCTTGAAGCTATACTTCGAGGGGGAGCTTGCGGGCTTTACGATAGGCGAGCGGCTCAACAGCGATACCTTTGTGGTACACATCGAAAAGGCGCGGGCTGATATTCGCGGGGCGTATCCCACGCTTGCCAATGAGTTCGCAAGGCGGTATGCTTCGGGGTTTAAGTTTATAAACCGCGAGGAAGACCTGGGGATAGAGGGGCTGCGGCGGTCAAAGCAGTCCTACTGCCCGGTGGAGCTGCTGGAAAAGCACACGCTCACCTTCCCCGGCGGGAGCTTTGGATAAAGCACAAGACCGCGCTTTTGCGCGATGATATATGACGCTGCCCGGGCGGCAGAAAGGAAGATCAATATGGTATACGTATTTCTTGCAAACGGCTTTGAGGAGCTGGAAGCGCTCTCTCCGATAGATGTGCTGAGACGCGCGGGAGTTGAGACTGTGACTGTAGGCGTCGGCGGCAGGGCGATCACCTCCGCTCACGGCGTGAGGTTCACCGCTGATATAGAGGAAGGCGACATAAAGCTTGATGACGGACTTGATATGATAGTGCTCCCCGGCGGTATGCCCGGCACAAACAATCTTGAAGCAAGCCCCAGCGTTCAGGCGGCTATAGACTTCTGCGTAAAGAATGACAGATACGTTGCCGCTATCTGCGCCGCACCCAAGATACTGGGCGCCAAGGGACTGCTGGACGGCAGGAAGGCTGTCTGCTTCCCCGGCTTTGAGAGCTTCCTCAAGGGCGCTGAGATCTCCGCTGACAGCGTGGTACAGGACGGACGCTTTATCACCGCAAAGGGTGCGGGCGTGGCTCTTGAATTCGCGCTGAAGCTTGCGGGTCTGCTCACGTCAGAGGAAAAGGCTGAGGCGCTTGCCGCGTCGCTCCAGTGCCGATGAACGCGGCGGCAGATAAAAAGGCGCTCAGGCGGGAGCTGAGACTAAAGCGCTCGGAAATGCCCGCGAAACTGAGGCTCAGCCTTTCTGAAAGGATAGCCGACAGGCTCATCTCCAGCGAGATGTACAAAAACTGCGATACGGTGCTCTGCTTTGTGTCCACCGATATTGAGGTGGATACCTTAAAGATAATAAACACAGCGCTGTCAGACGGCAAGCGTGTGGCGGTGCCCCGATGTATTATATGGACACATGATATGGAGTTCGGAGTGATAGGCTCTGTGTCGGAGCTTGTGCACGGATTTCATGACATTTTAGAGCCGCCCTTCGGCTGCGAGCTTACCGACGGCGGCGAAAATTCGATATGCGTAGTCCCGGGACTTGCTTTCGACGAGAGGGGATACCGTCTCGGCTTCGGCGGCGGGTATTATGACCGCTTTCTGTCGGATTTCAGGGGAGTCTCCTGCGGGGTGTGCTTCGACAGCTATCTTGTGAAGCTTTTGCCCTGCGAGGACTGCGATATACCGGTAGATAAGCTTATAACAGAAGAAAGAATAATAGACCTTTAAAAAAGGAAAGGATCTGCAAAGCATGGAAAACAAAAACACAAAGCCCGATATTTCTTTCGGAGCAAAAAGCAGGGATCAGGCGGCGCCTGTAAAGAGAGAACGCCCTGCTGCTCCCAAAAGACCTGCTCCGGCGGGCGGCGCGCCCGCAAGGGCTGCAAAGCCTTCGCCCCAGGTGAGCGAGGAGGCAAGGGCGCGTATAAGCGAGCATCAGGCTATGCTCGACAAGGCGCTGAATGAAATGGACAAGCCGGAGCCTAAGCCGGTACACTCCAAGGAGGAGGTATCTGCCGGCGCTGCAAGAGCCGCAAGGCAGGCAGCGGCTAAGCAGTCTCAGCGGTCTGTGGCTGTAGATGACAGACCTGTTATTTCTTCAAAGAGAGCTGCCGTGGAGAGTGCTGACGCTCCCAGACCCCGTCCGTCCTCTGCGAAAAGAAAGAACGGGAAGAAGAAAAAGAAGAAGAAAAAGCTTCGCTTCAACGTATCTATCGTCACGGGTCTTTCTATCGCTATAGTTATAATCTGTGCGTCGATAGTGCTTTCTACCGGTGCTATCACCGTGGGAATGGAGTACCTGGGCATCAACAAGTCGGAGCAGGAGGTCACCTTCAATATCCCCGAAGGCTCAAGCAACGAAGATATCGCCGAGATACTTATAAAGAACAACATAATCAAGAACAAGAAGCTGTTCAAGGTGGCGCTCCGTCTCAACAACGATCCGGTGCTTTATCCCGGAGACATTTCGCTGTCACCCAGCACCAGCTATGCGGATATCATAGACAAGCTGTCGGTGATGCGTGAGTCACGCGAGACTGTGGAGCTTACCTTCAAGGAAGGCACCAACCTCTATTCCGTTGCCAAGAAGCTGGAGAAGAACGGCGTATGCTCTGCCGAGGACTTCCTCTTCCAGTTCAACACCAAGCAGGACTATGACCTGGACAACAGGATAGTACACAACGAGGACGCCTACTATGACATGGAGGGCTATTTCTTCCCCGATACCTACGAGTTCTATGTGAATGACTCTGCATACAACGTTACCAAGATGCTCCGCGAGCATATGCAGTCGAAGATAACCGACGAGATGTATGCGAAGATGGACGAAATGGGTATGGATCTCAACGAGGTGATGACCCTTGCTTCTATCGTTCAGGCAGAGGCGGGTACTGCCGAGGATATGCCTATCGTGGCTTCCGTATTCATCAACCGTCTGAACAACCCCGACGAGTTCCCCAATCTCCAGTCGGACGCTACCAAGAACTACATCAAGAAGGTCATCAGAAAGGCAGAGACTTCCTCTGCTATGGTAGAACACTATACCAACGTTTATGACACCTACATCTGCTTCGGTCTGCCCGCAGGTCCTATCGGCGATCCCGGTATGGACGCTATCAACGCGGTGCTCAACCATGCGGATACCAAGTACTACTACTTCTGTAACAACCTTGACACCGGCGAGGCGTTCTATGCCGAGACCTACGAGCAGCACAAGGATAACCTCAAGCTGGCAGGACTTAGCGAATAATGTGTATCACAGGTAAACAGCTGAATTACTCCCGTCCGCTGGAGGTGCTCTCTCCGGCGGGCGATATGGAGCGCCTTGAAGCGGCGATAGAGTTCGGCGCCGACGCGGTGTATCTGGGCGGCAAGATGTTCGGTATGCGGGCGGCTTCGCCAAACTTCACCGAGGAGCAGCTCCGTGAGGCTTGCGCAAAGGCTCACGCAAAGGGCAGGCGGGTGTACCTCACCTGCAACACGCTGCCCCGCAACGACGAGATGCCCCACTTTGAGGGCTTCGTGAAGAACGCAGTCGAAGCGGGCGTGGACGCGCTTATCGTCAACGACATCGGCGTGCTTTCGCTGGTGAAGAGGTACGCTCCGGATATGGAGATCCATATGTCCACCCAGACGGGTATCGTAAACTACGTGACCGCCGGGGAGTTTTACAACATGGGCGCCAAGCGCGTCGTGCTGGCGCGGGAGCTTTCTCTTGAGGAGATCGCCGAGATACGCGCAAAGACTCCTAAGGAGCTGGAGATAGAGGTTTTCGTCCACGGCGCCATGTGCGTCAGCTTTTCGGGGCGCTGTCTGATCTCACAGTATCTGATAGGCAGAGACGCCAACCGTGGCGAGTGCGCTCAGCCCTGCCGCTGGGGTTATCACCTCATGGAGGAAAAGCGCGAGGGCGAGTTCTATCCGATCTTTGAGGACGAGCGGGGGACTTACATTTTAAACGCTAAGGATCTCTGCATGATAGACCACATAGACAAGCTGGCGGCAGCGGGCGTGGACAGCCTTAAGATCGAGGGCAGAGCCAAATCGTCATACTACGTGTCGGTGGTGACTAACGCCTACCGCCGGGCGGTGGACTGCTTCCTTCAAGCGCCGGACAGCTTCTCGCTGCCGGAGGACATACGCTCCGAGGTGTTCAAGGTCAGCCACCGGGCTTACTGCACGGGATTTTTCTTCGGGCACCCGAAGGACTGTCAGTACTACGAGAACAGCGGATATATCCGCGACTGGGACGTTGTGGCGATAGTCACCGGCTATGACAGCGAGCGGGGGCTTTTAGAGTGCGTGCAGCGGAACAAGTTCTTAAAGGGCGCCGAGCTGGAGCTTCTGGAGCCGGAGGGGCTGCCGGTGAGCATTACCGCCGGCGAGCTTTACGATGAGAATTTTGAGCCGATAGAGTCAACCAACCATGCGGCGATGAAGTTCTACATAAAGTGCGACAGGGCTTACAAGCCTCATTCGATCATACGCAAGGAAAACTGAGACTACAGTGGCGGGGAGAGTATCCCCGCCATTTGAGCAGGTGAGCAGATGAAAGACGAGTACAAAAAGGACTGTCCGGAATATCTGGCGGACTATCTTACATATCTGAAGGTGGTACAGGATCGCACCGACCGCACCGAGGAAGCCTACTACATAGACCTGCGGACATTCCTGCGGTATCTGCTGGTGAAGCACGGCGATGTTCCCGACGGCACCGACTGGAAGGAGATATCCATAAAGGACGTGCCTTTCGATTACGTCAGGGCGTTCACCCTGTCGGACGCCCACCGGTATCTCTACTATCTGCGGGAGGAGCGGGGCAATTCCTCAGCCACCCGCGCCCGGAAGGCTTCGGCGCTGAAGCGGTTCTACTTCTATCTGCACGTCAAGGCAAACCGTCTGCCGGAGAACCCGCTGGAATATCTTGAAATGCCGCGCATAAAGAACAAGGAGCCGAAGTTCCTGACGCTGGAGCAGTCGCTGCAAATGCTCCGGAGCATAGACTCGAAGCACCGGGAGCGTGACTACTGTATCATCTGTCTGTTTTTAAACTGCGGTATGCGGCTTTCCGAGCTGGTGGGGCTTGACCTCAAAGACTACAGCCGCGAAAACCGCACACTGAGGCTGTTCGGTAAGGGACGCAAGGAGCGTATCGTCTATCTGAACGACGCCTGCATAGAAGCGCTGGAGAGTTATCTTGAGGTGCGCAGGGCAGCGCCTGTGGCGGAGTCGGCGAAGAACGCCATGTTCCTGTCCACCCGGCACACCCGGATAACCACCCGCCGGGTACAGCAGATAGTTGAGGAAATGCTCCAGCGGGCGGGGCTGTCGAACCTGGGAATATCCACCCACAAGCTAAGGCACACCGCAGCCACCCTGATGTACCAGCACGGCGGGGTGGACACGCTGGTGCTGCGCGACGTGCTGGGTCACAAGAGCATAGCCACCACCGAGATCTACACCCACCTCGGCAACGAAAGTCTCAAGCAGGCGGCTGAATCCTCGCCGTTGGCGAATGTCAAGCAAAAGAAGAAATAGTGCTCCCGGAGCTTGCCGCGTATGTGTACTCTTAATGCGCTAAGTTTATTTTGCTATCACATTCTGTCACATTGTGAAATGATTGTGTCAAAAACTTTCTCTGCCTTTTCATTCTGTTTTAAAGTAGCTTTAAGTTTCATGGCTTACAATTAAGACATAGAAAAGGACAGCCGATAAAAACAAAGGCTGCCGAAAGAAAGGACATGATCTTATGTATGAGAATAACTTCGGAAGAGACTATAACACAAGCGAGGGCTACACCAAGCAGGGCTTCAGTGCGGACAACGGCTACACCGCACCCTTCGGCTGCTCTCCCGCACCGGCTCCTAAGGTGAAGAAGACAACAGGCGGCGCGGGCAAGAGGATAGTGGCGGCGGCGATCTGCTGCTCGCTGCTGGGCGGCGCGGTAGGCGCAGGCGGAATGTTCGCCGGGATAAAGTACTTCGCACCTCAGCAGACCTCGGCGGTGAGCACAGATAACGGCGGTAAGTCCACCACGCTTTTAAGCTCCAACAGGCAGAACGCCGTGAACACCGCTTCGGTGGACGCCGGCACGCTGATGACCGCGGCACAGGTATATGAGCAGAACGTTCACTCCACCGTAGGTATCACCACCGAGATCAACCAGACCAACTACTTCGGATATCAGACTACGGCGGCGGCTTCCGGCTCGGGCTTTGTCATCAGCTCCGACGGATATATCCTCACCAATTACCACGTCATCGAGGACGCAAGCACTATCACCGTCACCGACTATGACGGCAAGACCTACAAGGCAGAGCTTGTCGGATCGGATTCCTCCAACGATATCGCGGTGCTGAAGATCGACGCGGACGGGCTCACTCCCGTGGTGCTGGGCGACTCCGAGAATCTCTCGGTAGGCGACGAGGTAGTGACTATCGGCAACCCGCTGGGCGAGCTGACCTTCTCTCTGACTCAGGGCGTGGTAAGCGCTCTTGACCGTGAGGTCACCACAGAGAACGCCACCATGAACCTTATCCAGACCGACTGCGCGATAAACTCCGGCAACTCCGGCGGTGCGCTGTTCAATATGTACGGCGAGGTAGTGGGCATCACCAACGCCAAGTATTCCTCCAACAGCATGAACGAAGCCTCGATAGACAACATCGGCTTTGCTATCCCCATAGATTCCGTCAAGGATATCGTCACCTCGATCATCGAGAAGGGCTACGTCACCAAGCCTTACATAGGCGTGAGCATTGAGGATGTGAGTGAGGACGCCGCAGGCTACGGCATACCCTCCGGAGCGGCTGTTAAGGCTGTCACCGAGGGCGCTCCCGCTGAGAAGGCTGGGCTCAAGACCGGCGACGTTATCGTAGACGCCGACGGCAAGGAGATAACCGGAAGCTCCGATCTCATCGCGGCGGTAAAGTCCAAGTCTGCCGGCGACACCATTACCCTCAAGGTCTACAGAAAGGGCGAGTACAAGAACATCACCGTGACTATCGAGGAGACCAAGCAGGACGACACCGCTTCCTCCGAGCAGCAGACTCAGCAGCAGGAGCAGAGCGGACGCCCCGGACGCGGTGAGCAGTCCCAGGACGAGTACGAGCAGTACGGAGACTTCGGCGATTTCAGCGAGATCCCCGGCTTTGACGGAATGTTCGGCTACTGATAAATGAACTCAACTTTTTAGCATAGACTTCCTGTAATTGGGGAAAGACCGTGGAAACATTACCACGGTCTTTCTCTTTTAGGGATTAGTATAAAAAGCGCTCCCCGGTGAGGGGAGCGCTGAAAGTGTTGTGATGTGTTTTAGTGGATGTCCGAATACAGCCCGATGTAGAGTATAGCCGAGCGCTTCCAGCTGAAGTCCTCACGCATGGCGTGACCCACCAGAGCGTTCCAGCGGGACTTGTCGTCGTAGGCGACTCTTGCGCGGGTAACAGCGTCCAGCATATCGTGGGCGTTGTAGGTCTTGAAGGTGAAGCCGTTGCCGTTCTCACCGCCTGCGTCCTTTATGGAGTCTCTCAGACCGCCGGTCTCACGCACTATCGGGATAGTGCCGTATCTCAGCGAGATCATCTGAGCAAGACCGCAGGGCTCGCTCTGTGACGGCATCAGGAACATATCTGCGCCGGCGTAGATACGCTTTGAAAGGGGCGGAACGAATCCGATAGTAACGCCCACCCTGTCGGGATAGCGGTACTGCATCTCGCGGAAGAAGTCCTCGTAGATCTTCTCGCCGGAGCCGAGTATGGTGAACTTGCAGCCCAGCCGCACCATGTCCTCAAAGACATACTTCACCAGATCGAGACCCTTGTGGCTCACGAAGCGGGTAACGATACCGATAACAGGCTCGTCGCCCTGAGCAAGTCCGAACTCCTCAAGCAGCTTTTCCTTGCAGATCTTCTTGCCGCCGCGGTTCTTGAATGAGAAGTGGGCGGGGATATTGGGGTCGGTCTCGGGGTTGTATACCTCCTGGTCGATACCGTTGAGGAATCCGCAGAGCTTGTACTGCTTCTTGACCAGTATCCTGTCAAGACCATAGCTGTACCAGGGGTCGAGTATCTCCCAGGCGTAGCTGGGGGAAACGGTGGTGATCTTATCCGCGCACTCTATAGCCGCCTTCATGAAGTTAACGTCGCCGTCATACTCCAGCAGGTCGGTGTGATAGAGGGGTATGCCCATAAGGTCGCCAATGATCTCAAGACCGTAGCGTCCCTGGTACTGTATGTTGTGGATAGTGAACACCGTCTTTATATCCTCAAAGCCGCCCTGATAGCGGTAGAAGATGTCGTAGTAAACGGGCACCAGCGCCGTCTGCCAGTCGTTGGCATTGATGACCTCAGGCTTGAAGTCGATATAGCGCAGCAGCTCAAGCACGGCGCGGGAGAAGAAGATGTATCTCTCGGCGTCGTCATAGAATCCGTAAAGTCCGTTTCTTGCGAAGTAGTATTCGTTGTCAAGCAGATAATAGGTCACGCCGTTCACTACCGCCGTGAATACTCCGCAGTACTGGTTTCTCCAGGCAACCGGAACGGTGAAATTGGTGAGATAAGTGCACTGATCTTTAAGCTCCTGCTTTATCTGCCCGTAGTAAGGGATAACGACGCGGCAGTCATGACCCTCCTCGTTGATAGCACGGGGAAGAGAACCTGCCACATCAGCAAGTCCGCCCGAAGCGATAAAGGGAAGAGCTTCCGAAGCTGTGTAAAGTATATTCATGAATCCGACCTTCTTTCTATTCTTTTTTTTGACGCGCATTCGCTCCGCTGCGCGGAGACTCGCAAAGCGGTACTGCCATTTTCAGCCGCGGCATATGTAGGTGCTATACCTTGATTTTGCGGCCTCAGGCGTGTACCTTAATGCCTGCGCTATCCGCGTTTTAAAGAGAAGCTTCCTTGCCCACGTACATGGGGTATTCGGGGGAGCTTATGAGAATTCTGTTTGCGCCTACGTTAACGTTCTTGTCGGTGATGAGGTAGCTGCACTCGGCGCCGTTGTTGACTACGGTGCCCTGCATGAGT
>CACXDI010000012.1 GCA_902766335.1 uncultured Ruminococcus sp. | reverse complement strand
GTATAGATAAATTTATCTCGTCTCAGCGGACCGATCTCTCTCGCTCGGATGTTAAAAAACTTATAAAAGATGGCAGGGTCTCCGCCGACGGTCTTACCGTCCGTACCCCCGACCATAAGGTCTCCGAAAACTCCTCCGTCACCGTTGACGGCTCCCCGATAACGTTTAAAAGGTTCCTCTATATCATGCTCAATAAACCGCAGGGCTACGTCTGCTCTACTAAAGAAGGAAAATCCCCCACCGTCCTCGAACTCGTCCCCCCCGAACTCCGCCGCAAAGACCTTTTCCCGGCAGGCAGGCTCGATAAGGACACCGAAGGCTTCGTCCTCATCACCGATGACGGTCAGCTCGCTCACGATATGCTCGCCCCATCAAAACACGTCCCCAAGACCTATTTCGTCCGCCTCCGCGACCCCTACGACCCCTCCTACGAAATCGTTTTTACGAAAGGCGTCACCATAGACGGCGGCGAACTCTGCCTCCCCGCCGAACTTACCCCCGATGATTCCGACCCCTTCGCCTGCACTCTCATCATCCGCGAGGGCAAATTCCATCAGGTCAAAAGGATGTTTGAATCCGTTGGAAATAAGGTGGTTTATCTCAAACGAGTACGGATAGGCGGACTCGATCTCGACCCCGAATTGCCCCTCGGAAGCTGTTTGGAGATTATGCACAAAGATGTTGAAAAGATAATACCCCATTAAAGTCAATTTTTCATTTTCGCTTGATACACCGCGAAATTTTCGTCATTATTTATAAAGCAGCTGTAAAAAGTTTAGTCAAAAAAACTCTTGTAAGTATATGAAAAATTTGCTATGATATTACTATAGCAAAACGGCAATGGGATAGTGTGGCTTTTTATATCCCTTCCGCTATGTACCAAATGAAATAAATTCAGGGAGGTCCTATTTGAATGGCAAGTGTATCATTAAGAGAGATCTATAAGAAGTATCCGGGCGGCGTTATCGCTGTTTCGGACTTCAATATTGAGATCAAGGATAAGGAGTTTATAATCCTCGTTGGTCCTTCGGGCTGCGGTAAGTCCACTACCCTGCGTATGATCGCAGGTCTGGAGGAGATCTCCGAGGGTGAGCTGTATATCGGCGACCGTCTCGTTAACGACATCGCTCCTAAGGACAGAGATATCGCAATGGTTTTCCAGAACTACGCTCTCTATCCTCATATGACTGTTTTCGAGAACATGGCTTTCGGTCTGAAGCTCCGCAAGGTTCCTAAGGACGAGATCGCTAAGAAGGTTGAAGAAGCTGCTAAGGCTCTTGACATCGCTCATCTGCTCGACAGAAAGCCGAAGGCTCTTTCCGGTGGTCAGAGACAGCGTGTTGCTCTCGGCCGTGCTATCGTTCGTGAGCCTAAGGTATTCCTTCTCGACGAGCCTCTTTCCAACCTCGACGCTAAGCTCCGTGCTCAGATGAGAACCGAGATCTCCAAGCTCCACAAGAGACTGGGTACCACATTTATCTACGTTACTCATGACCAGACTGAGGCTATGACGATGGGTGACCGTATCGTTGTTATGAAGGACGGTTACATCCAGCAGATCGACACTCCTCAGAACCTTTACAACTATCCTGTTAACCAGTTCGTTGCAGGCTTCATCGGTTCTCCTCAGATGAACTTCATCGACGCTAAGCTCCTCAAGCAGGGCGGCAAGTATGTCGTAGAGTTCGGTTCCGAGGACACCAAGACCTCCCGCGGCGTTAAGTACACCATTGATGTTCCCGAGGCTAAGGCTGATCCCGAGGCTCTGGAGCCGCTGGTAGATCATGAGATCGTACTGGGCATCCGTCCTGAGTGCATCCATGATGAGGAGATGTTCCTCTCCACCGCTAAGACCGGTGTTATCAACGCTAACGTTGAAGTTACTGAAATGATGGGTGCTGAGACCTATCTGTACCTCAACTGCGAGGGTATCCCGCTGACCGCACGCGTATCGCCCAGATCTACCGCTCGTCCTCAGGACGTTATCCAGGTAGCTCTCGATCCCAACAGAATGCACATCTTCGATAAGGAGACTGAAAAGTCCGTTATAAACTGATCGGATTTTCCAAAGTCCGTTATAAACTAATCGGATTTTCAAAAAGTCCGTTATCAACTAAGCATTATTCGTGGGACGGCGCATTTGGTGCGTAGCTTATGAATTTGAATTTGGGGCTGTCTTTTTGGCAGCCTTATTTTTGTATGGGGTGACGTATATGAGATTGAAGAAACTGTTTGCCGTTTGCACGGCATTTGTTATGATGAGTTCGCTGCTTGCGGGCTGCGGAGGCAAGCTGGACGGCGACGGCATGGAGCGGGATGTGAGCGGAGCGGAGACTTCCGCCGAGCCCGAGAAGCTGCCCGAGACCGACGAGGAATGGCATGAAGCCATGATCGGAAAGGCGCTGACCTCTTACGGGAACGTCAGCAAGATGCAGGAAAAGCTGACCGCCGCGCAGAACGGCGAGGCGCTTAATATAAGCTATCTCGGCGGGTCTATCACCGAGGGCATGACGGTGGCGCCCGCCTATCCCGAGAAGTGCTGGGCGTATCTGACGTATGAGCATATAAAGGAGAAGTTCGGCTCCGGAGACGGCTCAAACGTTACCTACAATAACGCGGGTATCGCCGGAACACCGTCCAAGTTGGGAGTGCTTAGGCTTGACCGCGACGTGCTGAACACAGACCCGGACATCTGCTTTGTGGAGTTCGCGGTGAATGACGGCGGGGACGGCGACTATCAGCAGTCATATGAGTCGATATTACGGCGGCTGATCGAGAATGATGTGGCGGTGGTGCTGGTGTTTGCGGTGACGGAAGCGGGGCACAGCTGTCAGGAGTATATGCAGGCGCAGGGAGAGTACTACGGTCTGCCGATGATAAGCTACCGGGACGCGCTGAATTTCATGTTCGACAACGGAAAGATGACGTGGCAGGATTTCTCCGATGACCAGTCCCACCCCAACGAAGCGGGGCATGAGCTGGTGGCGGAGATGATAGACCGCTACTTCGACACGGTAATGGAGCAGCCGGCGGAGCCTTACGAGTTCCCCGCCGAGCCGATGACCGAGATTCGTCCCTACGGTGCGCACCTCTATGACAACACCAACCTGGAGCCGGTGGACAAGGGCACATGGTACAAGGGCAGCGAAACGGCGCACTTCACCGACGGCTGGACATACAACCAGTACAAGGACGGCAACGAGCCGATAAAGTTCAAGTTCCGGGCGAAGTTTGTCTATATGCTCTACCACGAGGTGGCGGCGGGCGCCTGGGGCAAGGCGCATATAGTTGTAAAGCAGGACGGCGAGGTCTACGATGACTTCGAGTTCAGTCCGGTAGCTCCCGACGGCTGGGGCAACTGTCAGGTCAGGTGTATAGGCATGAGCCCCACAGAAAAGGAATACGAGATAGAGATAAGTATGTGTGAGGGCGACGAGAGCAACGCCTTCTCTATACTCGGATTCGGATATACGGCAGACGAGTGATAAAAAAAGAGAGTGACGCTTGTGAACAAGGTAAGAGACAGGATACTGCTTATTATATGGGGGCTGATCCACGGAGGGATCGGGACTTACTGGGTGCTGCTCGGCATAGCCTTTGCCTTCCCCGGCACCACGCCCGACTCGAAGGACTACGAAGAGGATATGATGTTTGTTCCCGCGGGCTGGTTCATGATAGTGATGTGGGCGGCGCTGACGATACTGACGGTGGTGCTCAGCCGCAAGGACAAGCTCCTGAGCTTTCTGCTGCCGCTGGTCATCGGGATCGGTTCGTGCGTGGGATTCATGTACTTTTTGGGGCAGCGCTTCTGAGTCTATCCCGAAATAATTATAGCTCACTTGTGTCTATGCGAATATTTTTATATGCTTAATTAACAAATTGAGGAAAAGTTTACCGTGTAAAATGCCTAAAAGTTCATTTCATGAATTATTTTACTATTTTGCTATTGCATTTTTGGCGGAATTGGGTTAAAATATATATAAGCCTGCGGTGATTATTTACCCGGTAAGTTCTTAATATGTTAATATTTTTGATCTATATCAGGGCAGCTGCTGCGCTGTCCGGAAAATGGAGGACTGATCTATGAAATTTGCAGACGGATTCTGGCTCAATCAGAGAGGCTTTGAGGTCAACTACGCGAATCAGGCGTATGAGATCACACCTATCGAGAACGGATTTTTAGTGCTGGCTACCCCTGCGGTGATCTACAACCGCGCTATGACCTTAGGCGGCGCCAACCTTGAGATCGCCTATACCTCTACGCAGGAAAACTGCATAAAGGTGAGCATCGTCCACCACAAGGGCTATGCCGACAACGGCCCGCACTTTGTACTCAGCGAGGGCAGCTACAAGCCTACAGTCGAGATAAACGACAAGGAAGCCGTGCTGATAAGCGGCGACACCAAGCTGGTAGTTTCCAAGGAGACCTGGAGCTTCACCTACTACTACAAGGACAAGAAGCTGACCAGCGGCGGCTGGAGATCCACCGGCGTTATCATGGAGAGCGCTTACAAGAAGCAGGCAACTCTCCAGACCCAGCTGGACGATACCTTCTGGAGCTATCCTGCTGACGAGAACCGCACCTATATCCGCGAGCAGCTGGACACCACCGTAGGCGAGTACTTCTACGGCTTCGGCGAGAAGTTCACCACCTTTACCAAGAACGGTCAGACCGTTGAGGTCTGGAACGCTGACGGCGGCACCTGCTCCGATCAGTCCTACAAGTCGGTGCCCTTCTTTGTATCCAGCCGCGGCTACGGCGTGTTCGTCAACAGCTCGGACAAGGTATCCTACGAGGTTTGCTCCGACACCGTTTCCAAGGTATCCATGACCGTTCCCGGTCAGAGACTGGAGTACTTCGTATTCGGCGGCGAGAACCTCACCGGCGTACTGGACGGCTACACCACCCTCACCGGCAAGCCGGCTCTGCCTCCCGCATTCTCCTTCGGTCTGTGGCTGACCACCAGCTTCACCACCTCATATGACGAGGACACCATTAACAGCTTCATCGACGGCATGGCTGAGCGCGAGATACCGCTTCAGGTATTCCACTTCGACTGCTTCTGGATGAAGGGCTACGAGTGGTGCAACTTCGAGTGGGACAAGACCCAGTTCCCGGATCCCCCCGCTATGCTCAAGAGACTGCACGAGGACAAGAACCTGCACACCTGCGTATGGATAAACCCCTACATCGGACAGCGCTCCAAGCTGTTTGACGAGGGCATGGAGAACGGCTACTTTATCAAGCGCGAGGACGGCAGCGTGTTCCAGTGCGACGAGTGGCAGCCCGGCATGGCTATTGTTGACTTCACCAACCCCGCCGCCTGCGAGTGGTATGCTTCCAAGCTGCGCGTGCTGTGCGAAATGGGCGTTGACACCTTCAAGACCGACTTCGGCGAGAGGATCCCCACCCGCGGGATCAAGTACTTCAACGGTGCGGATCCCATAAAGATGCACAACTACTATACATATCTCTACAACGAGTGTACCTTCAACGTGCTGAAGGAATACTATGGCGAGAACAAGGCTTGCCTGTTCGCACGTTCCGCCACAGCCGGCGGACAGAAGTTCCCTGTTCACTGGGGCGGCGACTGTTCGGGCAACTACAACTCCATGGCTGAGGTAGTACGCGGCTGTCTGTCGCTGTGTATCTCCGGCTTTGGATATACCTCCCACGATATGGCGGGCTTTGAGGCTACGGCTCCCGCAGACATATACAAGAGGTGGGCTGCTTTCGGTATGTTCAGCTCCCACAGCCGTCTGCACGGCAACCAGAGCTACAGAGTGCCGTGGCTGTTCGACGACGACTCCAAGGAGCCGGAGGGCTGCTCCAACGTGCTGAGATTCTTTGCGAACCTCAAGGGCAGGCTCATGCCCTACATCTGGGCGCAGGCTATCAAGACCCACGAGGTGGGCGTGCCTGTGATGAGAGCTATGGTAATAGACTTTGCAGAGGATCCCAGCTGTCTGACGCTTGACAGGCAGTATATGTTCGGCGACAACATTCTGGTAGCGCCTATACTCAACGAGGACGGCATCGCCCAGTACTACGTTCCCGAGGGAAGGTGGACTGACATCATCACCGGCAAGGTGCTTGAGGGCGGCAAGTGGTACACCCACAAGTGCAGCTATCTGGAGATACCCGCTCTTGCCAGACCCAACAGCATAATCGCTTACGGCGACTTCAAGGGCGATATAGAGTATGATTACCTGAACGGCACCGAGTTTGTGATCTATGAGCTTGAAGACGGCAAGACTGCTTCCGCAAAGATATACGACACCGAGGCGAACAAGGTATTCGAGCTTACAGCTTCCCGCAGCGGAAACATAATAGTATGCGAATACACCGGCACCGACAAGACCTTTACCGTCAAGGTGGCAAACACCGACAAGTCGGTAAAGGTATCGCCCAGCTATGCAGGCAAGGTGATAATAGATATTTAACAACTGCTTTATAACGCTCAATACCGCACCTTGGTGCGGTATTGCTGTATGGAGGAGAATATGTCAGATATAAATAAAAGCATAAAAAAGCTTATTTGCTACGGTATAGAAAAAGGGCTCATCGATCCGCTGGACGTTACCTACTGCACCAACCGGGTGCTTGAAGCGCTGGGGCTGGAGGATTATGACGAGCCGGCTGAGTCCTTTGAAAATGTGGACATTGACGAGACCCTTGAAGAGCTGCTGGGCTTTGCGGTGGAGAAGGGGCTGTGCGGGGACAGCATAGTTTACCGAGACCTTTTCGACACCAAGCTCATGGGCTGCATCACGCCGCCGCCGAGCGTTGTTGCAAGGGAGGTCTGGGGCGACTATGCCGGCTCTCCCGAAGCGGCTACCGACAGGTTCTACAAATTCAGCTGCGACACCAACTACATCAGGCGGAGCCGCATAGCAAAGGACGTGCGCTGGAAGACCGACACCGAATACGGCGAGCTGGACATCACCATAAACCTCTCCAAGCCGGAGAAGGATCCCAAGGCGATAGCGGCGGCTAAGAACGCAAAGCAGTCGGGCTACCCCAAGTGTATGCTCTGCCGCGAGTGCGAGGGCTACGCGGGGCGGGTCAACTATCCTGCCCGTCAGAACCACCGCATAGCGCCCATTACCGTATGCGGCGAGGACTGGGGATTCCAGTACTCACCCTACGTTTACTACAACGAGCACTGCATAGTATTCAACAAGAAGCACACCCCCATGGTCATCGACAGGGGCGCATTTGACAAGCTTCTGGAGATAGTGAAGCTGCTGCCCCACTACTTCGTGGGCTCAAACGCCGATCTGCCTATCGTGGGCGGTTCCATACTTGCGCACGAGCATTTCCAGGGCGGACGGTACGTGTTCCCAATGGAGCGTGCCGAGATAGAGACTCCCCTTGTGTTCAGGGGCTTTGAGGACATCGAGGCGGGCATAGTCAAGTGGGCTATGTCGGTGATACGCATAAAGGGCAAAGACCCCGCAAGGCTCGCGGAGCTTGCGGACAAGATACTGAAGGAATGGCGGGGCTACACCGACGAGCAGGCGTTCATCTTCGCCGAGACGGACGGCGAGCCGCACAACACCATAACTCCCATAGCACGCCGCCGGGGCGGGGACTTTGAAATGGATCTGGTGCTGAGAAACAACATCACCACCGCCGAGCACCCGCTGGGAGTATACCACCCCCACGCCGAACTGCACCACATCAAGAAGGAGAACATCGGGCTCATCGAGGTAATGGGTCTTGCGGTGCTGCCCAGCAGGCTCAAGACCGAAATGGAGCAGCTTGCAGACGCTATGGTGAGCGGCAGGGATATCCGCGCCGACGAGACCCTTTCCAAACACGCCGACTGGGCTGAGGACATTCTTTCCCGGTACGACGTCACCGCAGAAAACGTGGAGCAGATACTCCGGGACGAGATCGGCAAGGTATTCTCAAAGGTGCTGGAGCACGCGGGCGTTTACAAACGCGGCGCGGACGGCAAGGCGGCGTTTATGAGGTTTGTTGAAAAGGTCAATTGCTGATGTTTATTATTGCTCCCCCAATTAAACCTTGCCTGCGCCTTTCCGGCAAGGTTTAATTGGGGGAGCAATATTTAGGAAATCCCCTAAAATGCGGCATTTTATTTGTGTAAAGTGTCAAAATAGCATGGCGGGCAAACATAAAAATGTGAGTTGTTACAAACATTTTTATTTAATAATTTGGTAAAACCTTGTTATCAAAAAAATTGTAAAATTAATGTAAAGAAACGCCGCGCAGGGCTGCATGACGCTCTTTGTGCGGCGTTTATTTTGTTAAGGCAACACCGCATTGCGGCGTAAAAACGCAGAGCTGATTCAGGAGGTGATAGAGTGTTTCTTTCGGGAACAGCCCCTGTTGGCGTGAGCAACATGGCTACTATATCCGAGGAGATACAGGAGCAGATAAAATGCGAGGTGGTATTCCGCATACCTGTGCCGTTCATCGACGGCGGTATACCGGTGTATGAATCTACCGTGGTAACGTGGATAATCATGGCTGTGGTGGTCATACTTTCGATAATACTGACCCGCAACCTAAAGCTGGTGCCGGGCAAAAAGCAAATGGCGCTGGAGACCTGCATAGGCTGGATACGGAATTTCTGCCGAGACAACATCGGTCACGACGGCGACAGGTATATGGCGTATCTGGGAACGGTGCTTATCTACATAGGCTTTGCCAACATCATCGGAATGTTCGGTCTCAAGCCGCCCACCAAGGATCTGAGCGTTACCATAGCGCTGGCGCTCATGAGCATAGTCCTCATAGAGGGCGCTACCATGAGAAAGCACGGCTTCCTCGGATTCTTCAAGCATTTTGCGAACCCCACGCCGATAATGGCGCCGATGAATGTTCTGGAAATAGGCATCAGACCGCTTTCGCTGTGTCTGCGACTTTTCGGCAACGTTGTTGCAGCGTTCATCATCATGGAGCTCATCAAGTATGTGGCGCCGGTAGTAGTACCTACGGTATTCAGTCTGTATTTTGATATCTTCGACGGATTTTTACAGGCATACATTTTCGTGTTCCTCACATCGCTGTTTATCAATGAGGGCATAGAGGAAGAGTGACCTTCCGGTCATTAACATTATAAAAGGAGAGACTTATCATGACAATAGCATTAGGAGCTGCGATCGCAGTATTGACAGGTATAGGAGCAGGAATCGGTATCGGCATGGCTACCGGTCACGCCTGCGAGGCTATGGCAAGACAGCCTGAGTCCTCTAAGGATATCAGAAGCACGATGCTTATCGGCTGCGCACTGGCAGAGGCTACCGCTATCTATGGTCTGCTGGTAGCTATCATGTGCATATTCGTAGTGAAATAATATCTGCTCGGATAGGTATAGATAAATACAGAAAGGGCGGATAAAAGATATGTTGAACGTTAATATCTGGGATATCCTGTGGACTGTAGTCAACCTGCTGGTATTCTTCCTGCTGCTGAGAAGATTTCTCTTCAAGCCGGTCATTGAGATGATGGATCGCAGAGAACAGATAATCAAGGGTGATCTTGAAAGCGCAAAGGCTGCAAAGAAAGAGTCTGAAGAGCTTAAGGCTAAGTATGAGGCAGAGCTTGCTGACGCACATAAGGAAGCGGTCAAGATATCCAACACCGCGAAGAAGCGTGCCGAGGCTGAGAGCGCCGAGATAATCTCCGACGCCCACAAGGAGGCGGAGAGCCTTATCGCAAACGCGCAGGAGGCTATCGAGCGCGACAGGCAGGAGGCTATCGAATCTGCAAGGAGCGAGATCGCAGGTCTTGCGGTCATGGCGGCTTCCCGCGTTATTGCAAAGAATATAGACGAGGACAGCAACCGCGAGTTCGCGGAGCAGCTGCTTGCTGAGGTAGGTGCGGACAATGACTAACGAACAGATCAAAGCCGTAGCCCGCAGACTTCTCGACCGCGATGTGGCTCACGATGATATCCGTGAGCTTACCGACGTATGGAACAGCAGCGAGGAGCTGAGGACGGCTCTGCTTTCCCCCGCGGTATCCACAGAGGAGAAGGAGAGAGTCGCAAAGAAGGCTTTCGCTCCCGCAGGGGCGGAGTGCGTAAAGACGCTCATGGACGAGGGCGCACTTTCGGAGCTGCCTAAGATAGTAGAGGAATACGAGCAGCTGAAGCTGAGACAGCAGAACGCTGTAGTCTGCAAGCTGACCTGCGCCGAGGCTCCCTCTGAGATACTTGCAGAGGAGTTCCGCAAGGTCATCAGGAACAAGCTGGGCGTCAATGAGGTTATCCTCGACATCGTGGTGGATGACACTCTGATCGGCGGCTATGTGCTCGAAGCAGACGGCAAGGTCTACGACAAGAGCATAAAGAACGCCATGAAGAGCTTGCAGGGAGAGCTGAGGCGCAAGGCGGCGGGAGACCGCGGCAGCGGCGACGTTATCTCCATGCTCAAGAGCGAGATCTCTAACTTTGAAGCAAAGCTTGAAGTTGCGGAGAGTGGCTCGGTCATTTCCATACATGACGGCATAATCAACGTTTTCGGACTGGGCAGCGTTATGTACGGCGAGCTGGTTGAGTTCGAGACGGGCGTCAAGGGAATAGTTCAGAACATAAACGATGACTCTGTGGGCGTGGTACTGCTGGGCTCGGAGCACGGTCTTACCGAAGGCTCCAAGGTCATACGCACCCGCAAGAAGGCTGGTGTGCCGGTAGGCGAAGCTTTCATCGGCAGAGTTATAGACGCGCTGGGCGCACCGATAGACGGCGAGGGTCCTATCGAGGAAGCGGACTTCTATCCCGTTGAGGCGGAAGCCCCCGGCGTTTGCATAAGAAAGAGCGTATCCGTGCCTTTGCAGACGGGAATACTGGCTATCGACTCCATGTTCCCCATAGGCAGAGGACAGCGTGAGCTTATAATAGGCGACAGGCAGACGGGCAAGACCTCTATCGCTGTTGATACCATAATCAACCAGAAGGGTCAGAACATGATCTGCGTGTACGTCGCTATCGGACAGAAAGCGTCTACCGTTGCAAAGGTAGTCAGCGACTTCAAGAAGCACGGGGCTATGGACTACACGATAGTCGTTGCGGCTATGGCGAGCGATCTTGCACCGCTCCAGTGGATAGCGCCCTATTCGGGCACTGCTATCGCCGAGTACTTCATGAAGCAGGGCAAGGACGTACTGATAGTATACGACGATCTTTCAAAGCACGCCGTGGCATACAGAGCCATGAGCCTGCTGCTGGAGAGAAGCCCGGGACGTGAAGCGTACCCCGGCGACGTATTCTATCTCCATTCCAGACTGCTGGAGCGTTCTTCCAGACTGGACGAGGCGCACGGCGGCGGCTCGATCACCGCGCTCCCGATAATCGAGACACAGGCGGGCGACGTTTCGGCGTACATACCCACCAACGTAATATCCATAACCGACGGACAGATATTCTTAGAGACCCAGCTGTTCAATGCGGGCGTAAGACCTGCGGTAAACGTTGGACTTTCGGTATCCCGTGTAGGCGGCGCGGCTCAGACCAAGGCTATGAAGAAGGTCTCGGGCACGCTGAGAATGGATCTGGCGCAGTACCGCGAAATGGAGGTATTCACCCAGTTCAGCTCCGATCTTGACAAGACCACGAAGGATCTGCTGGACTTCGGCGACAGGCTTATGGAGCTGCTGAAGCAGCCGCTGTACAAGCCGCTGAAGATGCACGAGCAGGTGATACTGCTGCTGGCGGCTAACAAGAAGCTTATGCAGGACGTACCGCTGAAGGACATCAGGACATTCAGGCGCGAGGTGCTTGAATACATGAGGGTGAATCATCAGGAGATCATCGACGAGATAAACGAAACAAAGGTACTGACCCCCGAACTGGAAGAGAAGATAGTCAAGGCGGTCAAGGATTATAAGACGGAATAAAATAGCGGGTGCAGCCGCGCGAGGCTGCCGAGGTTCTTAGGGCGAGGAGCCCTAAGCTAGGGTTTGGGGACAGAGTCCCCAATTG
>CACXDI010000011.1 GCA_902766335.1 uncultured Ruminococcus sp. | reverse complement strand
CTGATACAGCTTCAGTTCCGGACCAACGACGATAACGGAACGGCCGGAGTAGTCAACACGCTTACCCAGCAGGTTCTGACGGAAGCGTCCCTGCTTACCCTTCAGCATATCCGACAGCGACTTGAACGCACGGTTGTTAGGGCCGGTAACAGGTCTGCCGTGTCTGCCGTTGTCTATAAGAGCGTCAACTGCTTCCTGGAGCATTCTCTTTTCATTTCTCACGATGATCTCAGGCGCGTCGATCTCCAGCATTCTCTTGAGTCGGTTGTTGCGGTTGATAACACGTCTGTAAAGATCGTTCAGATCGGAGGTAGCGTATCTGCCGCCGTCCAGCATTACCATAGGTCTCAGATCAGGCGGGATAACGGGAATCACGTCGAGTATCATCCACTCAGGTCTGTTGCCCGAGCTTCTGAACGCCTCGACTACCTCAAGTCTCTTGAGCAGCTTGATCTTCTTCTGTCCTGCCGACAGACCCTCAAGCTCTTCCTTCAGTTCCTCTGCAAGTCTGTCCAGGTCTATCTGTGAGAGCAGCTCCTTGATAGCCTCAGCGCCCATAGCAGCCCTGAACTCGCCCTCGTCATACTTCTCCAGCATCTCGTGATACTCAGACTCGCTGAGCAGCTGGCACTTGGTCAGCTCAGTGTTGCCGGGATCTATAACGATATACTTGGTGAAGTAAAGCACTTCCTCAAGTCTCTTCTGGCTGATCTCCAGCATCTGTCCGATGCGGGAGGGTGTGCCCTTGAAATACCAGATATGGGAGATAGGAGCCGCAAGCTCGATATGACCCATGCGCTCACGTCTTACGTCCTTCTTGGCGATAACGACGCCGCAGCGCTCGCAGACCCTGCCCTTGAGGTACTTCTGCTGCTTGTACTTTCCGCAGTGGCAGGTCCAGTCCTTGGTAGGTCCAAAGATACGCTCGCAGTACAGACCGTCCTTCTCAGGCTTCTGTGTACGATAATTGATAGTCTCGGGGCGGGTGACCTCGCCGTATGACCACTCTCTTATCTTTTCGGGTGATGCAAGCGAAATTTTTATAGATTCAAAAACATTAGATTCCAATATAGTACCCTCTTCCTCTATATGTCAGCCCTTACGGGCGTTACCTTATCTTACGGTTTTTGCTTTTCAGAAATCCTCGTCATCATCGAAGCCGCTTTCCTTGCCGCCGGTGTATTCGTCGTCAAGTACGTCGCTCTCGATAGCGCTGAAGAAATCATCAAGTGAGTTGATAACGGGGCTGTCGCCCTGATCGTCGTCAGCAAGCGAATCAAGATCTCCGATAGTGAAGCCTGCGTCTTCAAACTCATCATCATCGGGGATAAGGCTGAAATCGGTATTTTCGTCTAAAGCCCTGTAGGAGGTATTGTCATCGTCACCGTAGCTCTGCTTCAAGTCTAAGCTCTCGCCGTTGTGACCGAATATCTCAATATCCAGACCGAGGGACTGGAGCTCCTTAACGAGCACCTTGAACGCCTCGGGGATACCGGGCTTGGGTATATTCTGACCGTCGCAGATAGCGTGGTAGGTCTTGTCTCTGCCGTCCTTATCGTCGGACTTGACGGTGAGTATCTCCTGAAGAGTGTAAGCCGCGCCGTAAGCCTCCAGCGCCCAAACTTCCATTTCACCGAAACGCTGTCCGCCGAACTGCGCCTTACCGCCGAGAGGCTGCTGAGTAACCAGCGCATAAGGACCGGTAGATCTTGCGTGTATCTTATCATCAACAAGGTGATGCAGCTTGAGGTAATACATATAGCCCACAGTAACCTTGTTGTCGAACTTCTCACCTGTACGTCCGTCGTAGAGGGTGAACTTTCCGTCCTCGCTCATGCTCAGGGCGTTGGGATTTATAACATCGCTCATGGGGTGGATCTCAAAGTCATCGTCCTTGTGCTCAAGGTAGTTCTCCTGAGCCGCACGGAAGCAGGCACGGATATCCTCTTCGTGAGCGCCGTCGAATACAGGGGTCATTATCTTCCAGCCAAGAGCCTTTGCAGCCATACCAAGGTGTACTTCAAGCACCTGACCGATATTCATACGCGAAGGAACGCCGAGGGGGTTCAGCACGATGTCGAGAGGAGTACCGTCCTCAAGGAAAGGCATATCCTCGGGCGGGAGTATTCTCGAAACAACACCCTTATTACCGTGACGTCCCGCCATTTTATCGCCGACAGAGATCTTTCTCTTCTGAGCGATGTAGCAGCGAACCAGCATATTAACTCCGGGAGACAGCTCGTCGCAGTTCTCCTTAGTGAACACCTTGACGTCGATAACTGTACCGGCTTCGCCGTGAGGCACCTTCAGCGAATTGTCGCGCACATCGCGCTCCTTGTCGCCGAAGATAGCGCGGAGCAGTCTCTGCTCGGGGCAAACCTCGGTCTCGCCCTTAGGCGTAACCTTACCTACGAGTATATCGCCGGGACGAACGTCCGCACCGATGCGGATGATACCGTTCTCGTCCAGGTTAGCAAGGTACTCTTCCTTCACCTGGGGGATATCCCTGGTGATCTCCTCGGGTCCCAGCTTGGTGTCGCGGGACTCTATCTCGTACTCCTCGATGTGGATAGAGGTGTACTTATCCTGTCTTACAAGATTCTCGTTCAGCAGAACGGCGTCCTCGTAGTTGTAGCCTTCCCAGGTCATGAAGCCGATGAGGGCGTTCTTACCCAGTGCAAGCTCGCCGTTGGAGGTAGCGGGGCCGTCGCCGATTATCTGGTGAGCCTCGATGCGTTCGCCCTTGTCAACGATAGGTCTCTGGTTGGTGCAGGTGCCGGCATTGGAGCGCTTGAACTTGGTCATCTCATAGGTGTGGAGAGTGCCGTCGTCCTCGCGTACTACCACCTTGTCGGCGTCAACGCTCTCGACTACGCCCGCCTTCTCGGAAACAACAGCAACGCCGGAGTCAAGACAGGTCTTGTACTCCATACCGGTGCCGACGATAGGCGACTCGGTCTTGAGCAGCGGCACAGCCTGCCTCTGCATGTTCGCGCCCATAAGAGCACGGTTCGCGTCATCGTTCTCCAGGAAGGGTATGCAGGCGGTAGCAACGGATACTACCATTTTAGGCGAGATATCCATAAAGTCGATATTCTCGCGGTCTATTTCAAGTATCTGATCGCGGTATCTGCCGTTTACCTTGGGACGTGCGAACTTGTTGTCCTCAGTAAGAGGCTCGTTAGCCTGCGCTACCATATAGTTATCCTCGACGTCCGCAGTCATATAAACTACTTCGTCGGTAACTACGCCGGTAGTCTTGTCAACGCGTCTGTAGGGTGCTTCGATAAAGCCGTACTCATTGATACGCGCAAAGGAAGCGAGGTAGGAGATAAGTCCGATATTAGGACCTTCAGGAGTCTCGATAGGACACATACGTCCGTAGTGGGTGTAGTGTACGTCACGAACCTCGAAGCTCGCGCGGTCACGGGAAAGACCGCCGGGGCCCAGCGCGGAGAGTCTTCTCTTGTGAGTAAGCTCTGCAAGCGGGTTGTTCTGATCCATGAACTGCGACAGCGGGGAGCTTCCGAAGAACTCCTTGATAGCTGCCGAGATAGGTCTGATATTGATAAGTGCCGCCGCGGTGATGACCTCGGTATCCTGCGACTGCACGTTCATTCTCTCACGGATAACGCGCTCCATTCTGGTGAAGCCGATCCTGAACTGGTTCTGGAGCAGCTCGCCCACCGAGCGGATACGTCTGTTGCCCATGTGGTCTATATCATCAACGGTGCCCACGCCCTCGCAGAGATCGAGGAAGTAGGAAATGGTAGCGATGATATCGTCAAGGATTATATGCTTGGGGATAAGCTCGTTCTTGCGTGCCTTGAGAGCTTCCTTCAGCTCAGCCTCGTTCTCGCCCGACTCCTCAAGTATCTCCTTGAGTACGGGGAAGTAAACGCGCTCGTTGAGCCCGAGCTCCTTGGGATCGAAGTTAACATACTCGTTAAGGTCTACCATGCCGCTGCCGATGATCTTGACCTCGTGCTCCTCCATTCTGGAGAGAGTCTCGCCGGTGGTCTCGGAGGTGTAGTACTCCTTGACCTCGGTGGTAACGTAGGCTTCCATAACGCCTGCGTTCTCGATCTGCTCAGCCTTTGCGTAGCGGCATACCTCGCCCGGCTCGGCAAGTATCTCGCCGGTAAGGGGGCTTACGATAGGACGGGAAACAACGTGACCCGCCAGACGTGAAGCCAGTCCCAGCTTCTTGTTGTACTTGTATCTTCCGAAACGGCAGAGATCATATCTCTTGTCGTCAAAGAACAGATTGTGCAGCAGAGTCTGTGCGCTCTCCACCGTAGGAGGCTCGCCGGGACGCAGCTTTCTGTATACCTCGAGCAGCGCCTCTTCCTTGTTGGCGGTGGTATCCTTCTGGAGTATAGTCTGCTCCAGGCGGATATCGTTTCCGAACACCTCGGTTATCTCCTCGTTGGTGCCTATGCCCAGCGCACGGATAAAGGTGGTTATCGGTATCTTTCTGTTCTTGTCTATACGAACATAAACGACGTCGGCGGAATCCATTTCATACTCCAGCCACGCGCCGCGGTTAGGTATGATAGTGGACTTGAACAGATCCTTACCGGTCTTGTCCTTGTCGAAGTCGAAGTATACGCCCGGGGAACGAACGAGCTGAGATACGATGACACGCTCTGCACCGTTGATCACGAAGGTACCGCTGTCGGTCATCTTGGGCAGATCGCCCATATAGACCTCAGACTCCTTGATCTCGCCGGTCTCGTTGTTCTTGAGTCTTGCCTTTACCTGAAGGCGCGAGGAATAGGTAGTATCTCTTTCCTTGCACTCGGCAATGGTATACTTGGGTGTGGGCTCGATATGATAATCAACGAAGGAAAGCTCCAGAATACCGTTGTAATCGGTAATAGCTCCCATTTCGTCAAAGACCTCTCTCAGACCATCCTCGATGAACCACTGGTAAGAATTTTTCTGGACCTCGATGAAGTTCGGCATATCCTGTACTTCGCGGATCTTTGCGAAGCTCTTACGGACATTCTTTCCCAGCTTGACGTCCTTTACATTGACATTCACCATGCGCGCTGATCACTCCTTATGAAATTTTGCACTCCTCAGCATTTATATACGCCCTATATAATATTGTATAAAACGCGGGGAGAAAGGCATAAATAGCGATTATAATACAATATAAGATTGTACTACATATAAAGGCAAATGTCAATAGCCGGTCACCGAAAATTCACATAGCCACGCCATTTTCGGAGCTTTGCACAATCAAAGAGCGCAAATCCGCCGAAAGTTCTATCATTACCGTTTCATTGAGATTTTGTAACTTTTTTGTGTATTTGCGCACATCCGTTCTTGCGAAAGATGTAAAAAAAACGTTAAAATACATACTCTTTTGTAGACTATTCAAATACGATGTGATATAATTTATTGTGTATATCATTTTTTAGCCCTGCAAGGGAGCTTGACAACGAGTGATGAGCCGTCAGTGCCGAGATTTGTCTGCTGTTCTTTTAGGGATTAGTATTAGCAAAGGGGTGACGACGCCGGTGAAAGAAAAAGACAGCAGTGAGCTTCGCGAGGATTATATCGTCGACGTTGCTTCTGAGCGTGTTTATGTAAACCAGGACAAGGCTTACCACGAAGCCTTCACCAAATGGCGCAACAACAAAAAGAACCGCTACGGCTACCGTTTCGTACACGATACCCGTGAGCATACATACGTAGACGGTGAGGGCTACGCAGACCGCCGTTCCGAAAACGAGGAGCGCAGCTCGCTGAGGTACTGCTTTGCGTTCCTGGGAACGTCCATGCTGATGCTGTTCCTGTTTAACCAGATACAGTTCATGCTGATGAGGATGCTGTTCGGCGTCAAGACGGTGGAGTGGACATATGTATCCGAGCTTGATTCGGCAGCGCCCATCACTCTCAACGAGGTACTGGTGAGCTGCGGGTTCAAGATCTTCACGCTGCTGGTGATACTGCTGCTCTATGTTTTCTTTATACATCTTCCCCTGAACGTGTCCTTCCCTTCATCGAAGCTCTCGCCGAAGTTTTTCCTGTACGCCTTCAACGCTTCGCTGATAATGGCTGTGATACTGCATCTGTTCGACAGGGTAGTCACCGCTACCGCAACAGACTTGGGGATAGACATAAGCTACTACGCGCTGCCGGTGACAGACTCTGCTTCCTGCTTTGTCGTCAGCGTGCTGTGCAATATGCTCGTCATACCGATCATGTCGGAGCTTTTGTTCCGGGGCTGCATACTCCAGCTGTTCAGGCAGTACGGAGACCGGTTCGCGATACTTGTCGCTTCCTTCGCCTCCGCCTGCTGCTACCATGACATCACCAAGTTCCTGTACGTTTTCTGCTGGAGCGTGATACTCTCTATCATAACCATAAAAAGCGGCAGCATAATACCCGCGCTGGTGATAAAGATAACCGGCGACAGCCTCATCATAATGCTCAACACCCTTCTGACAAACGAGAAAACGGTCTATGCCGATCTGCTGGAGTCTGTTATCTGCCTGAGCGTCATCATCGTTTGTATCAGCCTTATGTTCATCATGAGGATCAAAATGATGCGTCCCTTCAAGATAGAGCCGGACAGAACGGCGCTCCCGTTGTCACAGAAGCTACGCGAGGTGCTCAATTCACCCTGGTCAGTCATATGGCTCACCGTGACCCTGCTGACCACCATACTCACCCTTGAGGTAAAGTAATGGACAGAGACGATATATATATGCGCCGCTGCATAGAGCTTGCAAAGCTGGCGGCGGAAAAGGGAGACGTTCCCGTGGGAGCCGTGGTGGTGCGGCAGTCGGACGGCGAGATAGTCGGCGAGGGCTTCAACAGGCGGGAGCTTGACCGCTCTTCCCTCTCACACGCCGAGCTCATCGCCATAGACGAGGCTTCAAAAAGGCTGGGAGGCTGGAGGCTGGTGGACTGTGCGCTGTACGTCACGCTGGAGCCCTGCGCCATGTGCGCGGGGGCTATAGTCAACAGCAGAGTCGAGCGGGTGGTGTTCGGCGCCGACGATCTTAGATTCGGAGCCTGCGGGTCATGCTTTGACCTTTTCTCTCAGGGGCTCAACCACACTCCCGAAGTGACCCGCGGAGTGCTTAAAGACGAATGTGTCATGCTGCTCAAGGATTTCTTCCGCGAGCTGCGTAAAAATAAATGAAAGGAGAACAGGGCATGGAGCTATGGGATCTCTATGACGATGAACGCCGTCCTCTGAACAGGACTGCGGTGCGCGGCGAAATGACCGCCGGCAGCGGTCTGTATCATGTGGTAGTCATGATAATCACTATGAACAGCCGCGGACAGCTTCTATGCACTCTGCGTTCTCCGGACAAGGCTACATACCCCGGTCTCTGGGAGCTCACCGCCGGCTCGGCTGTTGCCGGAGAGGACAGCTTCACCGCCGCAAAGCGTGAGCTTTTTGAGGAGACAGGCATAAAGGCTGACGACGATCTGAGGTATGTCATGACCGTCAAGGAAGCCACCGCTTTCATCGACTGCTACTTCGTCCGCCGGGATATCCCCGCCGAGGAGATAGTTCTCCAGCAGGGCGAGACGTCAGCCGCCAAGTGGGTGGGCAGACAGGAGTTTGAGAACATGATCGCCCAGAAAAAAGTAGCCTTCCCGGTCTCAAGAAGATACAACCAGCTGTTCGGATTTCTTATGGCGGAGGGATTTCTGTGAGACGCTTCTGCGATGACTGCGCAACAAAATATCCCGTGCTTCTGATACACGGCATGGGCTTTCGCGACAGAAAGCACCTGAACTACTGGGGACGTATCCCACGCCGGCTGGAAAGGCACGGCGCTAAGATATACTACGGCGGGCAGGACAGCGCCGGTTCGATAGAATCCAACGCCGCCGCCGTCGCAAAGAGACTTAACGATGTGCTGGAGCTGTCCGGCGCGGAAAAGGTGAATATAGTCGCCCACTCAAAGGGCGGGCTGGAGGCGCGGTACATCGCCTGCACTATGGGCATGGCGGACAGGATAGCCTCTATCACCACCGTAAACACGCCCCACAACGGCTCCCGCACAGTTGACGCTCTGATGAAGCTGCCGAAGCCGCTGGTGAATGCGGCGGGGGCGCTCACGAATCTCTGGTTCCGGATACTGGGGGACAGGACTCCCGACGCGGGACGCGCGTTTTTGCAGTTCACCACCGAAGAGGCGGAGCGGTTCAACGCCGAGAATCCCACTCCCGGGGGCGTTTACTGCCGGAGCTACGGCTTCAAGATGAAGCACCCGCTGAGCGATATCACCATGACGATACCCTACCTGGTGGTGAAGCGCTTCGACGGAGAGAACGACGGGCTGCTCTCCGAGAGAGCGGTGAGGTGGGAGAACTTCCGGGGAATGTACACCTCGGCAAGCGGACGGGGCATATCCCACTGCGACGAGGTGGATATGCGCCGCATGAGGCTCACACGCAAGGCTCCCGCCAACGAATATGAGATATCAGATATCACAGAGTTTTATCTGGGGATAGTAAGAGAGCTGAAGGAAAAAGGGCTGTGACAGGCAAAAGATGACCGTGGGAATGTAAAAAAACTGTAAATTTTTCAGAAAGAAACACCACGCTCGGTTGACAGTGCCTATAATTATAGTGTATAATAGACGTTACGCAGACTGTGCAGATCATGCGCGGTCTGTTGTAATTTGTGCCCATTCCCGGGCACGGTATTTTATAATGAAAGGAGAGAGATCATGCCTACCTTTAACCAGTTAGTTAAGAACGGCAGAGACAGCTTCACCAAGAAGTCGACCGCACCTGCTCTTCAGAAGGGTTACAACTCCAAGAAGAAAAAGATGATCGACCAGAGCTGCCCCCAGAAGAGAGGCGTCTGCACCGCTGTAAGAACGGCTACCCCTAAGAAGCCTAATTCCGCTATGAGAAAGATAGCAAGAGTTAAGCTTACAAACGGCGCCGAAGTTACCGCTTACATTCCCGGTATCGGACACAATCTTCAGGAGCACAGCGTTGTTCTTATCCGCGGCGGACGTGTCAAGGACCTCCCTGGTACCCGTTACCACATCATCAGAGGCACACTTGATGCTCAGGGCGTTGCTAAGAGAATGCAGGCTCGTTCTAAGTACGGCGCTAAGAGACCTAAGGCTGGTAAGTAAGCCGGAGGCGGGCTTCCGAAGGAAGCTTGGCGCAACACAAGTTTAAGGTTAAAACTCATCGTCGCAATAGCTGCGAAGACCACAGTAATTGCGGATAGGTTTATAATGGTATGATCTTTACTATATAAGCCTTGCCGCTTTAAAAGTTACTGGACGGGGCGCAGGGGCAAGCCCTGCGAGCGAGTACCTGTGAATTCATATTTTGTGAAGGAGGGAATTACAGTGCCTAGAAGAGGTAAGGTTGCTAAGAGAGACGTGCTGGAGGATCCGGTATACAAGTCCAAGCTTGTTACCCGTCTTGTAAACAACATCATGCTCGACGGTAAGAAGGGCGTAGCTCAGAAGATCGTTTACGGCGCATTTGAGATCGTTGAGGAAAAGACCGGCAGACCCGCTCTCGAGGTATTTGAAGAGGCGATGGAAAACATCATGCCCGAGCTGGAGGTTAAGGCTCGCCGCGTAGGCGGTGCTACCTACCAGGTTCCTATGGAGGTTAGACCTGACAGACGTCAGACTCTCGGTCTCCGTTGGATCACCAAGTTCTCGCGCGAGAGACACGAGGACACCATGAAGGAAAAGCTCGCTGCAGAGATACTCGACGCGCTCAACGGCGTGGGCGGTTCCTGCAAGAAGAAAGACGAGACTCACAGAATGGCAGAGGCTAACAAGGCGTTTGCTCATTACAGATGGTAATTCGTATAGGAGGATATCATGGCAAGAGATTGTTCTTTGCAGGATACCAGAAATATTGGTATCATGGCGCATATCGACGCCGGTAAGACAACTACCACCGAGCGTATCTTGTTCTATACGGGCGTAAACTATAAGATCGGT
>CACXDI010000010.1 GCA_902766335.1 uncultured Ruminococcus sp. | reverse complement strand
TCCCTTGCAGGGCGTCAGCCCAACTGCGCTTTTACGCCTTGATATTTTTTATTTTTGCCTGCGCCTTTCCGGCAAGGTTTAATTGGGAGAGCAAATAAAAACAGGAGACATATAAAATGGCATTAGACGGAATATTTCTCTCGCTGGTGCGGGAGGAGCTGTCGCCCCTTATCGGCGGCAGGATAGAGAAGGTGTATCAGCCCTCCCGGGAGGAGCTGCTGCTGGGAGTGCGCACCCGTGACGGCGCTTACCGGCTGCTCATAAACTCCGCCGCAGGCTCGGCAAGGATACACGTCACAAGAGCGGAGATAGAAAATCCCAAGACCCCGCCCATGTTCTGTATGCTCATGCGGAAGCGGCTGACGGCGGGCAGGATCTCTGCCATACGTCAGGACGGCTACGAGCGTATACTCTACATAGACGTGGAAGCCTCAAACGAGCTGGGCGATCCGGTGAAGCTCACCGTCGCCGCCGAGATAATGGGGCGCAGGTCTAATATAATCCTCATCGACGGCGAGGGCAGGGTAGTGGACAGTATAAAGCGGGTCACTCCCGAGATGTCGGCGGTAAGACCGGTGCTGCCGGGTATCGCCTATACTCTGCCGCCCAAGTCGGACAAGCTGCGGCTGGACGAGGTGACGGCTGAGGAGCTTATCCCGCGGCTGAAAGAGCTGCCGAACAAAAAGCTTTCCAAGGCGCTGGTGCAGACGCTGGAGGGTATCTCCCCCGTGTTTGCCGACGAGCTGGTGTGGCTCACCGACGGCGGCGAGGACAAGGCGGTGAACGCCTATTCAGACGCCGAGCTTGACAGGCTTGCGGAGGCGGTGACGGCAGAGGGCGAGAAGCTGCGAAACCGGCAGCTGAATTACATAATGCTCGCCACCACCGAGGGGCAGCTTAAGGACTTCTGCTTTACGGATATCCGGCACTTCGGCTCGCTCATGGAGGTGCGCGCTTCCGACAGCGCCTGCGGGCTGCTGGACGATTTCTATTCTTCCCGCGACAGGCTGGAGCGCATAAAGCAGAAGGCGCAGGATCTCTTCCGGCTGCTCACCTCGCTGTCCGAGCGCACGGCAAGGCGTATCGCCAACCAGCGGCAGGAGCTGAAAGAGTGCGCCGACAGGGAAAGGCTGAAAAACTGCGGCGATCTTATCATGACGAACCTTTACGCGCTGCAAAAGGGTCAGACTTCATTCAGGTGCATAAACTATATGAGCGAGGCGCAGGAGGAGACGGAGATAGCTCTAGACCCCCGGTTGACGCCTACCCAGAACGCCCAGAGGTACTACAAGGAATACAAGAAAGCCGACACCGCCGAGAGACTTCTCGCCGGGCTGATAGAAAAGGGCGAGCAGGAGCTTGCCTACATCGACTCGGTGCTGGATTCACTCACCCGCGCGGATTCGGAATCGGATATCGAGCAGCTTCGTGACGAGCTGGCAGATGAGGGCTACATCCGCCGCCGCTACGCCAATGGCAGACCGCCCCGCTCTCTGCCGCCGCTGAAATTCATCTCGGACGACGGCTACACGATACTAGTGGGACGTCACAACCGTCAGAACGACAAGCTGACGCTGAAGGATTCCAAAAAGACGGACATATGGCTGCATACGCAGAACATCACCGGCTCGCATACGGTCATTGTGACCAACGGCGAGACCCCGCCGGACAGCACGATACTACAGGCGGCGAGGATAGCGGCGCTCCATTCCAAGGCGGCGATGAGCTCGCAGGTGCCGGTGGACTACACGCTGATAAAGTACGTCAAGAAGCCCAACGGCGCAAAGCCGGGCATGGTGATATTCACCGATCAGCGCACCGTATACGTCAAGCCCGATCCGGCAGAAGCGGAGCGCATAAAGGCTCAGTGATTTAGGGTTATTTTAAGGTTGGCGTGGTATGATGAGGATATTACAGGAAAGGGAGGCGCCTGAAAATGAGATTGCTTATCGCAGAGGACGAAAAGGAGCTTGCAAACGCGCTGGGCGCGGCGCTCAGGCATAATAAATATTCGGTAGATATCGTGTACAACGGCAGGGAAGCGGTGGACTATCTTTCTGCCGGGAATTACGACGCCCTTATCATGGATATAATGATGCCGGTAATGGACGGCGTTTCGGCACTCAAGGAGATACGCCGCTCCGGGAATTCCATACCGGTGCTGCTGCTTACTGCCAAGAGCGAGATCGAGGACAGAGTAGAGGGTCTCGACGCCGGCGCGGACGATTATCTCACGAAGCCCTTCGCCATGAGCGAGCTGCTGGCGAGAGTTCGCGCCATGACAAGGCGTCTCGGAGCGGCAGACAACGCACCCTCCGACGAGCTGAAATTCGGCGATCTTGCGCTGTCGAGGTCTAATTTTGAGATAACCTCAACAAAGGGCAGCACGCGGCTGGGCAACAAGGAGTTTCAGATGCTGGAGTACATGATGCGGAATCCTCATATGCTGATCTCCACCGAGAAATTCATGGAGAAGATATGGGGCTTCGACAGCGAGACTGAGATAAGCGTGGTGTGGGTGTACATCTCTTACCTGCGAAAGAAGCTCAACACCGTAGGCTCGAAGGTAACGATACGTGCCGCCCGCGGTGCGGGATACAGTCTGGAGTATGATGATGCTTAAAAAGCTGAGCCTTAGATTTTCGATAGCGGCGATAGCGGCACTGTTTGTAATAGAGCTGCTGATGCTGGGTCTGATAAACGGTCTGAATTTCTACCGTGCGCTGAAGCAGTCGGACGAGGTGCTGGATATGCTGGTGCAGAATGACGGCAAGCTGTCCTATCACAACAACAACGGTATGCGCGACGAACCGCCCGGAGAAAAGCCGGACAGCGCTCGGGAAGATAATGACGAAAATGACGGCGACGACGTTATGCCCGCCCCGCCCGAGGATATATCCTTTGACAAGAAGGACGGCAGGTTCTTTAACGACAAGCGCTCCGACACCGAGCAGAAGTATATCATCAGATACTTTACCGTCAAGATAGACTCCGGCGGCGAAGTGACCTCTCTCAACACGGGGCACATCGCCACCATTTCCAGCGATACGGCGCAGAAGTACGCTTTGGCGGTCTATAAGATAGGCGATGACCGCGCCTTCTACAGCGGCATGGAGTTCCGCTATGCCGTCAAAAATAAAAGCGACGGCAGCACGCTGATAATCTTCCACGATTTCAGCACGTCGGTGATGTCGTCGATAACCACGGCGAAGATCTCGGCGGCGATAGCGCTGGGACTGCTGGTGGTGTTCTCGGTCATCATCATACTGGTGTCAAAGCGTGTGGTGCGCCCGGTGGTGCAGAACTACGAAAAGCAGCAGCGGTTCATCACCGACGCGGGGCATGAGCTGAAAACTCCCCTTGCGATAATCCGCGCCAATACCGAGGTGCTGGAAATGACCGGCGGCGAGAACGAGTGGACCCGCTCCACTATAAACCAGACAGACCGCTTAAGCGAGCTGCTGGGGCAGATGCTGATGCTCGCCAAGTCAAGCGAGAGTCAGCGGGTGAGCTTTGCCGACGTGAATATGAGTGCCATGGCAAACGAGTTCGCCGACGATTTCTCGATACTTTGCAGCTCCAGGAACAAGCCTCTGGAGGCTGATATCGCTGAGGGCGCTGTAGTTCACGGCGATGAGAAGATGCTGAAAATGCTGGTGTCTACTCTGCTGGAAAACGCCGTCAAGTACGGCACGGAGGGTGAGAAGATAGAGTTTAAGCTGATGGTAAGCTCAAAGCACGTGCGGTTCAGCATCTCCAATCTCTGCACCGATCCGCCCAAGGGCGACACCGAGCAGCTTTTTGACCGCTTCTACCGCGGCGACAGCTCCCGCACCCGCGAGACGGGCGGCAGCGGCATAGGTCTGTCGATAGCCAAGACGGTCACCGACGCCCACAAGGGCAGGATAAGCTGCACGGTAGAGGACGGCCGCGTGACCTTCAAGGTGAAGCTTCCGCTTGCTGCCGCCGATAAAAGATCGGCAGGGAAACGGCGCACGAAAAGTGAATAATCAAATCAAAGCCTAGTTAACAGCACGGATTTGTCGATTTATACAAAATTGACTTGTCCGTGCTGTTTTATTATTGAAAAAAGTCTTTGTTTGTGGTATAATTTAAACGGTATCAAATTTGCCGCGGTTTGAAAGGCGCAGAGGGGCAAAGCCCTTGTTGCTGACCGAGTAGATCAATAGGGAAGTCGGTTTGAATCCGACGCAACCGCCATTACCGTGTATGTTCTTAAAGGGTACGCCACAGCGCCGCTAAAGCGGTGCGGTCATTGCAGCCTTGCGCTGTGAGAAGGCGGCGTGCCCAAGAAGCTGCGGCTTCGGAGCATGAGCCGGGAGAACTGCCGCGGCAGGTCTGTGCGTCAGGCACGGGCTTAGCTTATCCGCTTTGGGCAAATTCGTCTGCCGGATACGGCGGCGAGGGGAAGGCGTGGGGTCAGTTTGTTCCGGGATATGTATATCGGGGTGCGGCTCACGAAAAAATTGCGGGGCGGTACCGTTGTTTGGTTTGTGCATTTTTCGGGCAGGAGACTATCCTTACGGCTTTTCGATTTGGCGGGGAGCCGTTTTTTGGTGCCGGAAAAAATTTTTGAAAGGAGTCTTTTTTCATGAAAGGACTTATGAAGAAAACGGCAGCTGCGGCTGCTGCCTGCGTGCTTTCGGTCAGCGCGCTGTCTGTGGGCGCTTCGGCTTTCGGCGGGATCACTGCTGCCGACACCCCCAAGGTCAAGACCGATACGGTGCTCAAGTGGGCACAGCAGATATCCGTGGGCTGGTCTAACTCGCCCAGTATGCCCTGTATAAGCGGAGACGAGATCATCTATGTCGCCTCCAACAAGCTCCAGGCGCTGGACAGAGCCACAGGCGCCAAGCTGGACAAGTCCGGTGACCTGGGCGCAAACTTCAACTCCTACGGCGAGGTAGCGCCTCTTGCGGCTGACGGCAAGATCTTTGTTGCCATGGGCAACGGCACGATCCAGGCATTCGACGCCGAGACCTTCAAGTCGCTGTGGATATATCATGACGAGCTGGGCGGTCAGGCACTCACCGAAATGGTGTACAAGGACGGCTACATCTACACCGGCTTCTGGAACGGCGAGACTGCCGATGCAAATTACGTGTGCATACCCGCCGAGGACAAGGATACGGAAAAGGATCTGGAAGAGCAGACCGCGGCTTGGAAGTACACCACCGCAGGCGGCTACTACTGGGCAGGCGCTTACGTCACCGATGATCTGGTAGTGTTCGGCACCGACAACGGCGTGAACGACGGCGACAGCAAGGGCAGCAAGCTGGTAGCGGTAAAGCGCGGCGAGAGCATCGAAGCGGGCGAGGCTGTGGTAAGCTCCGAGGCTACAGAGCTGTTCGGCGATCTCCGCTCGGCGGTGTCCTATGACGAGCAGACCGGCTACTATTTCGTCACCTCAAAGGGCAAGCTGCTGATCCGCTTCCGCATTGACGGCGGCGAGATAAAGAATGTTCAGTCGCTGGTGCTCCCCGGCGCCTCCACCTCTACCCCCGTTGCGGCTAACGGCAGAGTATATGTGGGCGTTTGCGGCAAGGGCGCATATCAGGAGTATTCCGGACACCAGATCGCAGTCATCGACGCGGCACGCTTTGAGATGATCTACGGCGTTCAGACCAACGGCTACTGTCAGTCCAGCGCTCTCGTATCTAACAAGGACGGCGAGAACTACGTATACTTCACCGCTAACTACACTCCCGGCAAGGTATACGTGCTGCATGACAACGCCACCATGACCGCTCCCGAAAAGACCGAGACGGTGAATCTCACGGACGGCAGCACTGTTGAAGCCTGCCCCACTCTGTTCACTCCCGTAGGCGGTCACGCGCAGTACTGCCTGGGCAGCGTTATGGCTGACGATGAGGGTAATATGTACTTCCGCAACGACTCCGGCGCAATTTTCTCGCTGGGCAGCAGACTTGACAAGGTGAACGTTACCGGCAAGACCCTCTACAAGGAGGGCGAGACCCTTGACAAGTACACCGTTACCGCCGTATATGCAAACGGCGCGGAGAAGGACATCACCGATACCGCTATTGCCGGCGAGGGCAACGCGGCAGAGGCGCTCAAGCCCGGAAAGGGTGAAGTCACCTTCGGCTATGACGGCATGGAGTACGGCGACACCGACACCGAGACGGGTCACGAGTATGACGCTGTTTACGGCGAGCTCCAGTACACCGTTCTCACCTCCGATGACTATGACAGACTTCAGGATACCATTGCTGCTGTCGACGCTATAGGCGAGGTGACTCTCGACAGCAAGGAAGCGATAGCCAAGGCTCGCGAGCTGTATGACGGACTCAGCGAGGACGCCAAGCCCTTCGTCACCAACAAGGAGACTCTCGAAGCTGCCGAGGCTAAGTATGCCGAGCTTTACGCGGAATCGCTGAAAGTTGACAAGGTAGTCATCAAGGACAAGTACAGCTGCACCACCGGCGCTGTAAGGATCAACTGGGAAAAGGCAAAGAACGCCGACGGCTACGAGGTATTCTTCTTCAACAAGGGTGTCAAGAAATTCGAGCTTGTGTCCGACGTCAAGGCTGACACCCTCACCTACAAGGAGAGCAATCTCCAGTCCGCAAGAATATGGAAGTTCAAGGTACGCGGCTACAGGATAAAGGAGGACGGCACCAAGTCCTACGGCAAGTTCTCTGCTGTAAAGACAGTCGCCACCAGACCCGACAGCACCGAGATCGTCAAGAAGAACTGCGTAAGCGGCAAGAAGAACATCAAGGTGGCATACAAGAAGGTGGCAAGAGCCGACGGCTATCAGGTACAGATCTATGACAAGAGCGCCAAGAAGTGGAAGACCGCAAAGTGGGTCAAGAAGGGCACGACTGTAAAGGTATCCGTCAAGGGTCTGAAGCCCGGGACTATCTACAAGTTCCGCGTAAGAGCCTACAGGACTGTTAACGGCACCAAGCTTTACGGCAAGTTCTCAACGGCTGTAAAGCTCACCACGAAGAAATAAGACAGACTGAAATTTTGCCGGAAGGAGGGCAGCGTATGAAGCTAAAGAACATATCCCGCATAGCGGCGGTCATCTGTGCCGCGGCGGCGGTCTTTGCGGTATCGGGGCTGAGGCTTTCCGATGCCGGTGAGCTTGACAGCGCTGCCTTTCGTCCCAGTCCTCAGGTAGCGGCTGAGACAGTCGGCGCCGGTGACGGTGCTTTGACGGACGCTGCTGCCGGAAAGGATAACGACAGGCAGAATGACAGCAGTAAAAGCGATAACAGCTCGCCGGAGAACGCAGCAGCGGACTCCGGCGGGCTCTCGCGGCTGCCCGGAGACAACAGCGCTCCGGACGGCGGCGAGAGCTGTGACAGCAGTACAGACAAAGGCAGACAGCGGCAGGTGGCTCCCGACAGTCCCTCTCAGCCGGAGGAGCTTCCCGGTGACGAGCCGGAGGACGGTGACGATACCGACGAGCAGCTGTTTGTTACCAGCATAAAGGACGGAGAGCACGTCACCGACAGTCTGTATTCCTTTACGATAACACATCTGAATGAAAGCTATAAGCTAAAGACCCTTACGGTGCGGGTCAACGGCAGAAAAGTGCACTGGTCCGGGAGCGTGACGCTTGCTGACGGCAGGAACATCATCGGGATATATGCGTCATATACCGACGCCGGCGGAAAGCTGCACTCCGGCTTCCGCGAGTATACCGTATGGCTTGACAGCGCCGGGAGCAAGCCAGACAAAAGAGACAGCGATGCCGACAGCTCCCCCGGCGACAGCTCCTCCGATGACAGCAGGACTGACGAGAGTGAAGCTCCCGCCGATGAGACCCATGAGCCGGAGCTTGTGACCGATCTTGCCGGCATGACCACATCAGAGGAGAGCATTTCATTTACCGCCTTTATCAGAGGCGGCAGTCAGACGGAGCTTAAGGTGTATACCGGCGGCAAAAGGCTCTATCCCGGCGAGGGGGATATGTACACCTGTCCGCTGAAAATGGGGCTTAATACCGTAAAGCTGAAAGCCACGGGCTATTACCGCGGCGATCCCTTTGAGATCGAGCAGAGCTTTTCCATAAGGCGCACAGCGGAGACTACCCCCGAGACTGCGCCCCGGCTCAGCTATCACAATATCCCCGACGAGGTGCGGGGCGACAGCTACACCCTTGACCTCATAGCTGAGGACTATTCCGGCAACAGGATATACGACAACGGGATCACCGTGCTGCTCAACGGCGGGGAGATAAAGTGCAGCTGGATCGGCGAGTACACAAGCTATCTGCTGCGGCTGACGGGCGGCGAGAATACGCTGGATATCCGTCTGACCGACAGCGAGGGACGCACCTCCGACTACTCCTTCGTGATAGTATGCACCGCCGCCGGCGACGGCGAGGTGATAGGCGTTTGCAGCCTGCGGCTGGACGCCAATGTACTGGGTCTGGGAGAGCTTATCTCCGGCACGGATATAGAGATACGTCAGGGCGAGCCTGCGGTGGAGGCTATAGTGCGGGCGCTGGAGCAGAACGGCTTCGAGACCGAGCTTCGCGGCAGTTATATCGCACGGATATCCAGAGCGGGCATGGCGCTTGAAGCGGCGATACCCGAACCGCTCCGCGCCGAGCTTGAAGCGGACAGCGGAGTCCGGTTCACAGACAACAGCTCCCCCGACAGTCTGGGCGAGCGCGACTACACCTCACTTTCCGGCTGGATGATCGCGGTGAACGGACATTTTATCAGCTACGGTGCGGGTGATCTGCACTTAAAGGACGGAGACCTGGTCCAGCTGCGTTTCACGCTGGCGGCGGGCAGAGATATAGGCGACACAAGCGCGGGAGAATGCTATGAGACGATCTATTAAATCCATGGCGTCCGCGCTGCTGGCGGCGGTGCTGCTGACTCAGCCGCTGACCGCCTTAGCCGACACAGCGGACAGAACGATAGTCACCGACGATATGTACCTTGAAGCGGTGGACGGTGCGCTGGAATGGGAGCGTGAACGGATCGGCGGCGAACTCGCGGAGGGCTTTGTAAGCTCCGGCATGGCGGGTGGTTCCGAAGCCGACTGGTTCATAATGGCTGAGTGCCTGCTGGGCATTTCCGACGATTACGGCAGCTACATCAGCACCGTGGGCGAGCCGGAAGCCGCGGAGGGCGAGCTGCTCACCGAGCCTGCCCGAAGCAGCGTCACGCTGGCGATCGCGGGCGGCAGGGGCACGGATATGGAAAATGTCCCTCTTGACGCGGCGGGCTGCAACGAGCTTGTCTGGGCCACACTAGCGCAGCGAATGAACGGCTTTGACAGCTCGGCGGCAGAGTCGCTGCTTTACGGTATGCAGCAGCCGGACGGCGGCTTCGGGCTGAGAGGCTCGGACGCCGATATCACCGCCATGGCGCTCACGGTGCTGGAGGGTGAGCCCGCCGACAGAGCCGAGAAATGGCTGAAGGACAACGGAGAAAGCATGACCTGCGAGACGGCGGCGTGGTGCATAATCGCAGCGTGCAGCCGCGGTGACCGCGCAGCGCTGAACGATGACTACGCCGACAGCAGCGGCACACGTCCTATAGACGTGCTGTTTGCCTGCCGCAGCAGCGACGGCGGATTCTCCCACACCGCCGGCGGCGAGTCGGAGGTGATATCCACCGCGCAGGCTCTTACTGCGCTGGCGGCGCTGGCGGAGTACGACGCCGGGGGCGGCGGGATATTCGACAGCGTGAGGACAAAGCCGGATATCCGGTCTCAGGACAACATAGCCGGCGAGAGCAAGTACGCCCTCGATCAGCTGGCGAAGATCGAACAGCTCAACAGCGAGATACGCTCAGACTACTACCCGCCGGAGGAGATAAAGCTCACGCACCTTCCTGACCTTATCGGTCTCAATGACCGCATAGAGACGGTGGCTCCCTGCTACCGTCACTACATAATCGCCCGCGATGAGCTTGCCGCCCGTGAGAGCCGGCTGAAAAAAATGTCGGCGGCGGGCGTGGCATTCGGGGCGGTCTGGAAGATAGCCGCGCTTATTTTTCTGGTGAGGTTCAGAAAGACAAAGCTTGCAAAGAAGCTCTACAAAAAATACGGCAGATATCTGCCCGGGCGAAAAAAGAAAAAGGGGACATCATGATGAATGATACCGTGAAGAAAATATATGACGAGGTGCGCCGTGCCGTAGTCGGCAAGGACGGTCAGGTGCTGAAGTGCGTGATAGCGCTGGCGGCTGGCGGACACCTGCTGATAGAGGATATACCCGGCGTGGGCAAGACAACGCTGGCAAAGTCGCTGGCTGCGGCGGCGGGGCTGGGCTCAAAGCGTATACAGTTCACCCCCGACACCCTGCCCACGGACATCACCGGCTTTACCATGTGGGACGCGGGGCTGAAGAAATTCCGCTTCCACGAGGGGGCGGTGATGACCAATATCCTGCTGGCAGACGAGATAAACCGCACCTCGCCGCGTACCCAGTCGGCGCTGCTCCAGGCTATGGAGGAGGGGGAGGTATCCGAGGAGGGCGAGACCTTTGAGCTGGAGAAGCCCTTCATGGTCATCGCCACCCAGAATCCTTTCGGCTCGGCGGGAACTCAGCCGCTGCCTCTGTCTCAGCTGGACAGATTCATGATGAAGCTGTCTCTCGGCAGACCCGGCAAAGAGCTGCTCCGTGACCTGCTGATAGAACGCACCGCCGCCGAAGGGGTGCAAATCAAAGCCGTCTGCGGGCGGGAGGACATACTCGCCATGCAGAGATCGGCACGGGAGGTATTTCTCTCAGAAGCCGCCGCCGGCTGGATAGCAGACCTCACCGAGCAGACCCACAGGAGCGAGCTCATCTCCCAGGGAGCAAGTCCGCGTGCGGCTATCTCGCTGGCGGCTGCCGCCAAGGCTTCGGCGTTTGCAGACGGCAGGGATTTCGTGGTGCCGAATGACATAACGCTGCTGTTTGCCGACTGCACCGCCCACAGGATAGTCCTCTCCCCCCGCGCCGAAGCAGAGGGCATGGACGCCTCGGCGGTCTGCGAGGCGGTGCTCAAAGAGCTGCCGCCGCCCCACATAAAGGGCATGGGAAAATGACTGTACTGCTTATAATACTGTCGGCGCTGCTGCTGTACGGGATATTCACCGTGACAGCAGTCCTTGTACTCAGATGTCCCGTCCGGGAGATCGGCTTTTCGGGCGACGATATACTGATAAAGACCCGCCCCTCCAGACTTCCGCTGCGGGTGCGCATGACCCTGCGGGTGAGCGATATCCGCTCCGGCGAGGGGGGCGAGGTAAGGATAAAGTCGGCGCTGCCCGCCGGTGGAGTTATCCGGGTGTCTGCGGGAGCAAAGCCCGGCTGCGAGCTTAAAGCCTCGCTGAGCGATATCCGCGCCGGCGTCATGGGGTCTCCCCTGTACAGACGCTTCGGCAGCGGCTTTTCCTGTGTGCGCCGCCTGCCGCCGTCGGCAGCGGTGGTGCTTTCCCGCCGCGACGAGGCGTCCTCCTCCGGCGCTCCCGAGGGCGTGAGGGAATTTGCCCACGGCGATCGTCTCCGTGATCTGCACATGAAGCTGTCCGCGAAATGCGGCAAGTATATGGTGCGCGAACGCGGCGGCAGCAGCTACGCCTATTCGCTGATCGAGACGAAAAGAGAGCCGGTGAGCGGCAAGCCCTGTCCGTCCTTTGAGCCGGAAGATCGCGGCAGCGGCATATCGGCGGAGATCTGCGCGGCGCTTGCCTGTCTGCTGTGGCTCACAGCTCTGAGGGGCATTTTCGGCGGGCTGCCGCTTTATGCGATAGCCTTCGGGGCGGTTATGCTGACCCTCTCGGCGCTCAGCCGGGTGCTGAAAAAACACGGGCTGCCTTTTGCGGCGGCGTTTTATCTTCTGACCGCGGCGGCGGGCATAGCCGGCGCAGGACAGCTTTCCTCCCAGCTTGCCCGGGCGGCAAACGCGGTATCCCGGGTGATGACCGCCCGGTTCGACTATCTTTTCCCGCTGCTGCAAAGCGGCAAGTCCGATCCCTTTGCCGTCTGCTTTTTGACGGCTCTGACCCTCTGGGCGATGTCGGCGCTATGCCGTTCACGCGTTGTGTGGGTTAGGCTTGCCGGAGCGGCTGTGATGCTCGCACCGCTGCTGCTCTGCAAGGACGGGTATGCTATCCCCGCCGGTATCGCGGCGGTGCTGCTCGCACTTTTGCCGTGGCGCAGCTTCGGGCTAAAAGGCGCTGTCATGCCGGCGCTCACCACGGCGGCTGCCTGCGCTGTTTTCACCACCTCATTCGGTGCATACGCTTCGGACGCGATCCGTCTGTCGGCAGAGGACAGGCTTTACGGCGGCGAGATCGCCCAGCCCTGCGGAAGAGTGTCATCGGTGTCACAGCCTACAGGCGACACTCCCGCCCTGGAGGTGCTTATGGACAGCCCCCGGGCAGTTTATCTGCACGGCTTCACCGGCTGCGAATACAAGGACGGCAGCTGGAGCGCTCCCCATTCGGACGGGCTGTCGGTCACGCAGAGCGAGCTGCTGTCGCTGAAAGAGAGCGGTCTTTCTGCCGATTCCCAGCCCTTGGCGCTTATGCGGCAGTCCGGCGCTCAGACTCAGAGGGTGACGGTAAGGCGGCTTGGAGCGGACGGCAGATACGCCTATATCACCGACGGCGCTGACCTTAGGAGCAGCTATCCCGCTGGTCTTGAGAACCCCGCCGCCGGCAGCACAGTCAGCTTTGAAACGCTGGACATCTTCGCCGCCTGCGAGAGCTTTGCAGACGCGGCAGGCTCTGCTGACGGAGGCTACCTGGCGGGGGCGGCTCTGCTGGACAAGCTCTACCGCGAGGACTATACCCGGATACCGCCGTCTGCCGGGCGTGTTCTGGCAGCGCAGCTGGGAGAAGTCGGGGCGGTGAACGTCACCGAAGCGGCAGCGTTCGTCCGGGAAATGCTGAAGGGCTGCGAGTATGACCCGGCAGCGGCACCTCAGACCGCCGAGGATATGCTGCAAAAGTCCCGCTGCGGCAACGCCTGTGCCTACGCTTCGGCGGCGGTGCTGGCATTCAGGTATATGGGCGTCCCCGCCCGCTACGCCGAGGGCTACGCTCTTGACAGGGAGGCTGCGGCGTCTGCTGCGGCAGGCTCGGCGGTGACGCTTTGCGCCGGCGATTTCCACGCCTGGGCGGAGTATTACGTTGAGGGCGCCGGCTGGCTGCCCTTTGAGACTGTGCCGGAGTATTTCGACAGAATGCCCCACGCTCCCGGCGGCGGGGCGATATCCGCAGACAGCGGAGCGTCAGCCGGCGGTGAGCTCGACGAAGCTGCCGGCAGCCGCATATACAGCCGTCTGCCCGATGAAAAGGAGCCGGAGCAAAACGGCAGGACGCTGTTCATCTACCCGGCAGCTGCGGCGGGGCTTGTGCTTTTGTATCTGATATACTTCATGCTCCGGCTGGAGCTTGACCCGCTGTATGCGCTTGCAAAATGTGCGGCGGCGCTCAGGCTCACCCCCGATGTGTCGGGCAGCTACGATCTTTCGGCGGTGACCGGCAAGACCTGCCGCAGGCGCATGGAACGGCTGCAAAAGCTGTGCATAGACAGCCTTTACTCGCCGTCAAAGCCTGAGCGCAGCGGCGGCGCGGCGGCATACCTCAGCTGTCTGACGGGACGGAGGAAGCTATGAAAAGACCAGGCAGGAGCAGGCTCATAAACCTGCTGACCATATTGTTCATGCTGGCGGCGGGAGTCGGTATCGTGCTGATGATACGTCCTGCGGGCGGCGAAGAAAAGCCCTCCGGCGGGGAGATATCCGTCACGGTGACGATAGAGTGCCCCGACATACTGGAGGAGCAGAATTACAAAAGGCTTGCGCAGCCGGTGAAGGACAGCGGTCTGCTGGACGGCGGTGCGCAGCTTGCAAAGCAGACGGTCACGCTTTCCGGCGACGCCACGGCTCTTGACGCGCTGAAAAAGGTCTGCGTGCAGGAGGGGCTTGCGCTGGATATACAGACCGCGGCGGCAGGCGGCATGACCGACTACGTCAGCGGTATCGGCGGGCTTCATGCCGGCGACTGCACAAAGCGCTCGGGGTGGGTCTATTACCTGGACGGCAGCGAGCCGGAGATAGGTCTCGGGGATTGCCCCGTCACCGACGGCAGCGATCTGAAACTTGAATTTATCGTTTACTAAGGAGCAGTCATGCGTACACTCAGAGCTTTCCGCCCGGGGGCGGCGTGCATATTTTTTATAGCCGTCATCGGCGGGACTGTGTTTGTCGCAAGCCCCCTGCTGCGGCTGATATCCCTTGTGTTTGCGGTGCTGTCCGTGGTCTGCTGCGGACTTGCAAAGCACCCTCTCCGGGAGACGCTTTTCTACCTCACCGCGGCGGCGGCGGTGACCTTCCTCAACCCGGTGATAGTGACCTACGGCAGCACCGTACTGTTCAGGCTGGGCAAACGCCCCTACACCTTCGAGGCGCTGGTCTACGGCTGCTGCAACGCCATGGCGCTGGTATCTGTTATGCTGTGGTTCAGGCTGTTCACGGCGGTGCTGACCTCAGACCGTATCAACGCCATGCTTCGGCGCCCGGTATTCAGCTCGGCGGCTTCGGTGTTCACGCTGACGCTCCGCTACGTGCCGGAGATGAAGCGCCGCTACTATGATATCCGGCAGGCGCGGAAGATGTCGGGCTACGGCTCCGGAGACACCTATATCATGCGGCTGAAAGCAGCCCTCGGCGATTTCTTTTCGCTGACCGCCGCATCTCTTGAACTGTCCGCTGTCACCGCCGATTCCATGAAGGCACGCGGGTATATGCTCAAGCCGCACAGCTTTGTGGGAGAGCGCCCGGTATCGGCGGGCGACGTCATATTCATAGCCGTGTCTCTCGCGGCAGCGGCATACGAGGGATACTGCAAATACAGCGGCAGTCTCTACGCGGTGTTCTACCCCTCGCTGTCGCAAAAATGCCCGCCGCTCTGTGCGGTGTGCTTTGGGGCGCTGTGTATGCTGCCTGTAATTTTCTCGGCAAAGGAGGAGCTTAAATGGAGATCGTCAGGACAGAGGCGCTGAGCTTTGCATATCCTGAGGGCGGATTCACCCTTTCCGGCGCGGACTTCTCTCTTTTATCCGGCGAGCTGCTGCTGGTCTGCGGCGCTTCCGGCTGCGGCAAGTCCACCCTTCTGAAGCTCCTCAAGCCGGAGCTTTCCCCCGCCGGCAGCAGAGCCGGGAGTATAACCCTTTTCGGCAGCGATATCTCGCAGCTTGAAGAGCGCAGCTCGGCGGCGGACATCGGCTACGTGGGGCAGTTCCCCGGCGGCGGTGCCGTCACCGAGGACGTCATCAGCGAGCTTGCCTTTCTGCCGCAGAACCTCGGTCTGCCAAAGGGCGAGATACTTCGCCGCATAGCCGAGACCTCGGCGTATTTCGGGCTGGAAAAGCTCATGCGCCGCCCGCTGTGCGAGCTTTCGGCAGGGCAGAAGCGGCTTGTCGATCTTGCAGCCGTCATGGTGGGCAGACCCCGCCTGCTGCTGCTGGACGAGCCTACCGCACAGCTCGATCCCCGTTCCGCTGAGGTATTCCTCGATCTGCTGGACAAGCTCCGCCGTGAGCTTGGCACGGCGGTCATCGTGTGCGAGCATAACTTCGAGGCGGTGTTCGGCAGGTGCGATAAGGTGCTGTTTCTGGAAAAGGGCGCACAAAAATTCCTGCTCACGCCGTCAGAGGCGGCTGCCGCTCTGCGGGGCAGCGTTATGGAGACTGCGCTCCCTGCGTCCTACCGGCTGTCGGCGGCGCTGGGGCTTGACAGGGCATTCGCCACCAATAACGAAGCGGCGGCGTATCTGGAGCAGAATTTCATCCCCGATCCTCCCTCCGCAGCTGAAGATACACCTCCCAAGGGAAGCCCCGCCGTACAGCTGGAAAACGTCGGGTTCCGCTATGAAAAGCACTCGCCTGACCTTATCTCCGGGCTTGATATGACGGCGTACTTCGGAGAGATCACAGCCGTCTGCGGTGCAAACGGCGCGGGAAAATCCACCCTCCTGAAGCTGATAGCCGGCGGTCTGAGAACGACGGAGGGCAGGGTCATGATAGACGGCAAACGTCAGAGCACCTACCGGGGCGGTACGCTTTACAGAGAGCTGCTCGCCATGCTGCCCTCCGATCCGCACCTTCTCTTTTCCGAGCAGACGGTCATGCTTGACCTTGCCCGCGATCCCGACGGCGGCAAGCGCAGCAGGCAGGAGATATACGCCGTCACCGACAGCCTGGGTCTGGACAGGGGACTTCTGGAGCGCTACTCCTTTGACCTGTCCGGCGGCGAATTACAGCGTTCGGCGCTTGCAAAGCTGATGCTGCTGCACCCCCGGATACTTCTTCTGGACGAGCCGGAAAAGGGTCTTGACCCGGCGGCGAAAAAACGGCTGGGCGGGCTGCTGAAGGATTTTACGGCAGGCGGCGGCGCGGTGATCTTCGTTACCCACGATCTCACCTTTGCAGCGGAGTACGCCGACCGAGGGGTGATGCTCTTCGGCGGCAGCGCCGCGGCGTCCGGCACGCCGGAGTCGCTCTTCTCGGAAAACTCGCTCTACACCACCCCGGCGGCGCTTATCGCCCGGAGGGTGTTCCCCCGCAGCGTCACCCCGGCGGCGCTGATAGAGCGCTGCTTAAAGGAACGGAGGGTCACGCAATGAAAAATGACGCACTTCGCCGGGGACTGCTGACCGCGTCCGTTCTGCTCCTGGGAGTCGGCTCGGCGCTGGCGGCAAGCCTGCTGAACGGCGGGGGAGCGCTGGTGCTTTCGCTGGTACTTGCAGCGCTGCTCACGGCTATGCTGATATTTTCCGGCAGGCGCGACGAGCCGGCTTTCGTGACACTCACGGCGGTACTCACGGCGCTGTCGGTGGTGGGACGCATCGTATTCGCACCGCTTGCCGGCTTCAAGCCCTGCACCGCCATAATAATCATCGCGGGAGTGACGCTGGGCGCCGAGAGCGGGTTCTTCTGCGGCTGCTTCACGGCGCTGGTCTCGAACATCTACTTCGGGCAGGGCTTGTGGACGCTCTACCAGATGTTCAGCTGGGGCGTGATAGGTCTGATCGCCGGGCTTGCGGCGGGATACCTGCTAAGGCACAAGGCACTCATGATCTGCTATGCGGCGGCGTCCGGCTGTCTTTACTCGCTGCTTATGGACGTATTCTCCACCCTCTGGGAGGACGGCTTTTTCAACCCGGTGCGCTTTGCCGCGCTGACCGCCACCACCGTCCCCTACACCATATCCTACGCCGTCTCCAACATAGTATTTATCCTGCTGCTTGGCGACAAAATGATATTCTCGGTAGACCGCGTAAAAAAGAAATACGGCATATAAAAAAGGCAGACCCGTCAAAGAGTCTGCCTTTGCTGTTATTCTGTTAAGCTGTCCTTATCAGTCCTTGGACTTCTTGCTTGCAACGATAGTACCCATAGCAAGCAGAACTACACCTGCTGCCGCACCTGCTGCCGCGCCGGTGGCGGGGTTGTTGTCAGGAGAAGCGTTGCTGTTGGAAGGAGCACTGCTGTTAGCCTTGGAGGAGTTGCTGGAGCTGGAGGAACTGGAGGAGCTGGAGGAGTTGTCTGCCTGAGACTCGCTGCTCGCCTCGCTGCTGTCAGCAACAGAGGAGCTGTCCTCTTCGCTGGAGCTGTCTGGCTCGGAGGAATCCTGCGGCAGCGCTACAGTCACGTTGAATGTAACGGACAGACCGTCCTCGGTCTCGGCGGTGATAGTGGTCTTGCCCTCGTTGTTGCCGTATACATAAGCGGTAGCCTCGCCGGTAGCGGCGTCGGTTTTAACGGTGACGGATTTTTCATCGGTAGCTCCCAGGGTGTTGAGACCGCCTACGCCCGACTCGACCTCTTTTTCTGCGGAAACGCCGGCGATGTTCTCATCGGCAACGGTAAAGGTCACATCGGTCTCAGCTGCGGGATCGAGAGCCACGGTAACGGGTATACCCTTTGTGCTGATCTCGCTGATGCTTATATCCTTGTCGGTGACAGCCTTGAGCTTATACTCAACGGGCAGGTCTATGTTCACATCGGGGTCAAGCTCCCAGCCGTAAAGCTCGTGGATCTTGTCCAGCAGCTCGTAAGCCGCGTCGATGTGGGACTGAGGAGCGGGATGCCAGTCGATACCCACGCCGTTCTTTTCGGTGTTCTGTACGTTGAACTTGAGGAAGTTTACGTGCTCGTCGCCGGTTTTGGTCTTGTAGTTGTTGACAGCGGTCTCTACCTGGGGGCAAAGATCCTGACCCATGATACCCAGAGTGCAGAGTATCTCGGCGCCGGGATTAGCCTCTCTGATCTGAGCGATGAAAGCCTCGTAGGTATCGGTGAACGCCTGTCTCTCAGATTCCTTGAGATCGTCGTCATTTTTGATCGAGCTGATGTAGGAAGCGTCGTTGGTACCCAGGTTCACTACTACCAGATCAGGCACATACTCGGAGAAATCCCATTCCTCTTTCTGGATGAACTTGCCGTCGCTGAAGGAGCCCCAGGAGTTGCCCAGCTTGCCGTAGTAGTCGGGAACGCACTGCTGAGTAGATCTCTTGCCGTTGTTGGAGTAGCCGGAGATTATGCCGTAGCCGCTGAAGGAGACCATGCTGTAGTCAGCGTCCAGCTTCTGAGCTGCCTTGTAGGCGTAGGTCTTGGAGCCGTTCTCTGTCTTGGTGGAGAAACCGCCGGAGGTGCCGTCAACGCCGTAGCCACAGGTAATGGAGTCGCCGATAAACTCGATCTTCTTCTCTGCCGCAGCGGTAGGCTCGATCTTTTCAGCGTCGGTCTTTATCTCGTTTATCCTGAGAGTACCGTTGGGGCACTCGGAAAGCTTCATCATGCGGACGGTGTGCTCACCGCTCTCATCAAACTTCACCTCGTAGTCTCTGGGAGTGACAAGAGTAGTGGTGTCCTTGTAAAGCTCGCCGTCGGCATAGATAGCTATGCGTGCGGGAGAGCTGTCGCTTGAAGCCGCGGAGTCTGCCGCGATGTTCAGAACAGCGGTAGTGCCGGTGAACTTGAACTCTACGCCCGCGTCGGTAAGTCCGAACCAGAGGGCGTCTGCTTCTTCCATATACTTGGCTCTGCCGAGTATCTTCACGTTCTCCTTGGTAGCCTCAAAGGAATTGAGTTTTGCCGCGTCATCCGCAAAGGAAGCGAAGCTCATGCAGCTGAGTGCGATCGCGGCGGCGCTGAGACCGGCGATCAGTTTTTTTTCTGCTTTCATTTTCATATCCTCCATGTAATCTTATTGATCTCGTCATTATCGCAGAAAATCTGCTATACTTTTATAATATCACAATCCCGACAAAAATGCAAATCTGTAAAAACATATCGCTGACATATATATTATTATATATAACGTGTAAAAAGAGCATGATTTAGTTTCATATTTTCACGCAAATAATTGAACATCGTGTAAATATATTACAAATTTACCGCGGGTTGTTGACATTTTTTTGATAAGGTGATATAATATCAGTGTAACATACGGCACACGAGCGCTGTGCAGGAATGTGAATATGTTGATATTGTTACATTTTGAAGGAGTGTGAGCAAATGTTCAAAAGAATCGTTTCCGGACTGTCTGCTGCCGCTATTATGGCAACTATAGCTGCCGGAACAGGTATCACCGCATCTGCCGATACAAAGGGCGGCACGATGCGCGACGTTAGCACTATGCAGATCGTCAGAGAAATGGGCATAGGTATCAACCTCGGTAATACCTACGAGGCTGTACGCACAGACCTCAGCCCTGAGAGAAACACCGCCATTGATTATGAGCGCGGCTGGGGCTCGGTGGAGATCACCGAGGACATCATCAAGGGCTACGCTTCGGAGGGCTTTGAGTCGCTGCGTATCCCCGTTGCCTGGAGCAACATGATGTTGGACGACGGCACCTACACTATCAGCGATGATTACCTCACGAGGGTGCAGCAGGTGGTAGACTGGGCGCTGGACGCAGGGCTTTATGTTGTCATCAACGAGCACTGGGACGGCGGCTGGATAAACAAGATACCCACCGATGAGAACCTGGAGAAAAAGTATCTCCACATCTGGGAGCAGGTGGCAGACCGCTTCAAGGATTACGGCGATCACCTGATCTTCGAGTCGCAGAACGAGGAGTTCGGCAACTGGAAGGATAAGAACGGCAATACCCTTTTCTGGGGTCACTGGGAAGGCGAGAAGGAATCCGGCGGCAAGCAGAAGGCTTACGACTGGGCGAATAAGCTCAACCAGGAATTTGTGGACACCGTCCGTGCCTCCGGCGGCAACAACGCTAAGAGACACCTGCTGATATCCGGTATCGAGACTGATGCCAATCTTACCTACGATCCTATGTTCAAGATGCCCGATGATCCTGCGGGACGCATGGCTGTTTCGGTGCACTACTACGCGCCTAATGACTTCGCGCTGGATTACGGTCAGGGCAATATCAGAGACACCTGGGGCACTATGGCTGATTACCAGGAGCTCTATGATTACATGGACAAGCTTGAGGAGAACTTTATCGACAAGGGTATACCGGTAATAATCGGCGAGTGCTGCAACGGCGCGAGAATGGCTGACAAGAAGCCCGGCGAGGCGAGAAAGTTCATGACCGCTGTTTGTGAGGCTGCTTATGCCCGCAACTGCTGCCCTATGCTCTGGGATATAACCTACGCAGACGACGGCACACCGAATGAGTCGCCGGACAATCAGGTGTACAACAGACGCACCCTGCAGATGCAGGATCAGCAGCTGAAGGCTAACCTCAATAAGATCGTGGACAACGAAAAGCAGAAGGCGGTCATCAACGTGCCTGCTTCCGTTACCAAGAACTACAAGGACGCTGCCTTTGAGCTGGGCGCTGCCGCCAACAGCGGCGCTAAGATCACCTACAGTTCCTCTAATGACAGCGTGGCTAAGGTCGATGCAAACGGCAAGGTCACTGTGGGTGTGAGCGGCAAGGCTAACATCTATATGTTCGCTGAGGGCAATGACAAGTATACCGCCACCTGCGCGGCGACGGAGATACAGGTCAACAAGCTCCAGAACCCGCCCACCTCCGTTCCGGAGTATATGACCGTTGATAAGAATGTCAAGACAAACACCGAGATCGAGCTCCCCGAGGGCTGGAAGTGGGTGCGCTCCGTTGCTCTGACTATGGATACTCCCACCAAGGCAAGAGCCCTCTATGAGGACACCAACTACGTAAAGCGCTCGGTAGACGTTATGATAACCCGCACCGATATCTCCAAGCTGACTCCCGGCAAGGTAACGATGAAAAAGCCCGCGGCGACAGTAAACAGCGTTACCGTCAAGTGGAGCGCCGCAGACAAGGCTGCCGGCTACGAGGTATACCGCTACAACGCTTCCTCAAAGAAGTGGGCAAAGATAAAGACCGTGGGCAAGGATACCCTTTCCTATAAGGACACTAAGCGCTCGCCGGCTACCGTTTACAAGTATAAGGTACGCGCCTTCAATACATCGGCAGACGGCTCGCTGAAGGTTTACAGCGAGTACTCCGCTGTAAAGTCTGTGCTCACCAAGCCCAAGGCTACCAAGATAACCAAGAAGACCGCCAAGACCAACAGCGTCAAGCTGACCTGGAAGAAGGTAGGCTGCACTGGTTATCAGGTACAGAAGTACGACGCTTCCAAGAAGAAGTGGGTCACCGTCAAGACGATAAGCAAGGCAAAGACCGTTTCCTGCACCGTAAAGGGACTCAAGAAGAATACCTCCTACAAGTTCCGTGTACGCGCATACAAGAAGAGCGGCAGCCTCAAGTCCTACTCCGCATGGAGCAAGGCGGTCAAGGTAAAGACCAAGAAGTGATCATAAAAAAGCCCGTGAACTGCTCACGGGCTTTTTGCTTTGCTTTTTTATTCGTATCTCAGCGCGTCTATGGGGTTCATCTTCGCCGCACGCTCTGCCGGGTAGTAACCGAATACAAGTCCGGTAGCCATTGAGAAGCCCAGCGAAACGATTATCGCTGTGACAGACGGCTGTACCGTCAGCGTGATGTACTCCGCGTACTGTGACGCCATGCTGTTCATGAGCGCCTTGGCTATGGCGCTTATCAGGAATCCGTTGGTGATGCCTATGAGAACGCCTATCAGTCCGCCTATCAGACATATGATGATAGCCTCGATAACGAACTGCCGCCGTATGTCGGTGTTGAGCGCACCCATAGCCTTGCGGACGCCTATCTCTCGTGTGCGCTCCAGTATGCTTACCAGCATGATGTTCATAACGCCCACGCCGCCCACTATCAGCGAGATAGCCGCGATAATGGATATCGCTATTGTTATGACGTTGAGCACCGTGTTTATCATGCCCAGCTGCTCCTCGGGATCGTATATCGCCACCTGCCACTGATCGTTGTTGGCGTAAACCTTGTCGAAGTATTCGCGGCAGTATTTCTTAGCCGTTTCCACATCGCACTCGGAGGTCCAGCAGATGTTCACCCAGTCGACCGAAGTCTTGCTGGGATCCTTGCCGGAGAGCTTCAGCATGGTGTGATAGGGAACATAGATGTGCGTGGCGATATCGTTCAGGTTGCTCGACTTGTTCATGCCCAGCTGGTTGCGCTCCAGCTCGGTGTACTCAATGACGCCTACCACGGTAAAGTGCAGGTTCTCGCCCGACTCCATAGTGAAGGTCAGCGTCTTTCCTATGATATTCTCATCGTCCTTGCAGTACTGCTCCAAGAAAATATCGGTGACAAGACAGCTGTGCTTTTTTTCCTCACAGTCCGTCTTGGTGATAGCTCTGCCCTTGATTATCTGCTTTCTTACGGTAGGCAGCTTGAACTGCGAATCGGTGATGCCCAGCATATTGACCGTAAGCTCGGAGTTTTCGCTGTTCATTAAATGTGCCTGACCGAAGTCTTCCGACTTGGACATATACAGCTCGTTGGGGTGCTGTGAGATAAGCTCGTCCACCATGGACAGCTTTATCATGTCGTCCTCATCCTGCTCGTAGTCGTCGCCCTCGTAGTCGTCCTTTATTTCAAGGTACAGCTCCAGCGAGGCGCTGCCCAGAGTGCTGAAGGTGTTGCTCAGCGTTTTCTGTATCGAATTACCTATGGTGGTAATGGTGATAACGGCGCTGATACCGATGATGATTCCCAGCATGGTAAGGAAGGAACGCATCTTGTTTATCATCAGCGAGGTAAACGCCATTTTAATGCTCTCTAAAATGTTCATTCGCCCTCAGCCTCCTTCCCTTCAGGGGCAGAGACCTCTTGCTCAGCGACTGCTTCGTCCGCGTTATAGCTAGTCCTGTCCGCGTCAGCGATTATCCTGCCGTCGCTTATCGTTATCATGCGGTCAGTCTCGGAAGCAAGCTCCGGGCTGTGAGTGATAAGCACTATGGTCTTGCCTTCCTCCTTGTGGAGCCTGTGGAAAAGATCCATTACCATGCGTCCTGTCTTTGTGTCAAGGGCGCCGGTAGGCTCGTCGGCGAGGATTATCGACGGGTTGTTCGCCATAGCTCTCGCTATAGCCACGCGCTGCTTCTGTCCGCCCGAAAGCTGACTGGGATCGTGGGTGTATCTGTCACCCATGCCTACCAGCTCGATAAGCTCCATGGCGCGTTCTGTGCGCTTTTTCTGTGAAACGCCAGCATAAAGCAGAGGAAGTTCCACGTTCTTCAGCGCGGTTATCTTAGGTATAAGGTTGAAGTTCTGGAAAACGAACCCTATCTCTTTGTTTCTGATACGGCTGAGCTGAATGTCGTCCAACACCTTGGTGTCGGTGCCGTTGAGCATATAGCTGCCGTCTGTGGGTCTGTCAAGCAGACCTATTATGTTCATAAGCGTACTTTTGCCCGAGCCGGAAGCTCCGACTATTGATACAAATTCCCCCTCGTTGATATCAAGCGCTATGTCGAACAATATCTGTAACTCGTTAGGCTCACCTATGTAGTACTTCTTAGTTACAGAGCTCATGTGAATAACGGGGATATTATTCATTTACCATGATCCTTCCTCCGTCTTCGACGGGCATGAGAAGATCATCGCCTTGGGGGTTTTCGATGATGAGATCGCCTTCCTTGATATCGCCGCCCTTGACCTCGGTGTAGAAGTCGGACTCGGCGCCGGTAGTGATCTCTACTTTTTTAGCGGTATACATTCCCTTGTTTTCCTTGTCGGGCTTGGCAACAAAAACGTAGCTCTTGTCGTCCTCGGTGATGACTCCGGAATAGGGGACAGAAAGCTTCTCGCCCACAGGGTCAAGAGTTATTTCAACGGAAGCGCTCATGCCGATAAGCAGCTTGTCGCTGTTCTCGTCAAGGGTCACCTCAACCTTGTAGCCGCTGTTGCTTTCGCCTTCGCTTCCGAGGGAGGCTTCGTCGCTGGAAAGCACATTTACGATACGTGTGATCTTAGCGGGCATCTTCTCGTCGGGAACTACCTTCGATGTAACGATAGCGGTCATGCCCTCTGCGATCTGTGTTATCTCAGTCTCCTTGACGGTAAGCTCGATGACCGTCTTGTCGGTGTTGACAATAGTCATCAGGGAAGATGACTGGGGGATAGTACCCTCGTTTACATTGAGCGCGGTGATAACTCCGTCCTGGGGAGCCTTTACGGTACACTCCTCCAGCTGCTCCGCGAGCTCGTCAAGCTCCTTCTGACTCTCGTCCTCGTCGGTAAATTCCTCCGAGTCGATAAGATCCTGTATTTCCTGAATGGATTCGTCCCATGTCTCAATGGTGTCGTCGTATGAGTCCTGAGCAGCGGTGACTGCTTCATCATAAGCGGCGAGCCCCTCGTACAGAGTGTCGATCTCGGCGTCCTTGGTTGCGAAATCATAGCCCTCGCCGTCCTCAGCGGGCGGATCGTTAAGATGCGAATTGTACTCGTCTACCAGATCGTTGTACTTCTTGTAAGCGTCATCGCGCTCCTTGATAGCCTTGTTGAGCGAACGCTGGGCGCGGGAAACTGCGGTGGTTTTCTTTTTCTTTGCCGCTTTCAGATCGCGCTCGTTTTTCTCGTGGCTGTTTTCTGTCTTCTTGTCGCTGTTGTTTTTCTGCTTTTCCAGTGAATCATACTTTTCCTGCAGCTCCGTGCTGTCGAAAACGCAAAGCACGTCGCCCTTCTTTACGTGGTCGCCTATGCTCACGTTGACCTCGTTTACCTCGGCGGTAAGCTTGGTGGTAACGTCCACCGTGCCGTTGCCGATGACCTTTCCGGAAGTGGAGATAGTCTTTGAGAGATCGTTTTCTCCTGCTTCGATCACCGAATACATACCGCCGCCCATAGACGACATAGTGTTTTTCACACTCGTTACGGTGGAGTAAGCCATATAGCCGCCTCCGCCGACTACGACAGCGATCAGCACCGCGATGATGATCTTGTTTTTCTTTGCCATTTTGTTGTCCTCCTGTAAAAATATTTTTCTACACACGAGTCATAAAGACCCACTTTATTATAGCACTTTATTAATATACTGTCAATAAATGAATATAACAATATTTGCGCGTATAAAACGTCAGAATTGTGCAGTCTTATGATAATATGCCTCCTGACAGGTACATACATATTTTCAGCTGCCGCAAATTTCTATGTAAACAGAAAGCACTCCGCCATTTTATAACGGAGTGCTTTTTATTAGGTGACTGTTGAACAGTTGAGGTCTTTAGCTGTCTGCCGCCTCGTCGGTGGAGACGGTGTAGGGCGTATACTCGCCGGTAGCGTCATCGAGCATGAAGATCGACTCGTCCGCAACGCTCTTTGCAAGGGTAGCTATCTTGGTGTAGGTCTTGGACTTGTAGGTGTAGTAGTCGAATATGTAGCAGTCCTCGGTCACGCCGTCGAGCTCTAACTGCTCGGTGCCCTTGAAGCCGAACATCTTCTTGCCCTTGGCGTCGGGGAAAGCACTGTGTGCAGCGTCGGAAACAGCAACCAGCTCACCCTCTGCGCCCTTGGGAAGCTTTTCAAAGCTGTCCTCGGGGAGAGATTCCTCGGGAGCAGCGGTCTCTGCCGCACCGGTCTCGCTGATCTTTTCCGGCTTCTCAGCAGCCTTTGAGGAGCAGCCGCAGAAAAGCGCAGCCGCGAGACATACCGCAATTACCGAAACACGTACTTTCATTTATATCCTTCCTTTTTGAGAGATCGTCAATATTTAAGGCAACACCGCACAACCACCGGCTAACGCCTTTGCACGTCATAAACTTGCATATTTTCCGTCATATCACACAAAGTTTC
>CACXDI010000009.1 GCA_902766335.1 uncultured Ruminococcus sp. | reverse complement strand
CGCCAGCCCGCCGTCGTCAACTTTATGCAATCTGACGAAAAATCTGACGGCGTTTCTGACGCACAATGATTGTGCGGTGTTGCCTTAAGGTCATATCAATAGAGGAAAAATGAGGAGGAAAAGAATATGTTTGGGAAAGTATTGAAAAAGAGTGCGGCGGTCACAGCTGCTCTGCTGGTCATCGCTGCGGCGGGAAATGTTTCGGCATTCGGCGAAGGCACCGGGGAGACTCAGCGGTTAGAGACTAAGTACGAGGATCTCTGGACCAGCGATGATATCACCGTTACAGCGGGAACTCCCGTTGAGTGGTATGTTATCGTCCCCGAGGGCACGGAGCCTAAGGGCTGCCGCGCTACCATAAAGATACCAGGTCTTGGCTGGGGCACCGACAGCCGCAACAAGGAAGAGGGTCATCTCACACTTGTCGAGGGGGAGAACCTGGTCTACACCTTCACGCCGGAGGAGGCGGAGGACATTCTCTTCACCTGCTGGATGGGCTCCGGCTGCCATGCGAACTACATACACGTTATAGAGGACGATTCCCCGTCGGAGGAGGACAGTTCAGCACCTGACGAGTCCCCGGAGGCTGAGGATACAAGCTCTGAGGACAGCAGCGAAGCTGATCCCGAAACCGACAGCGAGGAGCCGGAAAGCTCTCTGACCGATGACAGCACGAGCTCTGCGCCGGCAGCCGACACGGACAACGACAGCCTTTCATCGGAAGGTGCCGACGGTACGGCTTCGGAGGTATCTTCGTCATCGTCCGGCAGCGGCAGCGGCGGCAGCGGAAAGAACGGCAACGGCGGGGCTGGCGGCAGCACCTCCGGCTCGGACAGCAATCCTCAGACCGGCGCGGGTATCGCGGGTTGGCTGCTGGCATTGGGAGCGCTCACCGGCGCGGGTGCTTTTGCCGCTGCCAGAAAGAGCGGCAGGACTGAGTGACGGCGGCGATATGCGGCTCTCCCCTGCTGAACGGCAAGCTCCGGACCTGCCGGCTGTCTCGTGAAGGATACGCAAAATACGGTTCGTTTCAGATATTTGCCGAAAAAATTCATATTTCGGTCATTGACAGCTATAAGGTTTAGTGCTATAATAAATGCGGTTAGATTTGTCTAACCGCATTTATTTGCTATATAGTTAGCTTCGTCTAACTGTATTCCGTGACAGCGCTGCTTTCGGCGCTGTGCGGACATTTACAGTATCCCAGGGAGGTAAAAGAATGAAGCTAGGAGAACTGAAGGAAAACACCGAAGCGGTAGTCAGCGGTCTGAACGGCGACGAACGGTTTATCGGCAGGATAACCTCGATCGGTCTGACGCCGGGGTGCAGGGTGAGCGTTATCAAGAACGACTGGAACCGCCCGGTGCTTATCTATTCGAGGGACACGATGATAGCCCTCAACCGCAAAGAATGTGACGGCATAGAGGTCTCGGAGGTGAGAGCATGAGTACTGCAACTATTGCGCTGCTGGGGCAGCCGAACTCGGGCAAGTCTACGCTGTTCAACGCTCTGACGGGACTTCGTCAGCACGTAGGAAACTGGCCCGGCAAGACGGTGGAGAAGAAGGAAGGCACCTTTACGCACAACGGCAGCAGCTACAATGTGGCTGACCTTCCCGGCTCATACAGTATGTCGGCAAATTCCGACGAGGAGGTCATCACCCGGGACTTTATCGCCTCAGGCAAGGCTGATGTGGTCTGCATACTGGCGGACAGCTCACAGCTGGAAAGAAGTCTGTTCATGCTGGCGGACTATGCCGGGCTTTCGGCGCCCTGCTTTCTGGTGCTCAACATGGAGGACGTGGCAAAGGAGCAGGGCAAGACGATAGACCCGGAAGCTATCGAGAAAAAGCTGGGGATACCGGTAATGCTGTTCTCGGCTACCGACACCAAGGCTTACGACAAGTTCTATGCGACGCTTGAAAGGGCGATAAAGGAAAAGCCGCAGATAGACACGGTGTCTCTCGAAAAGGAGTATGAAAAGCTAAAAGGCTACAGCGAGATCAAGGAGCAGCTTTCGGAAAACGTGACGGCTGGCTACACGCCCATGTGGCTGACGGCAAAGCTTATTGAGAACGACAAGGTGGTATCCGCAAAGCTCAGAAGCACTCTGCCCGATGACAGGCTGCGCCGGATAGAAAAGCTCATCGGCGGCTCTGAGGGGGCTATCGCCCTCGGCGAGTGCAAGTTCGCATGGATAGACGAGATACTTGACGGCGCGGTGAGCAAGACTAAAACCACGGCAAAGCTCGGAAAGCTTGACCGCATCTACACCCACAGGATATGGGGCAAGCCCGCGGTGGTGCTGACGGTCATACTGGGACTGCTGGCGTCCTTTATTCCCGCGCTTCCGATAATGGCGATCGGCTCGGTGGTGGATTCGCTGAAAAACGTCGCTGCCGACAGTATGGCTGCGGCGGGGGTCAACGCCTTTCTCACCGGTCTGGTCTGCGACGTTGTAATACAGTCGCTGGGCTTTATCATCAAGATGCTGGGCTTTGTGTTCGGCGTGACGCTGGTGTTCGGACTGCTTGAGGAAGTGGGCGTTATGGCGCGTATCTCCTATGTATTCGACAACACCATGGGCAAGCTGGGACTCCAGGGCAAGTCGGTGATGCCATTCCTCGTGAGCTTCGGCTGCACTATGGGCGGCGCTGCCGGCGCGAGAGTCATCGACAACTGGGGACAGAAGGTGCTGACCATAGCCTTAGCATGGGCAGTCCCCTGCGGCGCGGCGTGGGCGATAATCCCCATGCTTTCCACCGTATTCTTCGGCGCGGGCGCACCTGTCATCATCGTGGCGCTGCTGCTGGTGATGCTGCTTCATATGTGGATAACCGCAAAGATATTCGGCAGAGGTCTTATCAGGCAGGAGGACAAATTCGGCATGATAATGGAGCTGCCGCCCTATCACAAGCCCAAGTGGGGCGCACTTTTCAGATACGTCCTCGGCAGGACCAAGGACACGTTTTTCAGAGTTATAAAGGTAGTGCTGCTGGTATGCGCGGTGTTCTGGCTGCTTAGCTACAGCTCCAGCGGGTCTAACGAAGCGAGCGTGCTCTACAAGATCGGCACAGCCATTGAGCCGGTGACGAAGTTCTTCGGTCTGACATGGCCGCTGTTCTTAGCCTTCGTGGCTTCATCGGTGGGCAAGGAAGGTGCTGTAGGCGTTATCACGGCGCTTTATTCGGGAACTTCATATGCGGCAGGCTTCAACGCTGCCATGAGCGGTGCGGCAAGAGCTGCGAATCTGGACACGCTGCTCATGGCAAACGTCACCAGACCCGAGGCGCTGGCGTTCATCTTCGCGCTGACCTTCAATATGCCCTGCGTGGTTGCGCTCGCGGCTACATATCAGGAGATACATTCGGTCAAGTGGACGGCAAAGATCGCACTGTACTATACAGCCTCCGCGCTGCTGCTCTCCTGTATCGCATACCACATCGGTCTGCTGATATTCTGAGGTGAGCTATGAGAGAGCTTCTTGAACTTCTGAGAGACGGCAATTCACGGACGATCGAACAGCTTGCCGCCGAGCTTCACACCACCTCTGAGGACATAGGCAGGCAGCTTGATTTCCTCGAGCGCGTCGGCGCCATACGGAAGGTTTCGTTCTCGGCACAGAAGTCCTGCGGCGGGAGCTGCACCGGCTGCTCCGCTGCCGAGTGTAAGGGCTGTATGCCGGAAAACGCTTCGCAGAATATGGGCGAGGTATGGGAAGTAGTCTGACTTTCATACTAATTCCTAAAAGGTTAGTAGACAAAGATTGGTGCTGACGGCTCAGCAATCTAGGAAAGCGACCGCAGTTGGGCTGTCGCCCT
>CACXDI010000008.1 GCA_902766335.1 uncultured Ruminococcus sp. | reverse complement strand
TTACGCCAGTAAGCCTGCGTCAACTTTAGGCAATCTGACGAAATTTCTGGCAGCACATCTGACGCACAATGATTGTGCGGTATTGCCTTAATTATACCACCCCGCCGATAATTTGTCAATAGAACTTAATATCGCTCCCACGGCTCCGGATCCGCGTCCGGACTCCTCTGTAAAAGTTACAAAACGGTTACTAATTATCCGTAAAACCGGACTTATAAACCGTTTTTTGAATCATCAGACATCAAAAACTCCGCTTTACGCAAAGTTTTTAACAGTTTCAACCGAGTTTTCAACATTTTTAAAGCCTCATGTAACGTTTTTTCAACTGTCCAAAAAATTGCCATGGCGACGGTCCCCGGAAAGGGCGCTGATGATTTCACGAAATAAAGCGGGCGCTTTTCAACCGTTTGCTGTACCGGTAAAATTTTCCTGTAAATTTGATTTTCGTAAAACCAGACGGCAAATTACAATTTGGTGTTGCCGTACTTTGTCTGATTTATCGGACTTTTAACTCTTTCCAAACAAAAAACAAGTGAAACTGACCCCATTTTGGCATAGTTATTAACAGTTTCAACAGAGTTTTCAACAAAAATGTGGTCTCATGAAATATTTTCCAACTGTCCTAAAATACCGACTGTAACCGTTCTGTAACACTTTTCTTCCGAAAAACCATCCGAAATTACCGGGATATAGCGAAACGATTTCGTAAAATAATAAAATTACTAACATTTTTTGCCTTGACATTTAATATATAGGGTGCTATAATTAGATATTATAATTGTGATTTTGCGCCTGTATCCGACATTTTACGACTGGATACGGCAAGGCATCTTCTGGTGAAGAAAAAGGATACGGAACTGTTTTATGGGAGAATCTTTAAAACCATCAAATATAGCCGAAAGAGTCAGAAAGTTCATCAACCGTCTCAGCTTTACTCAGATACTGGTGCTGGGATATATGGGGCTGATACTCGTCAGCGCGGTGATACTGGTATTCCCGGTAAGCTCCCGCTCGGGCGATATGACCCCTATCGGCGAATGTATCTTCATGACCACCTCGGCGCTGAGTGGCACCGGGCTGGTACTCTATGACACCTACTCGCACTGGTCATTCTTCGGACAGGTCATTATTCTGATAGTGATACAGATAGGCGGCATCGGATTCATGTCTATGACGGTGTTTGCCCTGTCCTTTACCAGCAAGAAGATAAGTCTCAGGCAGCGTGTTACCATGCGTGAGTCGGTGGCGAGCATAAGCGGCGGCGGCGTGGTAAAGAGCGCACGCTTTATCCTCAAGGGAACCATACTTGTAGAGTTGATAGGCACGGCGCTTATCTGCCCCTATTACATACCCCGGTGCGGGGTGGGCAGAGGGATATTCTTCGCCCTCTTCCACTCGGTATCCGCCTTCTGTACGGCTGGTATCGACCTTATGGGCTACTTTGAGCCGGGAAGCTCGATGTGTACCGCCTACAGCGACGTTCTTCTGAACGTGACCCTTATAGTCCTGCTGAACATCGGCGGCATAGGGTTCATCGCCTGGGACGATATCGTACACAACAAATGGCACTTCAAGAAATACAGGCTCCAGAGCAAGATAGTGCTTATGGTAACTCTTGTTTTCTACATCACGGCGACGCTCATAACGCTGCTGCTGGAATGGAACAGCGGTCTGGGCTTTGCTGACAGCGCGGGAGACAAGGTGCTGGTCACTTCGATGCTTGTGACCTCGGGACGTGACGCGGGCTTCGCGCCGCTCGTGGTGAACACCTTGAAGCCTGCTACCATAATGCTGCTCATAATGCTGATGTTCGTGGGCGGCGCTCCGGGCTCTACCGCCTGCGGTATAAAGACCACCACCTTCGCGGTAATGGTGCTGACCATAGTCAGCGTTTTCCGCAAGCGCAAAAACGTGGAGTGCTTCGGCAGAAGGATAGACGACGCTACCGTCCGCAACGCCTGCTGCGTCATCACCCTTTATCTTGCGGTGGTGACACTCTCGGCTATGGCGATATGCGGCGTTGACGATCAGCAGCTTACGCCTGTGGTGTTCGAGATAGTCTCGGCAATAAGCTCCTGCGGGCTGTCTATGGGCATTACGGCTGATCTTTCTCACATCTCACATACATTGCTTACCCTTATAATGTTCTTCGGACGTATCGGCGGTATCACATTTATCGTATCGCTCACCCACGGTCCCAACAAGGCAAACTCTCAGCTGCCGGAAGAAAAGATAATGGTGGGCTGATCTATTACGGAGGTCAACAGATATGGCACGTTCATTTCTTATAGTAGGTCTTGGACGATTCGGAAAGCATATGGCAAAGACCCTTACCCAGCAGGGCAACGAGGTGCTTGCCATAGACATCAACGAGGACAGAGTCAACGCCTCGCTGAAATACGTCACCGACGCACAGATAGGCGACGCCACCGATCCTCAGTTCGTCGAGGAGCTGGGCGTCAACAATTTTGACGTCTGCATTGTGGCTATCGGCGACAACTTCCAGAGCTCGCTGGAGAGCACCTGTCTGCTCAAGGAAAAGGGTGCAAAGTACGTGTTCGCCCGCGCCAACCGCGACATACACAAGAAGTTCCTGCTCCGCAACGGCGCCGACGAGGTCATCTACGCCGAGCGCGAGACGGCTGAAAGATTCGCTATCCGATTCAGCTCGGAAAGGATCTTCGACTATTTCAAGCTGTCGGACGAGTACGCCATATTTGAAGTCTCTGTCCCGGAAAGCTGGGTAGGCAAGACCATAATCGAGAAAAACGTCCGTCAGAAGTACAACATCAACGTCCTTGCTATCAAGCTGGGCGCTTCCTTCAACGGCCCCACCCCCGACTACCGCTTTACCGGCGATGAAAAGATCCTGGTAATGGGCACCAAGGAAAGCATCAAAAAAATGATGAAATAACCACAACCAATGTCCAAAGGCGTCCCCGCAACAGTGGGGGCGTTTTTTTCTTGTCCGCGCAGGAGCGTTTTCCCAGCGGCTGCATGGGCAAGAAAAAGATTGACAGTTTATCAATATAATGGTATAATAAATATGTATATATTACCGATAGAAATGAGGTATATGCCATGAATGATCGTTTGACGCTTCAAATTTCCTGCCTTGACAGGCTCAGCCTTGCCGTACAGCAGAACTATATCCCGCCGGTGCAGTCGATACTGCTGCGCTGCGAGGGGGACACTCCCGCCGAGGGGCTCACCGTCTCGCTCAGCTTTGAGCCGCAGTTTGCCGCTCCCCTTTCGGTGGAGATAGACCGGGTAGACCCCGGCACACCCGTGGAGATCTCGCCGGTGAACATCGTGGTGCTGCCGGACTTTATGTTCTCGCTCACCGAGCGGCTCACGGCAGTCATACATATAAGCGTCACCTCGGGCGGCGAGGAGCTTTGCCGCGATGACAGGCAGATAGCCCTGCTCCCGGTGAGCGAATGGTGCGGCACGTCTGTGCTTCCGGAGCTTACGGCGGCGTTCGTCACGCCCTCTCACCCGGCGGTGACGGGAGTGATCTCAAACGCTTCGCAGTACCTGGCGAAATGGTGCGGCGAGCCCTCCTTTACCGGCTACCAGACCCGCAATCCCAACACCGCAAAGCTACAGGCGGCGGCTGTCTTTGCCGCGCTCCAGCAGGAGAACATCGCCTACGTCATGGCGCCTCCGGGATTTGAGAGCACCGGTCAGAAGGTACGCACCGCCGACGCTGTGCTGTACTCAAAGCAGGCTAACTGCATGGATATCACGCTGCTCTACTGCTCCTGTCTTGAAGCGGTGGGGCTGCACCCGGTGATCTGTATAATAGAGGGTCACGCCTTTGCGGCGGTTTGGCTTGAGGAGCAGAGCTTTTCCGAGTGCATAAACGAGGACGCAAGCGCTATCACCAAGCGGGCGGCAGAGGGCATAGACGAGCTGTTCCTCGTGGAGTGTACCGCCGTGTGCGCGGGCAAGAACGCCGATATCGAAAGGGCGTCCGCGGCGGCGCTGTCGCATTTTGACGATCCCGACAGATTTATAATGTCCATAGACATATCCCGGTGCAGAGCAAGCGGGATACGCCCTATACCCCTGCGCGCCGAGGACATCACCGTGCAGAGCGCGGACTTCGGCAGGTACGGCAACCGCGAGGTCACATCGGTGCCTAAGGAGATAGACCTGTCACTCCACGGCGCAGCCGCCGGGGACGGCGCTCCCCTCACCCGTCTGGAGCTCTGGGAGCGCAAGCTTTTAGACTTAAGTCTCCGAAATTCCCTGCTGAACTTCCGTCCGGCGGCGTCCAACGTGCAGCTGATGACCGCCGATCTGGCAAAGCTTGAGGACGAGATAAGCCGGGGCGAGAGCTTCCGGATACTGCCTATCCCGCAGGAAAAGACCTTTATCATATCCGACAACAAGATATTCGAGCCGGAAAACAATGCCGACAAGATAACGGCGATCGCCGAGGCGGAGTTCAAAAACCGCCGTATCCGCAGTTTTCTAAGCGAAGCGGAGCTGGAGACAAAGCTGAAAAAGCTCCACCGCAGCGCCAAAAGCTCCATTGAGGAAAACGGCGCAAACACCCTCTACCTCGCGCTGGGATTCCTGCGCTGGTACGAGTCGGACAGGAGCGAGAAGCCCCGCTTTGCGCCGCTGATACTGATACCGGTAGACTTGGTGCGTGACCTGCGCAGCCGCTGCTATTCTCTCAGGATACGCGACGAGGACGCTCAGATGAACATAACCCTGCTGGAAATGCTCCGGCAGGATCAGGGCATAAACATCACGGGACTTGACCCGCTCCCGGAGGACGAGAGCGGCACCGACATACCGCTGGTATTCAGCACCATACGCCGCGCCGTCATGGCAAAACAGCGCTGGGAGGTGGAGGAGGTAGCCTTCATCGGGCAGTTCTCCTTCAGCCGCTTTATAATGTGGAACGATCTGAAAAACCGCTCCGAGGAGCTCAAAGCCAACAAGGTGGTGGCTTCCCTCATCTCCGGCAAGCCGGAATGGCAGCCGGATATGCCCGAGCTTACGCCATTTGAGCTGGACGAGGCTGTAAAGCCCTCGGACATGGCGATACCCACCGGCGCCGATTCCTCGCAGCTTGCGGCTGTCTACGCCGCGTCAAAGGGCGAGAGCTTCGTGCTGCACGGTCCTCCCGGCACCGGCAAGTCCCAGACGATAACCAACCTTATCGCCAACGCCCTGTATAGCGGCAAATCGGTGCTTTTCGTGGCTGAGAAGCAGGCAGCGCTGTCGGTGGTACAGAAGCGCCTTGCAAAGATAGGTCTTGACCCCTTCTGCCTGGAGCTTCACTCCAACAAGGCGCAGAAGAAAGCCGTCCTGGGACAGCTGGAAAAGACCCTGGAGGTGGGGCACATCAAGTCCCCCGAGGAATACTCCCGCACCGCAGAGCAGCTGAACGCCCTGCGCCGCAGCTTCAACGAGGACGCAAGGCGGCTGCACTCGCCCCGCAGCTGCGGAGTCTCGCTCTACGACGCGATAATCAGCTACGACGCTGCGAGCGGCTGCAAGGGCTGCATATCCATAGCCCCCGAGTACGCCGACTCCTGCACGCCGGAAAAGCTGTCACAGGCTAAGGCTGCCGTCTCTCAGGCTTCCGCCGCGGGACGTGACCTGGGCTGCGAGCTGCCGGATTCCCCGCTTAAAAACTACATAATGAACCGCTACTCCCCCGAGATACGGGACAGCTTTGCCGCCCTCTGCGACTCCGCGGCGCAGATCGCGTCGGCGGAAAAGGCAAGCTATGAACGCATATGCACCGCCATGAACCGCACGCCGGACTGCACCCTGAACGGCTGGCTGGCAACTGTCAACAACTGCTGTACTCTTGACGGTATGCGTCAGGGACAGCTTCAAAAGCGCACCCAAATGGAGCAGACCTTTGAGAACAGCGTGTTCGGCGTGGACGCTCAGGCGATGAAGCTGGAGGTCAAGCGCGCCGAGCAGAAGTGGGCGCTGCCCAAGCACTTCGGACTGAAAAAGCTTGCCAAGGAGCTTGATCTCCACGCAAAGCAGCCGGGCACCGTCAGAAAGGACAACCTCTCACAGACTCTCGATACGCTCATCGCCTACGGAGAGGATCAGGCACGGTTTTCACAGTACGCCGCACAGCTGGGGCTTGCCGACGAAAACGCAGTCAACGAGCTTTGCAGGCTGATAAACGATGACATCGAACCCAACGCCGCATTCGACGAACTGATAAACGAGAAGCTCCCCCGGTACATGGACATGACCGAAGCTCAGCAGTCGGAGGACGTCTTCGGATATATCATCTCCGAGACGGAGAGAATGAAGAGCGGTATCTCAAAGCTCCGGGAGCGCACCGCTTTGCAGGCGGTGATCGAGCAGATGAGGGATCTGGGACTGGACAGCACCGCTGCCGCTCTGTACGAGGGGAAGGTCACCTTCCCGCGTCTGCCGGAAGCCTTTGACAACGCTTTCTCCCGTGCCGTCATAGACAGCGCGTTCCGGCAGGACGACGCCCTCGGGACGTTCAGCGACGCCAAGTTTGAAAGCGAGATCGCACGCTACCGCGACACCGCCGCCGAGTTTGAACGGCTCACCATACAGGAGCTTTGCGCCAAGCTGTCGGCTAACGTGCCTAATATCAGCTCCGGCGCGGGCAGCTCGGAGGTGGCGGTGCTGCAAAAGGCTATCCGCTCCGGCGGGCGTATGCTCTCTATCCGCAAGCTGTTTGACCGCATACCAAACCTGCTGCGCAGGCTCTGTCCCTGTATGCTGATGTCGCCTATCTCCTGCGCCCAGTACATAGACCCCGCCTTCCCCAAGTTCGACCTTGTGGTGTTCGACGAGGCGTCGCAGCTGCCCACCTCTGAGGCGGTAGGCGCTATCGCCCGGGGCGAGAACGTGGTGGTAGTGGGCGATCCCCGACAGCTGCCGCCCACCAGCTTCTTCTCGGTAAACCACACCGACGAGGACAATATAGAAAACGAGGACTTAGAGAGCGTGCTGGACGACTGCCTTGCACTCACCATGCCCTCAAAGCACCTGCTGTGGCACTACCGCTCGCGGCACGAGAGCCTTATCGCTTTCAGCAACGCCCGGTTCTATGAGAACAAGCTGCTCACCTTCCCCTCACCGGACGATCTTCAGTCAAAGGTCACATGGGTCAACGTCGAGGGCTTCTATGACCGCAGCAAGACCAAGGTCAACCGCGCCGAAGCGGAAGCTGTTGTCACCGAGATATGCCGCAGGCTCCGCGACGACACACTCTGCCGCGACAGTATCGGCGTAGTTACCTTCAGCATAGTGCAGCAGAACCTGATAGACGATCTGCTGAGCGAGGCTTTCATCGCCGACCCCTCCCTTGAAGCCCGCGCCAACGATATGTACGAGCCGATCATCATAAAGAATCTGGAAAACGTACAGGGCGACGAGCGTGACGTGATACTGTTCAGCATAGGCTACGGTCCCGACAAGGAGGGCAAGGTGTCCATGAACTTCGGACCTATCAACCGGGACGGCGGCTGGAGGCGTCTGAACGTGGCGGTGTCCCGCGCCCGCAAGGAAATGAAGGTGTTCTCCACCCTCAGACCCGAGCAGATAGACCTCTCCCGCAGCAGCGCCGACGGCGTTGCCGAGCTCAAAGCCTTCCTCGAATACGCCGCCAAGGGCAAGCAGGCGCTGGCGGTCAACGCAAATTCCGTCAAGATGTCAAGCGACAGCTTTGCCGCCGCTGTTGCAGAGGAGCTGAACCTCCGCGGTCACAGGACAGACCTGAACGTGGGCTGCTCCGGATACCGCGTGGACGCGGCTATCGTCAATCCCGACGCTCCCGACAGATACCTGCTGGGTATCGTATGCGGCGGAAAGGCGCTGCTCAGCGAGTCCTCGGCGCGTGACAGATATATCGGTCAGCCCTCGGTGCTGCGCGGTCTCGGCTGGAAGCTTGTGAGCGTCAGCGTGCTTGACTGGCTCAGCGACAGAGAGAGCGTGATAGGCAAGATAACCTCCGCCGCCGAGCAGGCGCTGGAAGAATACCGCAGACCTCCCGCGCCTTCCGAAGCGCCCAAGCCTGCGGCAGCGCCCATAGAATTTGAATACGAGGACGCACCCTCGCCCCTTGCCGAAAGGTGCGAGAAATACGCGCCCTGGACGGTTCAGCCCCAGGGCAGCTCAAAGGACTTCTACAAGCCCGAAAACCTCGACAAGATAACCGACAGCATACGCTGGATACTTGAAGCGGAAGCGCCTGTGGCTTACAGCAGCGTCAAGAAGCGCGTTATCTCTGCCTGGGGGATATCCCGCTCCGGCAGCAAGGTGGACAGCACCTTTGCACAGGCTTTAGCGCCGCTGAACTGTGCTGAGACTACAGCCTTCTCCGGCGAGAGCTTCCTCTGGACGCCGGGTCAAGATCCCGCCCGCTATGACGGCTGCCGCGTCCCCGAGCCGCAGCTTGAGGACAAACGCCCCGTCAGCGAGATACCTCCCGAGGAGCTTGCAAACGCCGCCGCGCTGATAATCGGCGAGCAGGTCTCAATGGAACGCTATGAGCTTATGAAGGAGATGTCCCGGCTGTTCGGGTTCCCGCGCATGACCTCAAATAACGAGCCGCTGCTTGCAGAGGGCATAAACCTCGCCGTATCACTCGGAAAGGTCAGCGCCCCGTCAGAGGATCGCGTGACTGCCATATAATACTAATCCCTAAAAGGTTAGTATAACACAAAACGTCCCGCCGGAAGTGCCCGGCGGGACGTGATCATTTAATGCTCGCGTTCATGCTTCATGCGTCTGTAGCGCACGTAAAGCATATGGATAATAATGGTGAGAACGATCAGTATAAGACCGATTATCAGCATTACCGTCTCAAAATAAATTATCATATTCAGCATGGTCTGGAAAACGCCGGTGACCGTCAGATAGATGTGGGGCGATCTCACGAAGAAGGTGCTGAAGTAGTTGATCTTGTTGAGATAGGTGCAGGGGATAAGCAGGATAACAGACGTCACGCTTATCACCATTCCCGCCCAGTAGGGCAGATCTCTCGGGTGATTTCTGTCGATTATGACCATGATCGCCATTATCAGCAGCAGCGCACCCCCGGAGCCCAGCATTATCATGCGTATAAGCCCCGACTTTTCATGCAGCAGTTCGCCGTAACTGGAATTTGACAGCTGATACAGCATCATGACATCAAGATGATGTCTTATCTGACCCTCGCCGGTGGAAACGGTGTTGTCGATAAGGTCATAATAGCTGTCATCCTTTATGATATCGTTGCGGTCTGAGTAATCCTCGATATACCCCACCACGCTGTCCTCAAAGGGCTTGAAATCATACTTTATCTCCGGCTTGGGAGCATTCTTGTCGGTAAGATAGCTAAGGGAATCTGTAAGAAGCTGGAAGGCAGAATCAGAGATAACATCCTTGTCCAGCGGGTCAATGAACACCTCGGCAGGGATACCGGTAGGCGCGGAGAACTGTGTAAAATAGGTCTCCAGATCGTCATAGGTGGCGTTTATGACCGCCTTGCGCCCGATAGCCTCGGAATAAAGCGCCGGCTTGAAGACCACCGTCTGTATAAACGCAGCGATCTCAAACACTAGCAGCACCAATACCGCAAGCAGCGACAGCATCAGCATCGCGGGATAGTGATAGAGCTTTTTCACTTCTTCTCCTTCACATCCTTCCACTCACGCTCGGTCAGCTCGCAGATTATCGCAAGTCTGTATTTACTCATGCCCAGCCTGCCCTCGTTCCAGCAGGTGTACATGGTGAGCCTGTCATCCTCTGTAGGTCTGATATAGGTGTAGTCAGTCTCGTGGAACACCTGACGCTCCTTGACGATGTAAGTCTGCTTGACATAAGATGTCTCCAGCGTCACGATATCTCCAACCTCGCACTTAGGCAGGTTGAAGAAATAGGTGTGGTTGTGTCCCGCGATAACAACATTACCCTTGTGTCCGATATACACCGAGCCGTTGAACCACGCCGCGCCCTTCTCCAGGTTCTCCGACGCGGTACCGCAGTAAACGGGGATATCGTTCATACCGGCAGCCTCGCAGTTGAGGGTAGCATACTTGTCGCCGTAATAGGGGTAAAGCATGGTATGCTCCTGCTGGGTATCCTCGTCCACCACCTGACGCTCAGCCTTGTGTCTGTCCTCAAGGCTGAAATCGGTATCCACCATATTCAGCAGATTGTCGCTTTCAGCGCCCTTGGCGTCAAAAACGATATCAAGCATAGGCTTGACAGTATAAAACGGCTTGTAAAGAGCCAAAGTCAGCGCACCGCAAACTATCATCAGAACCAAAAAAGGTGTGAGAACAAATGTAATTGTCCTCAACACCTTATTCGACGAAGAATGTCCGTGATGAGCTTTGTGACCGGAAGAATGTCCGGACCTATGATCGCTCATTCTAAATCACTCCGTAAATTATCCAGGAATTATTCCTTGTTCTTCTTAGCAACTACAACGATACCGGTAGCAGCAAGCAGAGTAGAGATGCCGCCGAAAGCGATAGCGGTAGCGTTGGAACCAGCCTGCATATTTCCGCCGGAAGGAGCAACTGCAGAGTCCTTCTTGGTGGAGTCGGTAGAGCTGGAGCTGGAGCTGGAGCTGGGATTGCCGGAATCATCAGCGTTGCTAGAATCATTCTTGTTGATAACAGCTACAACATCATAGTGGCTCTCAGAAGCCTTGGTAATGGTGATATCAACATCATAGTCAGCACCGAGCTCTACGAGGTCATCGCAGATAGCCTTCTTGTCATCTTCAGTCCACTGAGCACCGATCTGGATCTTTTCATCCTCGGTCAGGCTTGCCAGGTCATCAGTAGGAAGACCAGCCTTCTCAGCTGCGGGGATAACATAGGTATCGCGGATGTTCTCCATATCGGCGATCATCTCATCATACTCATCAGAGGTGAAGTAAGAATCGTTAGCCTCAAGGAAGTTCGCCAGCTGCTGTACGTTGTGAGCCTGTACGCCGCAAGCCTCGGTAGCTGCAATGACATCCTCATATGTAGTAGCTGCGGAAGCGGGTACAGTAACTGCTGCTGCAATTGCTGCAGCGATTGCGCTTACAGATAATGCTTTTAAAATCTTCATATTATTCTCCTCCTGATTCTCTTTAGAATCCTTTACATAATTTATTTTAGCACCTTTCAATGCGATTTGCAACTATTTTTAACAAAAAAAAGTGAATTTCAGCGATTATTACAATTATTTGTTCAAACGTTGTTAAAAATTAATAACAAATAACGATTACGTAAAATTTTAAACAAAACCCCATTAGAGGCGTGAGCCGAACTGTAAGCCGAGTTTTGTCGAGTACGGCAATCTATCTTGGCTGTACGTCGCCGCACAGCTCCAGCCGCCTACGGTGTACAGACTGACGAGCAGCCATTGCCTGCACAACCGCCATTGGCGTTGCATCAGATAAGGTTTACATGGCAGCAGCCTCACGACTGCCCCGGTGAGCTCTTACCTCGCCTTTCCACCCTTACCTTATAAAATAAGGCGGTATATTTCTGTTGCACTAGCTCGGAGGTCACCCTCGGTTGACGTTATCAACTATCCTGCTCTGCGATGCTCGGACTTTCCTCAGTGCGTTTAGCCGCACCGCTGCCGTATATCCGACTCACTTTGTATATTATATCACACAATTATCACGTTGTCAAGCACCTTTTAAAAATTTATCCGCAAATTTTCCAATTATTGTTTTGTAAAATATATCCAGCTGGTTTTCCGCTAAATTTTTCAGTTCTTCCGGCGGCTCGCCGTAGCATATCTCAGCCATAGCACCGGCAAGGGCGCATATCGTCTGAGGTTCTCTGCCCAGCGCCGCGGCAAATCTTATGGCGCTGTCAAAGTCATAGGACTTGACGAGGGCTGCCACAGCGCCGCGTATAAGGTCACGGGGAGTGCCGCCCTCGGAAAGGGTCTCCTGTATCTCGGCATAGGGCACGCCGAGGTCAAAGCCGCAGAAGGGCTCGCATATCTCGTTTATCTCCTCCTTGCCGATGCCGTGCCTCAGCGAGAACAGCACCACCGCCGCCGCCTTTGCCGCTTCCCTGCTCTCCTCGCAGTCGCTGATGTATGCACAGGCAAGCTCTGCCCGGGAGACTGCCTCCTCCACGTCCCCGCAGACGCAGGCTAAGGGCAGGGCAAGCACCGGAGAGAACATGGCGGGGGCGATGCTTCTCCTCACGCCCGCAAAGGAAGCCCACTTACGTCGCGGCTCGTCGCAAAGCTCACGCCGGCGGGAAAGATACTTCTTCTGTATGCCCGCTATCTCCCTTCCGGCGAGCTTGCGGGCTATCTTCCCCTCCGGGGGCGCGGGGTCATAATAGAGATACTCCGCCAGCGCCGCTATCAGCAGAGTGTTGACGGTATACCCGCCGAAATGCTCCGTCACCTCAAAGCGGCAGTCGCTGTTCAGCTTTCCCGCAAAGGACGAGCCCACCATATCGCCGATGACCGCTCCCCACATAGTATACATCTCCCTATTTATATAGTATACAATTATTATAACACCCTGCGCGGCTTTTTTCAACCCTGCGGCTGAAACTACTTTTTGTGCAATCTATATAAATTTGCAGGTCTTTTTTCTAATCCCGCCCTTTGCTTTTGCCGATTGAAAATAAACGCTTTATATAGTATAATAGTATATTGACAGGTTTATTCTGAAAACACGGAAAGTATGACATGATCCGGAGGAGACATTTATGAAAAGAAAGCTTGCTCTGACGCTTGCTGTTATAATGGTATTCGGCGCGGTGCTCACAGGCTGCGACAAAAAGACGGATAAAGACCCACAATCCACCGCTCCGGTAGAACAGGTGGCAGATGACTACGAAGAGGAAAAGCCGCTGGACAACGAGCTGATATACGAACAGCCGATCCCTCCCGATACCGGCACGCTCCCTTTGGAGGAGCAGAGCTTTGACGAGTTGGGACTGTCCCTTCAGCTGCCGCCGGGAGTCACCGCGGAGCAGGCAGACGGCTCCCTGACCCTTGCCAACAGCAGCGGCGACTGGACTATAAGCTTCACCCCCTTCACTCAGGGCGGCTTTTATGAGATGCGCGCCGCCGCCGATCACGGCACGGGCGACTCCAGAAGATACCGTGAGGCAGACCGCTGCGATACCGAGGTCAAGGGATATCAGTCCTTTGTGAGCGCTGCAAACGTCACCTCCACCGGGCGAACCGCCAACGAGGAGGAACGTATCCCGGAGTACAACATCGTCATGGACTACGGCAGCGAGTATGTGGGCAAGTGGGCAGGCGTGAGGATCACTCTCCGCCCCACAAAGTACGACGAGACCACCAACATATACGATTATCTCTACCTGCGCCATGTGCGCTCGGTGCTGAACGGCTTCCAGCCGATAAAGAGCACCGGCGGCGAGCTTACGGCGGGCGGCATCACCGCTTCCCTGCCCGAGCGCTGGTCTCCCAAAGCCGACACCGAAAACGGCTGCCTTACCGCTCACATAGTAAACGGCAGTGACCGCGGTGCTTTGGTCATCACCTCGGTGAACGCTTCAGACCCGGCGGCATACGCCAAGTCCCGCGCCGGAGAAGCCGAGGTATTCACCAGAAGCTACGGCAGCGGCAGCTTTACCGGCTTTGTAAAGACATTAAGCTCTGCCGTCATCGACGAGAACGGCGAAAAGCAAAAGACCGAGACTCTCATAGCCGAGCTGTATTCGGACATGGGCGGCGGGCGTGCTGTAAGAACAGTTGTTTGTCTGCGCGGTGCCGACAGCGAAGCGCTGAACGCCTTCCTTGACAGCGAGATATTCTCAGAAACTATGGCGTCGCTGTCTGCTGACCCGTCGGGATATTCCGCCGGAACAGCCTACGGTTCAGACTTCACCTGCGACAGCAGCGGAGTGATCACCGACTACACCGGCAGCGCGTCAGCTGTCACCATACCCGGCGAGATAAACGGTACTGCCGTCACCGGCATCGGAAACGGCGCCTTCAAGGGCAGCAAGATCACAAGCGTCACGATCCCCGCCGGCGTCACCGAGATAGGCAGCAAGGCGTTTTCCGGCTGCAAGGCCCTTTCCTCGCTGACGCTTTCAGAGGGAGTGGTGTTCATAGACAACAGCGCATTCGCCGACTGCAAGGCGCTGGGCAGCGTTTCGCTCCCCGAGACGGTCTGCTACGTGGGCTATGAAGCCTTCACCGGCGCCGGAAAGGCAGGCTTCACCTCGGCGGGCGAGCCGAAATTCGACAGCAAGGCTCTGTCCTTCTCCGGCTTTTCGGATATAAACATTTACGGCGGCGATCTGTCCGCGCCGAACATCATGAACGGCTGTTCGGCTGCCTCAGTGACTCTGGGCGAGGGCGTGGAAAAGATAGGGCGCGACTGCATGAGCGGCTGTCCTGAGCTTAGCTCGGTGAGTCTGCCACACGGCTTGAGAAAGCTGGGCAAGTACTGCATGGCGGACGATCCCAAGCTGCATGACATCACCATTCCCGAGCGTCTGGAGCTTATCCCCGAGGGCTGCTTTGACGAGACCCGGCTCAACACACTTGTCATTCCCAAAAACATCACCGGCATGGAACACTACGCCGTCACAAGCTGCGGATATCTCGCTATCATGAACCGAGAGATAAAGCTTGCCATGGAAGCCTTCAACGTCGAGAGGGTGTATCTCGCGGACGTACATCTTTCCGAGGAGGTGCCCCGTGGTCTGGAGCACCAGTATGTGGCGTACCAGGTCTACCTCGCCATGGACTCTTCGCCTAAAGAGTCCGAAAATATGGACGCTTTTCTCAACGGTATAGGCTTTGGCGAGATAGCATGGATAGGCACAGACCCGCTGCTGCTGCCCGCCGACAACAAGGTCTTCAAGACCAACGAGGACTACGAGCTCACCGGCTGCACCGACAAGTCGGGCTGCCTGTATATCCCGCACTTTGTCTATACTGACGAGGAGAACAAGCAGATATACGGCATAAAGAAAAACGAGTTCCGCGGCTCGGAGTACAAGGAGATATACTTTAACTCCAACCTGGAGAGTGTACCGGCAAACGTATTTGCCGACAGCGCCGGGCTGACCGATCTCTGGTTCAGCGGCGCCGTGAGCTATCAGCTGTCGATCGAGGGCGTAGCCGCCGGCTGCTTCTACGGTCTGCCGGACAACATCACGGTACATCTTCCCGCCCGCATAGAGGAGGAAGAGCGTGCCGGCATAGAGGAAAAGCTGCACAACAAGGGTATCCCCGCCTCAGCCGTTTTCGACTACTATACATTATGATAACAGCAACGCCGGAGAGATGTATCCTCCGGCTTTTGCATATCCTCTGCCTCTGCCGGGCAGACTATGATTGTAAACAAAATGTAAAATCGGCAGAAAACTCTTGACATATCAAATTAGATTTGATACAATTTAATTGTAAGCAAAACTACCATATCGGTAGACAAAAACTCACCGCCTTCGGCGGGCAGGGAAAGGAGAAACAAAATGAAAGTTATCGAAGTAAACTCTAGCAATTTTGAGCAGGAGGTATTAAAGTCCGGAGTGCCGGTGATCGTGGATTTCAACGCCGACTGGTGCGGTCCATGCCGTATGCTAAAGCCTGTGCTTGACGAAGCAGCAGCCGAGAATGACGGCTTCAAGATAGCCTCGGTGAACGTTGACCGCGAACAGGATCTCGCTTTCGAGTACGGTATATCCTCTATCCCCTGCCTTGTGGTCATCAAGGACGGACAGGAGATAAGGCGCAGCGTGGGTCTTATCGGCAAGGAACAGCTTTTGGCTCTCGTCGGGGGTGTATAACAGGTGTATGATATCATAGTGATCGGCGCCGGTACTGCCGGCATGACCGCCGCTGTATACGGCAGACGCGCCAACAAAAGCGTGCTGCTGCTTGAAGCTAAAAGCTACGGCGGGCAGATAGTCAGCGCCCACAGGATAGACAACTATCCCGCCGAGCCGGGTATCTCCGGCTTCGACTTCGCACAGAAGCTCTACGAGCAGACCAAAGCCCTGGGCGCGGAGTTTAAATTCGAGCGTGCGCTGGACATTAAGGACGGCGAGGTCAAGACGGTGGTCACCGCTTCCGGCGAGTATCAGGGCAGGACGGTGATAATCGCCACCGGCTCGGAAAACGGCAGGCTGGGGCTTACGAACGAAAAGGAGCTTACCGGCAGGGGCGTCAGCTACTGCGCTTCCTGCGACGGAGCTTTCTTCCGGGGCAGGACTGTGGCTGTGGCGGGAGGCGGCAGCAGCGCCGTCAGGGACGCCATATACCTCGCGGACATCGCGGCGAGGGTGCACCTTATCCTGCGGCAGGATACGCCCGACGCAGAGGACGAAAGCCTGCTCTCCGGCAGGGATAACATCAGCCTTATCACCGGCAGCCGGGTGACTAAACTCACCGCGGACAAGCGCCTCACCGGGATAGAGCTTACCGCCAGGGACGGCAGCGTCAGCGAGCTTCCGGTGGACGGGCTGTTCGTTTCGGTGGGCAGAGTGCCGGAAAACCAGAGCTTTGCCGGTCTGATAGATCTGGACAGCGCGGGCTACGCCGCTTCCGGCGAGGACTGCCTTACAAAAACTCCCGGGATCTTTGTGGCGGGCGACAACCGCGCCAAGACTCTCCGGCAGCTGGTCACCGCCGCTTCCGACGGCGCGGCGGCGGCTACAGCGGCTGTAAAGTACATGACAGCAAGGAAATAACGCAAGAGCGGACGGCGCAGAGCTGTCCGCTTTTCTGTACATACATTTTTCATCCCGAAAAAGCCGGATTTGCATTGTGCAAGCTATACAATTTTAAACAGAATGTCTTGTGCAAAAAGGCTCTTGACATAGTCTGTAAAATACCATATAATTGTATACAGCGACGTTTAAACCACTAGATGTTGTGGTCAAGCTTTGATAAAAGTTGATAATAATTCCAAATACAGTAAATATGGAGGAAGAAGAAATGATAATCAAGATCAGAAAGCGTGACGGACGCGAGGTTACCTTCAACATCGAGAAGATCGCCAACGCTATCTACAAGGCAGCAGAGTCGGTGGGCGGCTCCAACTACGAGGAATCGCTCCAGCTCGCCGGAAAGGTAGGCGATCTGCTTATGGAGCGGGGGCTCACCAACCCCACCGTTGAGGAGATCCAGGACTGTGTAGAAAAGGTGCTGATCGAAGAGGGTCACGCACAGACCGCCAAGTCCTACATTCTCTACCGCTCCGAGCGCACCCGCGCAAGAGAGATGAACACCCGCCTTATGAAGGTCTACGAGGATCTGACCTTCAAGGACGCCAAGGACAACGATCTGAAGCGTGAGAACGCCAACATCGACGGCGACACCGCCATGGGCACCATGCTCAAGTACGGCTCGGTGGGCGCCAAGGAGTTCTACGAGATGTACGTCCTTGACCCCAAGCACGCCAAGGCGCACGCTGAGGGCTTTATACATATCCATGACCTGGACTTCTACACGCTGACCACCACCTGCACCCAGATAGACCTGACCAAGCTGTTCAACAAGGGCTTCTCCACCGGTCACGGACATCTGCGCACCCCCAATGACATCTCCAGCTACGCGGCGCTCGCCTGCATAGCGATACAGTCCAACCAGAATGACCAGCACGGCGGACAGAGCGTACCCAAGTTCGACTACGACATGGCGATAGGCGTCCGCAAGACCTTTGCTCACCGCTACAGAGACAACGTTCACCGTTCACTGGCTCTTCTGGCGAACCTCTCGGATTCTCAGGACATCGTCAAGAAGATAGCCGACAAGATAAAGGCTGACAAGGGCATTGAGCCTACCCTCGCCAACAACAACGGCTACATGGAGGCTGAGGCAGAATACCTCTCCGCATTTGCCGACGAAGCTACTGTCAAGAAGATACAGACCTTTGCATACAAGACCTCTGTGAAGGAGACAGACCGCGCCACCTATCAGGCAATGGAAGCGCTGGTACATAACCTGAACACCATGAACTCCCGCGCCGGCGCACAGACTCCCTTCTCGTCGATAAACTACGGCACCGACACCTCTATCGAGGGCAGAATGGTCATAAAGAACGTGCTGCTTGCCACCGAAGCGGGTCTCGGAAACGGCGAGACTCCTATCTTCCCGATACACATATTCAAGGTCAAGGAGGGCGTGAACTACGATCCCACCGATCCCAACTATGACCTGTTCAAGCTTGCCTGCCGTGTTTCGGCGAAGCGGCTGTTCCCCAACTTCTCGTTCATCGACGCGCCCTACAACCTCCAGTACTACAAGCCGGGCAATCCCGACACCGAGATCGCATACATGGGCTGCCGCACCAGAGTCATCGGCAACGCCTATGACCCCACCCGCGAGATAGTCACCGGCAGAGGAAACCTCTCCTTCACCACTATAAACCTGCCCCGTCTCGGCATAATGGCTGACCACAACATCGGCACATTCTTCGACAGCCTGGACGAGTACATGGATCTTGTGATCGAGCAGCTTATGCACCGCTTCAAGATACAGTGCTCGAAGCACGTAAACAACTTCCCGTTCCTTATGGGACAGGGTATCTGGATAGACAGCGACAAGCTGGGACCCCATGACAGCGTAGCTGAGGTGCTCAAGCACGGCACGCTTTCTGTCGGATTCATAGGTCTTGCGGAGTGTCTTGTGGCTCTCGTTGGCAAGCACCACGGCGAGGACGAGGAAGCACGCAAGCTGGGTATTGAGATAATCGAGCATATGCGTGCCCGCATGGACGAGGAGACAAAGCGCACCCACCTGAACTTCTCGCTGCTGGCGACACCTGCCGAGGGTCTTTCGGGACGTTTCATCAAAATGGACAAGCAGCGTTTCGGCATTATCCCGGGCGTAACCGAGCGTGAGTACTACACCAACTCCTTCCACGTTCCGGTATACTTCCCGATCAACGCCTATGACAAGATCAAGATAGAAGCCCCCTACCATGCTCTCACCAATGCGGGTCACATCAGCTACATCGAGCTGGACGGCGATCCCCTGAGCAATCTTCCCGCCTTTGAGAAGATAATCCGCTACATGAAGGAGCAGGGCATCGGCTACGGCTCGATCAACCACCCTGTTGACCGCGATCCCATTTGCGGCTACACCGGAATCATCGGCGACAGGTGTCCCAAGTGCGGACGCACCGAAGCCGAGCACAACAGAGTCGGTCACCAGCGCTTCAAGAGGATCGAATGCTGCTGACGGCTGACATAATAAGCGACAGTTGCACTCGAATCGTTTCCCTCTCTCGCACAATAAAAATCGGCGATACCTTGTTGGGTATCGCCTTTTTTGTGTTTTACCGCAGAGAGTGCGAGGGTAGGATTCGCCTGGCGGCGAATTTAGGACATTTCCCTCGCTTCGCATAGGGAAATTTAAAATCGGCACTGGTGGGGTTCTCGGACGATAGTGCAAAACCGAAGATAATTCCTTTAGGCAGTTGTGATAATTTTTATGCCGATTTTAATTCAAGGCACCATATCAATCGTCTCCTAAAGCGCAGTATCGTCTCCAGTACGGACAAACGTGAGTTAGCTGAGGCAAAGAGGATAAGGAGAGGGGGGGAGTGTGAGGGGGCGGGAAC
>CACXDI010000007.1 GCA_902766335.1 uncultured Ruminococcus sp. | reverse complement strand
TTACGCCAGTAAGCCTGCGTCAACTTTAGGCAATCTGACGAAATTTCTGGCAGCACATCTGACGCACAATGATTGTGCGGTATTGCCCTAACCTTTTAGGGATCAGTATGAAACAGCTATCCCCCGCAGAGAATGAAACTGCGGGGGATATTATTCGTTCAGAGGTATGAGCGGCTATGGATCGTTCCGTTCCTCGTTGGGTCTGCGGGAGCCTGCGATGAAGCCTGCTCCTATCGCAAGGCTTATGACACCCAGCCACACCGCATTATTGTCGAACGCCAGCCACGGGAAGGGCGGGAAATAGTGTATCGTCTTTGTCTCGCCCTCGTGACTGGGCTTGTATTTTGAGACGTTTATCGTAGTCCAGTATTCCTTGCCGTCCACCGTGTAGTCGTAGTGATCATAGTGATGCTTTGAGGTGCGGGGCGAGCTTGAACAGAAGCCGGACGCCTTTCCGCCCAGCAGAAGAAGGTACAGGCTGAAAAGTATCACCAGTCCGGACAGCGCCACTATAATGACGCCGATCTTAGTGCCGGCTTCATTGGAAAGGGTGCTTTTCTTTCTGCTCTCTGCCGCCTTTATAAAGCTTTCCAGCTGTTCATTCTGCTCGGGAGTCAGCCGGTCATCGCGTATATGAAAATTTCTTTCGTCCATTGTTGCTCCTTTTGTCAGGCGATCAGGTGTTCTTGTCCACCGTCTTGAACTGCTTGAGGTTGCCGATCTTCTCGTTGCGCTCGTCGAGCACCTGCTCAACATCAGCCCAATCGAGACCCTGATTCACCGCAAGCACCATAACATGATACAGCAGATCGTTGATCTCGTTTTTCAGCTCGTCATTGTCGCCGTTTTTTGCAGCGATGATAGTCTCGCTTGCTTCCTCGCCGATCTTCTTGCAGATCTTATCCACGCCCTGCTGATAGAGGTAGCAGGTGTAGCTCTTCTCGGGAGCCTCTCCCTTGTCGAACATCTCCTTTCGGAGCTTGAGCACCTCGAAAATTTCCTGATATACTGTCATTTTACTTTTCCTCCTCGTTGTACATTTCCTTGAAAAAGCAGCTGTAGCTGCCGGTGTGGCAGGCGGCGCCTGTCTGTCGGACGTTTATCAGCAGGGTGTCATCGTCGCAGTCGGCGTAGACGCTCACCACCTTTTGCAGATGTCCGCTGGTAGCCCCCTTGTTCCACAGCTCACCGCGGGAACGGCTCCAGTACCAGGTATAGCCGGTCTCCAGAGTCTTGCGCAGGCTCTCCTTATTCATGTATGCGAGCATGAGCACCGTCCTGGTATCCACCTCATAGGCTATCGCCGGGATAAGCTCGCTCTTGACGAAATAGCGGTCAAGGTCATTAATATCTATCTTGATGTAATTATTCTCAGTCATCTTGTCCTCCGTCTGTTTCCTCTGCGGGTCTGTACTTCTCCGGCACATTAAAGCCGTTGGCGATAAGGTCAGCGACGTACTCCGGGTTTTTGAGCCTTTCCTCGCTCTCAGCAAGATAGCGCTGATTGCTCTTTTCCTCGATACCCAGCTTTATGCGGAAATACTGCACTATACCGCCGACAGCCCCCAGCCCGCCGACCAGCATGAAAAGTATCTGATAGGTGGTGTAGTACCCCAGGTGGGTCACGGTATATCTGTTCCATATAAGCGCGAGGACGAATATACCCGCAAATATCGGTGCGATCTTCAGATATAGTTCAGCGCTCGTCGTCCTGTTGTCAAAACCCTGTATCGCAGGCTCGCGGTAGCGGCGGTCTATGTATTTCTCGCCGCATTTCTTGCAGAAGCGTATAGGGCTGCCGTACATCCAGGCGTTGCAGCTCTCACGGTTCATCTTCCCGCAGTGCGGGCATTTCATCTCGGAATAGCCCATTGTCATTTCTCCTTTTTTATGTATTTTTGGGGAACATAAATACCAAAGGCAAGCAATTCCTTTACATACTCCGGATCTTGCAGCCGTCTTTCGCTTTCGGCTATGAACCTTTGATTGTACTTGTCCATATAACCCAGTTTGTTATATATGAGCTGTAATATGCAGCCGATCACAGCGCCTGCGGAAATTATAAGCACGCCTATCTGATTTTGTGTGTCATAGCCGAAAGGGGTCTTTGTCTTGTAAAACCAAAGCGCCTGTGCGGCAAAAACGACAGCGAAGATCACTGCACCGATGATACATATAAAATTATTTTTAAAATTATTCTTTGCTCTCGGGTGAACGCCCTGGATAGCGGGTTCGCGGAAGCTGCGGTCTAAGTATTTCTCGCCGCAGTTTTTGCAGACGCGGATAAGACTGCCGTACTTGTAGAAATTATGCACCTCTTTATCCGGCGCTCCGCAGCAGGGGCATTTAGTTTCATTGGTTTCCATATTAGATCCTCCGTCGCCCTTACGTCCAAAGCGTGGTTATGCACATCGGCAGCGACTTGTCCTCGATCTTAAAGCCGCACTTCTCGTAGAAATGAGTTTCGTCCTTGTATGCCACGAGCACTATGCGGAGATAGTCGCGGTACTTCTGCTTTGCCATATTTGCCAGCGTTCTGCCCACCTTCTGACCGTGATATTCGAGGTCTACCAGCAGGTAGTGGATATACGCTGTCATGACGCCGTCATCGAGAGCGCAGAGCATACCGATCAGCTTGCCGCCGTCCCACGCTGATATGACCGTATCGAATCCGCGCATGGCTTTCACCAGCCTGTCGGGGAAGTGCCCCGATGACCATTCGACAGACAGAAACAGCCGCTCAAGCTGCTCCGCCGTGAAGTCATGGGTGGTCTTGTATTCTATCACCATGGAAGTCAGTCCTCTTTATCATCATCACTCTTCCGTCTGTTCGGGATTTTCCATGTTACCGTCAGACATATCATTTACCTCATTATTCGTCAATGACCGCCACCTGGTAATCATCTTCATATATTATCTTGCCGATATAGTCGGTATAAACGATATCATAAGGTATCTTATACTTATCGAGCAGCGACATAAGTATATCGGCTTGTTCGCGCATATCATCAAACTTTTCAGTCTTGAAATAAGTAACAGCCCCCTGAGGGTTGTCATTATCCTTGCCGTAAAAAGGCGGCTCGGGCAGGTGTTCTTTGAACCATTTTTCGGTTCTCTCGAAAAGCTCACAATCATCGAGGGAATAGACTCCGTCTCTGACCCTTCTCCAGTTGAGAATAAACACACCGCATGGTTTGCCGGTCTTGTAGGCATACTCTCTGCCCTGTATACGCATATACTTTTTCACCTTACGATGATCCCCTTTGAACGGCAATCCTCCTTGACCTGACCCACTGTCAGCTCCTTGAAGTGGAAAAGACTTGCCGCAAGCGCTGCCGAGCAGTCTGTCTCGAGGAAAGCTTCAGCGAAGTCGCCAAGCTTTCCTGCGCCGCCCGAGGCTATGACGGGTATCTTCACCGCGTCCACTACCGCCTTGAGCATGGGCAGATCGAAGCCGCCGCGCACACCGTCGGTGTCGATAGAGTTCAAGCATATCTCGCCCGCTCCCAGCTGCTCGCACTGCTTTACCCAGTCGATAAGGTCAATACCCATGTCGATGCGTCCGCCGTTTATGTAAACTGTCCATTTATTCGGACTTATAGCCTTAGCGTCCACGCCCACGCAGATGCACTGGCTACCGAAGATATCGGCGCCCTCCTTGATAAGCTGCGGATTCTGCACCGCCTGGGAGTTTACCGACACCTTGTCGGCGCCCGCCCGGAGCGTGTTGCGGATATCATCCACAGTCTTGATGCCGCCGCCCACTGTCAGCGGGACGAACACCTTCTTCGCCGTCTCACGCACGACATCGAGGATAACTCCCCTGCCCTCGTGAGAGGCTGTGATATCATAAAATACTATCTCATCGGCGCCCTGACGGTCATACTCTGCCGCACATTCTACGGGATCGCCAACTTCCCTTATGCCCTCGAAATTGACGCCCTTGACCACCTTGCCGTCCCGGACATCAAGACAGGGGATTATTCTTTTTGCAAGCATAGTTATACCTCCCCCGCGAGCTTTGCGAAATTCTCAAGCATTTTAAGACCCGTCCTGCCCGACTTCTCGGGGTGGAACTGAGCGCCGAAAACATATCTGCCGTCAGATACCATGGCGGGCACCTTGCCGCCGTACTCTACGTATGCGTTGAGCGCTTCGTCGGGGCAGAACGCCTTGTAGGAATGTACGAAGTAAACGTACTCGTTATCTCCCAGCCCGTCGAACAGGGGGCAGGGGTTTGCGTATTCCAGCTTGTTCCAGCCCATGTGAGGGATAACCAGCCCGGCGTCGGGTATCTTGTCAACGTATCCCATGACAAGCCCCAGACCCTCGCATTCCTCGAACTCGAAGCTCTTCTCGAAAAGCAGCTGCATACCGAGACAGATGCCCAGCAGCGGCTTCTTCTGCGACTGCTCCCTGATCGTGCCGATAAGCCCGCTTTCGGTGAGCTTTTTCATCGCCCAGGGGAATGCTCCCACTCCCGGCAGGATAAGCGCGTCTGCCGCTTCAAGCTCCGCCGGGTCTGAGGTCAGCTTGCTCTCGACTCCGAGAAAGTCCAGCGCGTTCTTTACTGAAAAGATGTTGCCCGCGCCGTAGTCTATTATTGCTATCATTATAACACGCCCTTTGTGGAAAGTACTCCGCCGCCTGTGACGGTCATAGCGTCCTTCAGCGCGTGAGCCGCTGCCTTGAACATCGCCTCTATGATGTGGTGATCGTTCCTGCCGTACTCCTCGCGGATATGCAGGGTGATGCCGCTGTTCATCGCGAAGGCGCGGAAAAATTCTTCCGTCAGGCAGGTGTCGAACTCGCCGCAGCGCTGGTCTGTAAAGTCGGCATTGAATGCGAGGAAGGGTCTGCCGCTGATGTCCAGCGCACAGAAGCTCAGCGCCTCGTCCATAGGCACGTATGCGCTGCCGTAGCGTGCGATACCGCCCTTGTCGCCCAGCGCCTGAGCCACAGCCTGTCCCAGCACTATGCCGGTATCCTCGACGCTGTGGTGTCCGTCAACATTCAGGTCGCCCGCGCACTTGACGGTCAGATCCATTCCGCTGTGTACGCCGAATGCGGTGAGCATATGGTCGAAGAAGCCTATGCCGGTGTCTATATCCACCTTGCCGCTGCCGTCAAGGTCGAGGGCAACGGTGATGTCGGTCTCTTTTGTCTTTCTTGATATCTCTGCTTTTCTCATAATATCAGCCTTTCGGGTATCATTCAAATCTTACCTTGATCGCATTTGCGTGTGCGGTGAGCCCTTCCTTTTCTGCTACCAGCACGATGTCGTCCTTAGCCTCGCAGAGAGCCTGCTCGGTGTAGTAGATAAAGCTGGAGCGCTTCTCAAAGCTGTTGACGCCCAGCGGCGAGAAGAAACGCGCCGTGCCGCTGGTGGGAAGAACGTGGTTGGGACCCGCATAGTAATCGCCCAGCGGCTCGGGAGCGTAGTCGCCTAAGAAGAGCGAGCCTACGTTGTCGAGGCAGCCGATGTACTCCATGGGATTCTCAAACAGCACTTCAAGGTGCTCGGGAGCAAGCTTGTTTGCGATCTCGCAGGCACGCTCACGGCTGTTGCAGATTATGATAGCGCCGTAATTCGCAAGCGATTCGGCGATTATCTCCTTACGCTCAAGAGTCGCCATTTGACGCTCCAGCTCCTTGATAGTCTCGTCCGCAAGCTTCTCGCTGGTGGTGACTAGTATCGCGGAAGCAAGCCTGTCGTGCTCTGCCTGAGACATAAGGTCTGCTGCCACGAACCTGGGCTTTGCGCTGTCGTCCGCTACTATAAGTATCTCGGAAGGACCCGCGATCATGTCGATGTCAACGGTACCGTAGAGCAGCTTCTTGGCAGTCGCCACGAAGATGTTTCCGGGACCTACTATCTTGTCCACCTTCGGTATCTCCTCGGTGCCGTAGGCAAGGGCTGCGATAGCCTGTGCGCCGCCGGAGAGGAACACTCTGTCAACTCCGCAGAGGGCTGCCGCCACCAGTATATCCTTGTTGGGGGTGCCGTCCTTGAGGGGCGGGGTCACCATGATTATCTCCTTGACGCCGGCGATCTTTGCGGGGATAGCGTTCATCAGCACGCTGGAGGGATATGCCGCCGTGCCGCCGGGAACGTAAAGACCCACGCGCTCCAGACCGCGCACCCGCTGACCCAGCACAACGCCGTTCTCCTTGGGGTTCACAAAGCTCTGGGACTTCTGTCTGTTGTGGAAGTCGGAGATGTTCTCTATAGCGTTGAGCAGAGCCATTACGAAATCGGGCTGAGTCTCGTTGTATTCGGTGAGAGCGTCATTTATGACCTCGCGGGGGACCTCGTAATACTGCGGCAGCTTGCCGTCAAACTTCTCGGTGTAAGCCTTTACGGCGCTGTCGCCGTTTTCCTTAACGTTCTCGATGATCTCACTGACAACGGCAGTTACCTTCTTATCTGTCTCGCCGCTGCGCTTTTCTACCTGAGCGAAGAACTCCTCCTCGGCGGTACCGTCTGCGTATATTTTTCTGATAATTTCCATTTTATTTCCTCCGAATCATTTTTCCAAAAGCTGATTGCAAAAGATCGACAGCAACAATACAAACGATCATGATGATGAGTTCCGCAGCAAACATTAAAGGTGCGGCGATGTCAGCCGATTCTCTCAACCGATCGGATATCATCATGCCTATAAATATACCAATAGTTGTTTTAATGAACTGTTGCCGGTCAAAGCTTCTTTTCTGCCCGATCTCCTGTTTAAAGGTTTTTTTGATGAGTTTTTTATTAAGCTCGCTTCGTTCTTTTTCTGCTTTTGTCTTGCCCATTCTTTTCACTCCGATCATTATCAGGTCATCAAAGATTCGACTGCACCTTTGCGACGAATTCCTCGATCTCCTGCTGTCTGAGCTTCATGCTTACCATGTTGACGATAAGGCGTGCGGAGATGGGGCAGATATCCTCGATCACTTCAAGACCGTTTTCTTTCAGGGTAGTGCCTGTCTCCACGATATCCACGATACCGTCGGAAAGCTCCAGCAGCGGAGCAAGCTCCACCGAGCCCTCGATCTTGACTATCTCGACGTCCATGCCCTTGCTCTCAAAGAATGTGCGGGCGATGTTGGGGTACTTGGTGGCTATCGTCTTGACGTTGTAGCCGCCGTAGAACGGGTAGCCCTTCTTTGTCGCAAGCGCGAACTTGCAGCGTCCGAAGCCCAGATCCAGCACCTCGAAGAACTTGCCTTCCATTTCCATAATGGTATCCTTGCCCACCACGCCGATGTCGCATACGCCGTGCTCGACGTAGGTGATGACGTCATTCGCCTTGGCGAGAACTACCTCGATATTTCCGTCGGGTATGGGAAGTATCAGTTTTCTTCCCTTCTCACGGACTGCGGTACAGTCGTAGCCTATCTTCTCGAAAAGCCCCACGGTATCCTTTTCGAGCCTGCCCTTTGTAAGGGCTATCCTAAGTGGTTTATTCATATATTTTCTTCCTTTACTTATATCAGCTTTATCAGCTTGCAGTTGGGTATGCCTGCTTTCCAGAAATCAGCCCGGGGGAACTCGCGTATCCGGCTGACTATGCTGGAATTCATGGCGCCGTGTCCGACTATCAGAACGTCCTTTCCCTCATTGACCTGCGGGAGCGCAACTTCATCGAGGAACTCGCCTGTCCGGGCAAAAAGCTCGTCCAGCGTTTCCGCGCCGCCTATCGACTCGGTGTAATCCTCGGGGTGATGAAACAGCACGCTCATGGGGCCTTCGATATCCCCGAAGCCGTATTCCATTCCCTCACAGTCGCCGAAGCACATCTCTTTAAGCCGGTCATCGGTGATTATCGGGATATCCCTGCCTCTGAGCAGTATCTCGGCGGTCTGTCTAGCGCGTATCAGCGGCGAGCAGTAGCAAACGTCGAAATGGACGTCCCTGTATTCCTCAGCCGCCTGCTCTGCCATGCGTCTGCCCTCGTCGTTGAGCGGGATATCAGTCCTGCCCTGGAGCTTGTGCCTGTCGTTCCAGTCGGTCTTGCCGTGTCGTATTATATACAGCATTGAACGGCACCTTACAGCTCTATATGGTAGTTTTCTTCGCCCACCACGAATATCTTATGTATGCCCTTGGCGGCGGCGTATTCCTTGGTGTCCTCTATGGTGTTGAACAGGCTGTTCTCAACGGTGAGACCTTCGCGCACCAGCTTCTGGGCGTAGACAAGAGCCTCGACTACGTGACCCTTCTCGCCGAACACGATCGCGTCTGCCGTCTTGGGAGAGGGAGCCTCGCCCTGCTTGCAGAAGTAGGTAGCTATGGCGTCGCAGTTGACGCCGAAGCCCACCGCCGGGCAGTCGCGTCCGAACTCGCCCAGCAGACCGTCATAGCGTCCGCCCTTGAGCACGCTGTCGCCTATGCCGGTGAGGTAGCCCTTGAACACGATACCGGTGTAGTAGTCGGTATGGCGGACGATACCCAGGTCAACGATGATCTTGTCCTCGTGACCCAGCGCCTTCAGACGATTGTATACCACTCTCAGCCGCTCCAGTATGTCCTTTATCGCCGCGTCGGTGTAAAGCTCGTCTGCCTTGGCGAATACCTCCTCGCCGCCGAACAGTCCCGGAAGCTTTTTCAGGGTAGTGGTGATCTCGTTGTCGGCGATGCCGTCCAGCAGATCGTTCAGTGCGGGGTAGTTCTTGGCGTTGATAAGCAGCCTTATCTCCTCCTCCGTCTGACTGTCGATATTCAGCTGACGCACCAACTCCTTGAAGTAGCCGATGTGTCCTATCTCCAGGCGGAAATCCTTGCCGAAGAGCGCCAGCGCTTCGACTGCCGTGCAGAGCGCTTCGTAATCGGCACGCTTGGTGTTCTCGCCTCCGATAAGCTCTATGCCTGCCTGCACCACCTCGTCGGAGCGCCCCTTCAGCAGAGCGTTGTTCTCGTATATCGACTGGTTGTAGTAAAGCCTGAGGGGCAGGTCTGACTCCTTGAGGCGGGTAGCCACCAGACGGGCTATCGGAATGGTGGAGTCGGGTCTCAGCGTTATCAGACGGTTCTTGGAATCGGTGAGCTTGTAAAGGCTCTCCTGTCTGAATGTTCTTGATGTGCCGAGAAATACGTCATAGAACTCCATTCCCGGGGTTACTACCTCGCTGTAGCCGAAGCCGGAGAACAGCTTAGTGAGCTTCTCCTCCACCATGCGCCTTGCAAGGCACTCCTCGAAGAGCAGGTCTCTCGTGCCCTCGGGGGTTATAAGGTCATATCTTTTCATGCTTATTTCCTTTCTAAGCTATGTTTTATCGTGTTAAAGTGCTAATATATTAGCATATTAGCAGATGACTTAATTATAATATCATATTGTCAAACGATTGTCAAGGAATAGTATTTCCATTTTATTGACATTCTGTAAACATTCGATTTCTCTGAGTTAGAAATTGAACAAAGAAAGCTGGTTACTTTCAGGCAGATCGCCGAAAGCTCCCACAGATTTCAGAGTATCCACCACAGTTTTGCCGACGCCGCTCTGCTGCTGGAACTCCTCTATCGAGATAAAGTCGCCGTCCTGAGCCTTTTCATATATCATCTGCGCCGCCGACTCGCCTACGCCGCTTATCGCCTTGAAGGGCAGGCGAAGCTTGCCGTCCTCTATCTGATAGATAAAGGCGTGGGACTTGTAGATGTTCACCGGCAGGAACTCATACCCTCTGAGTCTCATCTCGTAGATTATCATAAGCATATCGTGGGTGTCGTCCAGCTTGGCGGTCTTTTCCTCCTTGGGGAGCGAGCGCAGGGCTATTATCCTGTCCTTTATCTGCTCCACCGGCTTCACCGCAGTCTCGGCGTCGAAGTCCTCGCCGCGGACGGTGAAGATCGCCGCATAGAACACCAGCGGGTCATGCACCTTGAACCAGCAGAGCTTGATCGCCGATGTGACGTAAGCCGCCGCGTGCGCCTTCGGGAACATATACTTGATCTTCAGGCAGCTTTCGATGTACCATTCGGGAACATTGTGATCGCGCATATCCTGCTTCATCTCCTCGGTGAGCAGCTTGGGCGCGTTGCCCTTACGGGTTATCTCCATTATCTTGAATGACAGCGACGGGTCAAGTCCGTGGTATATCAGATAGGTCATGATACTGTCACGGGTACCGATAACCTCGGAAATGGTGCAGGTGCCGTTCTTGATAAGCTCCTGCGCGTTGCCCAGCCAAACGTCGGTACCGTGAGACAGTCCCGATATTTGCAGCAGATCGCTGAAATTCTTAGGCTTCGCTTCCAGCAGCATCCCGCAGACGAAGTTGGTGCCCATTTCCGGTATGCCGAGAGTGCCTGTTTTCCAGAGCAGATCCTCAGCTGTGACTCCCAGCACCTCAGGCGAGGTGAAGAGGCTGTACACGTCCGGATCGGACATAGGTATCTCGGTGATGACCCTGCCGGAAAATTCCTCCAGGTACTTATATATAGTCGGCACATCGTGACCCAGCTCGTCCAGCTTGAGCAGCGTGTCGTGCATCGAGTGGAAGTCGAAGTGGGTGGTGATAAGATCACTCTCGTCCTTTTCGGCGGGGTGCTGCACCGGTGTGAAGTCATAGACCTCGTAGTCGCCGGGGACAACTACCATTCCGCCCGGGTGCTGACCGGTGGTGCGCTTTACGTCGCAGCAGCCCAGCGCAAGGCGCTGCATTTCCGCGGGATTTGCGGTCTTGTTGTTCTGCTCCAGATACTTCTTGACGTATCCGAATGCCGTCTTTTCCTGAACGCCGGATATAGTTCCCGCCTTGAAAACGTGATCCTTGCCGAACAGCTCTTCGGTGTAGCGGTGAGACAGGCTCTGGAAGTCGCCGGAGAAGTTAAGGTCGATATCAGGCGCCTTGTCGCCCTTGAAGCCCAGGAAGGTCTCAAAGGGGATATCGTGTCCGTCACGGTGCATATCTGTCCCACATTTTGGACAGTTCTTCTGATCCAGGTCATAGCCGGAGCCTACCGAGCCGTCCTGTATGAACTCGCTGTAGCGGCATTTGGGGCAGACGTAGTGCGGCATAAGCGGATTTACCTCGGATATTCCGGACATGGAGGCTACGAAGGACGAACCTACCGAGCCTCGGGAGCCCACCTGATAGCCGTGCTGCACCGAGTTATGCACCAGCTTCTGGGCGATCATGTAAAGCACCGAGAAGCCGTATTTTATGATAGCCTGAAGCTCTCTGTCCAGGCGGTCATAGACTATGTCGGGGATATGCCCCTTGAAGTAGGGCGCTACCTCAACGTCCTCGCCCTCCGGGACTTCTATCTCCGAAGGGTCACAGTCGCCGTAGATCGAGCAAGCCTTGTTCCAGCAGAGATCCTGAAGCTCCCGCACCGCTCCCGGCAGCGAGGGCGTATACGTCCCGAATGGGAACGCCTGCAAGCCCGCTTCTATCTTATCGGCAATCATATTCGTATTGGTGACTACCACCTCAAACGCCTTGTCCTCGCCGAGATAGCTAAGCTCATCAAGCATCTGATCGGTGGGCTTGAAGTAAAGGGTAGCCTGCTTGTCCGCGTCGGAAAAGCCCTTTGCGGTCATGATTATAGCACGAAATATAAGATCCCCCGGCTCCATAACGTGGACGTCGCCGGTGGCGCAGACGGGTATCCCCAGCTCTTCGCCCAGCTTTACGATAAAACGGTTGATATCTCTAAGCTGTTCGGGCGTGTTTATCCTGTCGTAAGGCTCTCTGTCGGAGCGCAGCATGAACTCGTTATTGCCGTCCGGCTGTATCTCCAGGTAGTCGTAGAATGAAGCTATCTGCTTTAAATGCTCAAGGCTCTCGCCCCGCAGGTACGCCTGTATCAGCTCTCCCGCCTCGCAGGCAGAGCCGATTATCAGACCCTCGCGGTTCTTCACCAGCTCCGACTTGGGTATGCGCGGGTTGCGCTTGAAATACTTGAGGTTTGAGTCGGATATCATGCGGTAGAGGTTTTTAAGTCCCGTGTTGTTTTTTACCAGGATTATCTGGTGGTAGGACTTATCCTTTGTGACGCTTTCGGTATCGGCAAGCAGGCTGTTGAGCATATCGGCGGTCAGCACCGTATTGGGATACTCCTCCATGAGCTGCCGCGAAAGCTCTATGAATATCTTCGCCAACACTCCCGCGTCATCGCAGGCGCGATGGTGGTTGAACTCAAATCCGAAATGCTCTGCCACGAAATTCAGCTTGTGCTTTTCCAGATCGGGCAGCATTCTCCGGGACATCACAACGGTATCCAGCTGCGAGAAGGGGAAGTCTATACCGCAGCGCTTTGCCGCCTCGCGGATAAAGCCGCAGTCAAAGTCGGCGTTGTGCGCCACGAACAGCGGCTTGTCCCCGCAGAACTTCTTGAACTCTTTAAGAGCCTCCGCTTCGTCGGGAGCGTCTTTGAGCATATCGTCGGTTATGCTGGTCAGTTCCGTGATAAACTCTGTGAGATCGCGGTGTGGATCGACAAAGCTGTTGAACTCCTCGACTATCTCCATATCTCTGAGCTTCACGGCGCCTATCTCTATCATCCTGTCGGTGACAGGATTGGTACCGGTGGTCTCAAGGTCAAAGACTATTATCTCATCGGTGAGCCTAGTCTTTTCCCAGCCCTTGTATATAACGATATCATTGTTTACCTCGTAAGCCTCGATACCGAGTATCGTCTTGAAATCCCCGCCGTTCTTGCGTATGGCGGCTGTCTCGTTGACCGCATTGGGGAAACCCTGCACCACGCCGTGGTCTGTAATGGCTATCGCCTTGTGTCCCCACTCAAAGGCGCGGCGCACCAGCTTTGAGGGTGCGGCAAGCGCGTCCATGGCGGACATATTGGTATGGCAGTGAAGCTCTACACGCTTCTGCTCCGCCTTGTCCTCGCGCCTGGTCTTTTTGACCTGCATTATATTCTCGGGGATAAAGTAGAAGTTGTGGTCAAAATCGTCCTGCTCTATCTTACCTGTGGTGATTATCGCCGTACCCTTTTTCATATTGTCAAGCACGGCGGTCAGCTGTTCCTTGGTGAGTTTCTTGCCCCGCTTCCAGTTGCTGCTCATAAGCTTCATGGAAAGTGACGAAGTGAAATCGGTGAAGAAGAGCGTTGCTATCAGCATACCCTTTTTCGTCTCACGCAGATCGGTGCTGAATATCTCGCCCCAGACTGTGATGCGCTCGTCCGTTTCGTTGGTAAGCTCCCACATGGGAGTGACCCTCTCGGTGGGCATTATCGGGGCACCCATCAGCACCTTTGCGCCCTCGGCGATTATCGGCAGACCTGTGAACTCAGTATCCACGGTGCGGAAATTGATCTCATGCTCCTGCTTTTTGGGAGCGCCGCCCTGCTGAGCAGGCAGCGGATTGTTTATCGGGATAGCGTCCAGAAGCTTTTTCTGCTCGTCGGCGTATGTCTCGCTGTCCAGCCTGAGCACTCCGCCCAGCTCTATCTTCACGTTTATAGAGAACATATCGTGGATAAGCTGCGGGAAAGCGACGTCTATGCCCGCTTTTTTCAGTATATCCCCGCCGCCATTTTTCAGATCTACATGGAAGCAGCCGCTTTCATAGCTTACGCCGGCATTGTCAAAAAATCCGTTGACGGTGGGAAAGCGCGACTTCAGGAACTGGGTCAGATCAAAGAAGTAATCCGCCGACAGCATATCGGGGGTGTATTTGAGAGACAGCTTCAGCTCGGCAAGTCCCAGCTTGTCGGTCATCTCATGCTCGAATGTGCAGGCGTCGGCAAAGCTCACCAGCCTGTCGCAGCGCAGAACGAGCACCATGCTGCCGCCGTTTGACTCGTTGTAGATTATCCTTAGCAGCCTTGCGCCCTGCATACTTTCGGGCACGGTCTCGCCATAGCCCTCAAGAAATTCCTCTAGTGTGTATTCCTTCATATATGTATTTCCTTACAGTTTGTCTATCTCTTCAAGCAGCCGGGGCAGAGCCTCCTCCTCGGAGAGCCTGCATATCTGCTCGCCGCGGGAGAAGAGCACCACGCAGCCCTTGCCGCCGGCGATACCGATGTCGGCGTTCCCCGACTCGCCTATGCCGTTTACCACGCAGCCCATTACGGCTACCGTTATGTCCTTGTCAACGTCCCTTACCGCCTGCTCTACCTTGTTGGCGAGCCCGATAAGGTCTATCTGCGTCCTGCCGCAGGTGGGACAGGACACTATCTTCACTCCCCTGCCCCTGCCGCAGGCTTTGAGGATATCCTTCGCGGCGTATATCTCCTTGACGGGGGTATCTGTGAGCGACACGCGGATAGTCTCGCCTATGCCGTCTATCAGCAGCGAGCCTATGCCCATAGCTGATTTGATGATACCCATACGCTCGGTGCCGGCTTCGGTGACGCCTAAGTGCAGCGGGTAATCGCACTGTTCGGCGAGCAGCCGGTAGGCGTTTATCATAGTCGCCACGTTCGAGGACTTTATGGAGATCACGATGTCCTCAAAGTCGCAGCGCTCCAGTATCCTCACATGACCCATAGCGCTCTCCACCAGAGCTTCCGGGGTGGGCTTGCCGTACTTTTCAAGCAGCTCCTTTTCCAGTGAGCCGCCGTTTACGCCTATGCGTATCGGGATATGCCGGCTCTTGCAGGCGTCAACTACGGCGCGTACCTTTTCCTCGCCGCCGATGTTGCCCGGGTTTATGCGTATCTTGTCGATACCGTTTTCCGCGCAGGCAAGGGCTATGCGGTAGTCAAAGTGAATATCCGCGACTATCGGTACGCTCACCGCATTTTTCAGCGCGGGTATCAGCGGCACGGCGTCCAGATCGGGGACGGCGGCGCGGATTATCTCGCAGCCCGCAGTCTCAAGCTCCTTTGCCTGCCTGACGCTCCCCTCGATATCGTGAGCCTCCACATTTAACATCGACTGTATATATATCTTGCTGCCGTCAAGGGTGAGGTCTCCCACCTTAACGGGTCTTACATTTCTTGCCATAGCTTTATCCTCGCATTATCATGTATCTGTCCTCACCATTTCGGCGAGAGCTTTGTTCCTGTAACTAATACTAATCTTTTAGAGATTAGTATAAGATCATCGCGGGCGGTGAATCTCGCTCATGATGACGTTCCCTCTTACTTGAAGAGCTTGGTAACATCGCTGACCGTCACCACCAGCATGAGCGCCAGCAGCAGCGCCATGCCCGCTAAGTGTACCGCGCCCTCGAACTTGGGGTTGACTCTGTGACGGAAGATAAGCTCGAAGAAGAGGAACACCAGACGTCCGCCGTCAAGTGCGGGCAGCGGCAGCAGGTTGAATATGCCGATGTTTATGGTGATGAGCGAAGCCATGGTCAGCAGGTCAAGAGCCAGATAGTGCCAGTCTATGGTGTTGTTCTCCGTCTTTTCCGAGTCTATAACATCGTCTATCTGCTCGACTATGCCCACCGGTCCCGACAGATCGTTGAGGGAATACTTGCCGCGCACCATGTCGAACAGCGATATATATATCAGCCGTCCGTAGGTCAGCACCGACTTTGCCGACTCCCCTGCCACCGTCACCGGGTTGAGGGCTACCGGCTTTACCATAAAGTCGATGTAGAGGGAGTTCTTGCCGCCCTCGGTCTTTCTCATGTCAAAGGTGACATCGGGGAGATCCACCTTTTTGCCGCCGCGCTTTACCACCATATCAAACTCGCCGTCCTCGTCGTTCTGGAACTTATACACCAGATCAGAGGCGGTGAATATCCTCATGCCGTCTACCGACAGTATCCTGTCGCCCTCCTGAAGCGAAGCGTTTGACACAGCGTCGTCATAGAACTTGGAAACGGTGGTAGAGGTTATGGGTCCCGAAGCGCAGGTGTAGATGATAAGCAGTATAAATCCCAGCAGGATATTCATGATGATACCCGCCGAGACTATAGCTATCTTCCGGGGAGCGCTTTTTTTGCAGAAGGCTCCCTCGTCGCTGCTCTCCTCGTCCTCTCCCTCCATGGCGCAGTAGCCGCCTATGGGGAAGGCTCTGAGGGCGAACAGCGTTTGCTTGCCTTGCTTCTTGAACAGCGCAGGTCCCATGCCGATAGCGAACTCGTTGACCTTAACGCCGTTCCAGCGTGCCACTATAAAGTGACCGAACTCATGTATCACGATGATGATCTCAAAGATCAGCAGCGCGAATAAAATACTCAATATCTTTGTCATGTATGTCTCCTGACTTTCTTTTAGGCAATACCGCACAAAGATTGTGGTACAGATGCGCCGTCAGTTTTTTCGTCAGATTGCCTAAATGAGGCGCAGGCTTGGGTACAAG
>CACXDI010000006.1 GCA_902766335.1 uncultured Ruminococcus sp. | reverse complement strand
GCTCTGGCAGAACGCCATGATCTCGCGGTCGGACTTGCCCTTGGGATCGAAGTCGGAACCGCCCTTGCCGCCGCCGATAGGCAGACCGGTGAGGGAGTTCTTGAATATCTGCTCGAAGCCTAAGAACTTGATGATGCCGAGATTTACCGAGGGGTGAAGTCTTAATCCGCCCTTGTAAGGTCCGATAGCGGAATTGAACTGAACGCGGTAACCGGTATTGACGTGGGCGTTGCCCTCATCGTCGATCCACGGAACTCTGAACTTTATCTGTCTCTCGGGATTTACCAGACGCTCAAGAAGCGCGTCCTTCCTGAACTGTTCCTCATTTGCGTCCACAACTACTCTGATCGAATCAAGGACCTCTCTTACAGCCTGATGAAATTCAGGCTCGCTGGGATTCTTTTCGATCACCTGCTCGATGATCTCGTCAACATAAGACATGTCAATATACCTCCTGAAAATATCATAAAAAAAGCAATGACACAACAAGCCCCTTGGAGCTTGCAGACATCATTGCCTATAAATAATTATACTTTAATCGCGCCCTTAAATCAATTGGATATACCCTATAAAAATCAGACATCATAGGGTAAATAACAGAGAAAATCCGATCTAGTACTTTTTGAGATCAGAAGGACGCTGCCCCGTTATCTTCTTGAATACGGAGGAGAAATAGTCTACCGAAGCAAAGCCCAGTATCTCGCTCACCTCGTATACCTTGTACTTTCCGGACATGAGCAGCCGCTCGGCGTATCTCATGCGGAACCGGTTGTAGAACTCGCCGAAGGACATGCCGATCTTTGCCTTGAACATTCTTCCGAAGTAGTCCTTGTTGAACCCAAAATAGTCGGCGGCGTACTCGGTGGTGGCGGTTACGTTCTCGCTGTCGATGATGAATTTCTTCAGCTCGCCGATGAATTTGTCGCTGCTTTCCGATTGTCCCAGCTTCTCAAAGTATTCGTCCACGGCACAGGAGTACTCGTAGCCGGAGGTGTTCTTTTTAAGCAGATCCTTAGCCCTCGAAAGCGCGTCGGAGATCTTCTGATCGGTAAGCGGCTCGGTGATGAAATCCACCGCCCCCAGAAGAAAGCACTCGCGCATAGTCTCATAGTCGTCCGTGTGGCTCACTATGACAAACAGCGGACAGCGCTCATAGCCTTCCATTTCGCGCATTATGTATGACGCGGAGAAGAGAGGCGGCTCGTGGCAGAGAAGGACAAGGTCATAGTCTGATCTTGAGAGCCTGATAGTCTCCGATCTTCCCGAAGCTGTTCCGGCAAGTATAAAACCGTTCTCGTGCCATACCGGCATTTTCCTCAGACGTGCTGCTCTTCCTGTGTCAGCTGCCGCTATCAGTACCTTCAGATTGCTGCTCATAGATCTGTCCTCCTTCCTCAAGATCCTCAAAAAAACAAAAAGACGCCGTAGTAATACAGCGCCTTTGCATATTTAAATTATATACAAATGACTGTGATATGTCAATGAACAATAATTTAAAAAAGCTCTAAAGTCTGATATTTATATGGTTTTGTTCGATTTTTTTCGCGTTTGACGCGGAAAATCTGCCGCAAATAAAAGTCAGCGGGACATTTGACAACAGATAGTAAAAGGAGCAGCCCTTCCCGGACTGCCCCCTTTGTCATTCATGTGTCAGGTCATTCTGTCACAGGCTTACTGATGATTGCCCATCTTGTAGGAATCGATCATCTTCTTGACCATCTGACCGCCAACAGAACCAGCCTCTCTGGAGGTCAGGTCGCCGTTGTAGCCCTGCTTGAGGTTAACGCCTACCTCGTTTGCTGCTTCCATCTTAAAACGCTCGAGGGTCTGTCTGCCTTCGTTAGTAGTAATACCTTTCATTACTGTTCTTCCTTTCTTTTTACGGCGTTTGTGAGCCGTTTGTTTCGGGCTTGCAGTAATATTATCTGCCGGCGAATTTATTTTATTAGTGGTAATTTTTGATAAATAAAAATCAAGACCGGCGCCTGAAAGATCAGACGCCGGTAATGATTTATGGTTTGGGGGTCTTCATTCTATCATATTCGTTTATCAGTGAATTGAGCTCGGGGTATTGCTTCATAAGATCATAGGTAAGACGTCTGATCTTCTGGTTTTCTTTTTCCTGATCGGTCATGTACCTTTCCATGCTAAGATCGTAGCCGTTATTCTTTATCTGGTCATAGGTGACTACGATCTCGTCTGAACCGTCAGAAAATAATAATTGCTCTTCGTTTCTGGAGATCAAACGCGGTTTACTTTTATTACTTTTACTTTGGGCAAGGTTTAGTTGGGGGAGCAATATCGTGGGATTTGGTAAAAAGGTCTATCTGCTTGTTTTCCTTCGGATCCGTTCCGGTAAGTATGCAGGCTACGCCCTGAGCCGCCGTGTCGGAAATTACCTTCTCGGGATCGGGGAACTGTCTGCAAAACAAGTTCAGACCTATGTCGTAATACTCTGTATTCATTTCCAGCTTTTCTCCTCTCCCGCCTTGAAGTTGTAGATAGGCTTTATGACCTCGGCGATCTCCACCGTGTCTCCGATGTTGTCAACTATATCTTCCATGCTCTTGTACGCCATAGGACACTCGTCCAGCGTGGCGGAGCTTACGGATGTGGTGTATATGCCGGACATCTGCTTTTTGAACTCCGACACGGTGAAGCTCTGCTTTGCCTCGGCACGGGACATGAGCCGTCCGGCGCCGTGGGGCGCGGAGCAGTTCCAGTCGGGGTTGCCCCTGCCCACGCAGATAAGGGAGCCGTCGCGCATATTTATGGGGATAAGCAGCTTCTCCCCCGCCTGCGCCGATACCGCACCCTTGCGGAGTATCATATTCCCGGTGTCGATGTAGTTGTGTATGGTGGTGAACTGCTCGGTGACGTGCAGCTTCATGCCCTTTACTATCTCGTCGATCATCGCCTTGCGGTTGAGCATGGCGAACTGCTGCACGATCTTCATATCATGGATATACTGCTCAAACAGCTCGCCCTCGCAGTAGGCAAGCTCCTTCGGAACATCGGTGTGCTTGGTGTTTTTAAGAGCGGTCACCGTCTTCTGTATCTGCTTTTCCCTGCCCTCTGCCTTGAGCCTTGCGATAAGCTCGTCGATGTCCTTCTTTGAGCTGCCGTTGAGCCGCTTATAGGCTTCCTCCTGATAGTAGCTTGCAGTCTCTACGCCTAAGTGCCGGGAGCCGGAGTGTATGACGATATAAATGCTGCCGTCGCTGCCCCTGTTGGCTTCGATAAAGTGGTTGCCGCCACCCAGCGAGCCGAGGCTCAGCACCGCCCTGTCGTGGTTTATGTGGTCATAGCAGTAAAGCTTTGTAAGATCAATGTCGCTGTTGTATCTGTGCGCCGACTTGCGGACGCTGAATCCGGAGGGGATCTTCTCGTATATCAGCTTGTCCAGCTTTTGCAGCTCGATGTGGCTCTCCTTTATCTTTATGACCTCCATGCCGCAGCCGATGTCCACTCCCACAAGGTTCGGGACGGCTTTGTCGGTGATCGTCATGGTAGTACCAATGGTGCAGCCCTTGCCTGCGTGGACGTCGGGCATTATGCGTATGCTCTGACCCTCAGCCATAGGCTGGTTCAGCAGAGTGATGAGCTGCGAAACGGCGCTCTGGTCGATGACGTCGGTGAACACCTTGCAGCTGTTGTACTTACCCTGTAATTCTAACATATTCTTCATCTCCATTCTTTATATTGCTCCCTCAATTAAACCTTGCCGGAAAGGCGCAGGCAAAAATAAAAAATATCAAGGCGTAAAAGCGCAGATGGGCTGTCGCCCTTCAAGCTTTT
>CACXDI010000005.1 GCA_902766335.1 uncultured Ruminococcus sp. | reverse complement strand
GGCGACAGCCCATCTGCGCTTTTACGCCTTGATATTTTTTATTTTTGCCTGCGCCTTTCCGGCAAGGTTTAATTGGGGGAGCAATAAAAAAGAGCTGCCCTTTTGTACGACAGCTCTTATTATCAATTCGCTAAATTTATACTCCAGCCTTGCCGGAAGCGATGAATCTCTTCAGATCGGCGGGGTTTGCACACTTTTCAAGCGCAACGTCCATGTTGATCTTTCTCTCGTTAACAAGCTTAGCAAGCTCCTGGTCAAGCGTCTGCATTCCTGCTGCCTTACCGGTCTGCATTGCAGAACCGATCAGATGTACCTTATCGTCACGGATCATAGCACGAATAGAGTCGGTAGCGTTCAGTATCTCACAGCAGGCTACACGGCTGGTGCCGTCAAGTGTACGGCAAAGGGTCTGGGTGCAGATACCAACCAGAACAGAAGCCAGCTGAGTTCTTATCTGATGCTGCTGGTGAGCAGGGAATACGTCGATGATACGGTCAATGGTGGAAGCCGCAGAGGTGGTGTGAAGGGTACTCATAACAAGGTGTCCGGTCTCAGCCGCGGTAACAGCTGCTTCGATAGTCTCGAAGTCACGCATTTCTCCGACGAGTATGATGTCCGGGTCCTCACGAAGAGCAGCACGGAGAGAGAGGGAGAATGAAGGAACGTCCTGTCCGATCTCACGCTGGTTTACCATACATCTCTTGTGAGCGTGAACGTACTCGATAGGATCCTCGACGGTGATTATGTGAGCCGACTTGTGCAGGTTAACGTGATCTATCATAGCCGCCAGAGTGGTGGACTTACCGGAACCGGTAGGGCCGGTAACGAGCACCAGACCACGGGGACGCATAACGAACTCTGCCAGTACGGGGGGCAGGTCGAGGTCGGTAAGAGTCGGGATATCGTTTCTCAGCAGACGGATAGCGATAGCCGTATTGCCTCTCTGGAAATATACGTTAACACGGTGACGGAAGCCGCGGGTGGATACGTATGTAAAGTCGGTATCCTTTCTGTCCTGAATGGAAGCCCACTGCTTCTCGTTGGTCATGCTTCTTGCAACCTGACGGATATCTATTTCGGTCATATCCGGATAGGAAGAAAGCTTTCTCAGATTACCGCCCTGTCTTACGATAGGGGGGATACCTACAGTAAAGTGCAAGTCGGAGCAGCCCAGTGCTCGGGACTCGTCAAGTACCTTGTTAATATCAATAGCCATTTTTCGATTACCTCCATTTTATATGTATTACCCGGCTCGCAAAAAGTATCTCCGGCAGAGACCGGGCATATTATCCCGCAGCCTTCAGACCGCGGATAAGAGTCATTAACTTCCGCACCGTAACGTGCGGGCAAAACGCCGAATCAGATAGCGTAGGTAACAGCTACCAGCTCATCCATAGAGGTCTTGCCCTCGAGAACCAGCTCAGTGCAGTTGTCTCTCAGCAGTTTGCATCCCTGCTTCTTAGCAAGCTCTGCGATCTCGTCTGCCTTAGCCTCACGGGTGATGAGCGCCATCATCTCAGGAGTAGACAGCAGGATCTCATGTATAGCGGTTCTGCCTCTGTATCCGGTGTCGTTGCACTTGTGGCAGCCCACAGCCTTGTATATCTCAACAGAATGGTCAAGACCCATCAGCTTATTATCAAAATCCTCACTCATAGTCTTAGTCTTGCAGTCGTTGCAGAGCTTCTTAACAAGACGCTGAGCCACGATACCGATAAGCGAAGTAGCAACCATGTAAGCAACAACGCCCATATCCACAAGTCTGGTAACGGTGGAAGCCGCGTCGTTGGTATGAAGTGTGGACAGCACAAGGTGTCCGGTGATAGCAGCTCTGATAGCGATAGACGCAGTTTCCGCGTCACGCATCTCACCGACCATTATGATGTTCGGGTCCTGACGAAGGATAGAACGAAGAGCGGCGTCAAAGGTCATGCCTGCCTTTTCATTTATCTGACACTGGTTGATGTCTCTTATCCTCTTTTCCACAGGGTCCTCAACGGTAATAACGTTGAGGTTAGGCTTAGCGATCTCACCCAGTGCCGCGTACAGCGTAGTAGACTTACCGGAACCGGTAGGGCCGGTAACCAGGATAACGCCCTGAGGTACCTTCAGGCAGGAAACGAATCGCTCGTAGTTATAGTCGGTCATACCAAGATCCTGTATACGTCTTACCGAGTCATCGCTCGCAAGGATACGGAGAACGACCTTCTCGCCGTAAACCATAGGAAGATTAGATACACGAAGGTCAACTACGGTACCGTCGATAGTCTGCGACATACGTCCGTCCTGAGGCACACGCTTCTCGGCGATGTTCATGCCGGAAAGGATCTTGAAACGTGTTACCAGCGCAACATGGAGTGCCGAGGATATCCTCATAAGCTCGATAAGGTCACCGTTTACACGAATACGTATCTTAGTCTCGTTAGCAAACGGCTCGATATGGATATCGGTAGCCTCCTTACGGAAGGAGTTCTCGATGATAGCGTTAGCGAGCTTAACGATAGGAGCGTTGTCGATACGGTCATTGGAAGCCTCATTAACGAGCTCGTCCAGCGATACCTGCTCTTCCTTCTCCTTGGTAGCCTCTTCAACGATAGTCTCGGTAACGCCCTGAGAATAGAAGCGTCCGATAGCTCTCATTACGGCAGGGCCGGTAGCCATCTGGAAGGAGATAGAGCAGCCGGTAATAGCTCTCAGATCCTCCATAGCGTAGAAGTCCGAAGGATTATCGGTAGCAACTGTGAGTCTGCGTCCTACCTTATTAACTGCGATACAGTTATACTTTCTCGCCTTGTCCTCAGGAATCTTCTTGACGATATCCGTCTGGAGCTCAGCGGTGTCAAGGTCAATAAAGGAAATGTTCAGACGCTCGGCAAGTACCTCTGCGAACTGGTTCTCGGTGACAAGCTTCATCTCAACGATAAGGTCACCGAGCTTTTTACCTTTGTTCTTCTCGTCCTTCTGAGCGGCAAGGACTTCGTTCAGCTGTTCCTGTGTAACGAGTCCCTTCTCGATCAGGTGTTCACCAATAGGTATGTTCTTCATATATCAGATCTCCCGTCCCGCGGCTTGTTTTTTTGCGCACACCCACGCAAAAAACCGCGATATTTTAATGATTTACTATTGCAATCAAGTAAAAAATATGCTATACTAATGTTAAATCAATTTACAAAGGAGGTGTAACAATGTCACCCGAGCTTCAATATAACATCTTTGTAGTGATAATCTACGTATTCATATTCCTTTTCGGAGCGACAGTGGGAAGCTTTCTCAACGTCTGCATATACCGTCTGCCGAAAGAGGAATCGCTGATAAAATCCAACTCACACTGCATGAAATGCGGAACGCCCATTCTAAAGCGCGATCTTATCCCGATAGTAAGCTGGTGCCTGCTCCGGGGCAAGTGCCGTGCCTGCGGCGAGCCTATCTCCCCGCGATACACGGTAGTCGAGTCGCTCAACGCCATAGGCTGGGTGCTGATAGCGCTCAAGATAGACCCCCTCAGTGGAAGATTGCTCTACACTTTGCTCTGCTGTCTTGTCTATTCCGCGCTGATCGTGGTATTCTTCATGGACTGGGACACACAGCTCATCTCCACGCCGGTCTGCATTTTCATAGCAGCACTCGCGATACCCGAGATGATCTTCTGCTACGGCAGAGGCGGAGTAGTAGTAAAGTCCCACATAATCGGACTTTTCGCGGCTTCCGTCCCGCTGCTGCTGGTATTCCTTATCTCTAAAGGCAAAGCCATGGGTTTAGGCGACGTCTACCTTATGGCAGGAGCGGGATTCTTCCTCGGCACATCGCGTATCCTGGTAGCACTCATGTTCGGCATAGTCATCGGCGCGATCGCGGGGCTTATCCTCAAGCGGATAAACGGCGAATCGGTCTTTGCATTCGGTCCGTGGCTGTCCCTCGGCATTCTTATCGCCATGATCTGGGGATTTGACATCGCCAGCTGGTACATGAATTTCACCGGTCTGGCTGAGATAGTCTACGGCGAGGGCGCTGTTATGCAGCTTCCGAACGATCCGTATTTCCCCCAACTTGACTGATCCTTTAGTTTATTATCTGTTTGCTCAAAAAATCCTCCGGGTTCTTCGCCCGGGGGATTTTTTCAGCAAGCGGCGGGTAAGCCGCCGCTTGTGAAAGTAATTTTTATTCAGCGTAAGCTTCAATTACAGAGAAGTCTGCAACATCATCTGTGCAGTAGATCTGGCAATCCTGATATCTCATTATGCCGATCTCTTCTCCTGCTTTAAGGTCGTCAAAGGTATAAGTGATCGTATCACCGTTTACCTCACAGTTGCTAAATAATTCATTACCGCTGGTGTAAGCACCCCTGCTGGCATCAACGTTGCCGTTGAACTTTACAACTACCTTGCAAGGACCTGTAGGATCAGAAGCATTGTTTTTAACCTTGATCTTTCCTACCCATACTCTAGCGCCCCAGTTCTGAGTGCTGCCGCTCCATGTAACTGAAACATCAAGACCTGTACTTCCGTTGGCTGCGTCGGCGTCTCTGTCAGCCTTTGCCTTTGCCTCGTCGTCGCCGTAGTAGGTATTCTTGTATACCCATACATGATCCGGAGAATCCTTATCAAGAGTAGCAAGGATACCACCCAGCATATTGTCGCTGTACTTGTCCTTAAGTCCAAGACCTACCTTACCGCCGTCCTTAACGATATACAGCTTGACTTCAAAGTCTTCATCACTGCTCGATACGATCATGCCCTGCTCAGGGATAAAGTCGGAGCCGACCTTGGAGGTCTCAAAGAAATTATCAACGTCCTGCATTGCAACACCGTTGGCGTTTCTTGCGCCCTGGAGATAATGGATAGTGATCTCCTTATCTATAGGCTTAAAGCCGGGTATCTCGTCCTTGCTGCTGTAAGCTCTGTTGTTGTATACCCAGATATGCTCAGGTGAATTCTCGTCGATGATATAAGGAGCATTGTCTTCATCTTTGATGACCTCAGCATAGGCATTAGCGCCGTCCTTTACAGTCCACAGACCAACCTTGCCGTTCTGCTTGATTATGGTGCACTTTACCTCAAGGCTGCCCTGATTTGCAGCGATCATTTTCATCTGACCCTCAGGGATGTTGCCGTAATCGGTAGTGGAAGATCTCTTCAGCGTATCAACGTCCTTAAAGCCAAGACCGTTGCAGTCTGCCATTTCGCTGTTGTAGATAAAGTGAACAGTAGATGTATGGTTGATAGCATCGGGCATGGGATTGGAGTCATAAACTGCACCGCCGTAGATATAGATGTGCTTGCCGCCATCGGGGATATCAGCTGCTTTGTAGTTGCCGAAATCAGCGCCGATAACAGAGCCGTTGTCGCGTGCCCACTTGAGGTTTATCTCACCGTCGGCAAGACTGAATCTTACCGTGATGTCCTTGTCATCGTCCTCAGAGCCGATCCATACATTACCGCCGCTGTTGATAGGACCTGTCCTGCGGGAACCGCTGTTGTCGTAGTAATCATAATTAGCAGTAACCAGGTTATTTGTGTCAGCGTCGGTGAGAGTCACACCGTAGCCGGGTTCATCGGTCTCCTTATACAGATAGTGTATAAACAGTTCCTTAGGATCGGGAAGTGATCCGGGAGGAGTGTAAGGATCATTGTGATATACCTTAGGAGTAGTGCCGTCAGCCTGCATAGTACCGTCATTGTAGATGTATATCACCTGCGAGCCTTCAGATTCCATCTGATCGCCCGTCTTTTTATAGAGCAGCATCGCCATATTAGCGCCGTTTCTTATCTGCAGTTCTTTTCCGGTAGGGATCGTTGCGATCAGAGTCACATTTCCGCCTACGGGATTCATCGAAGGGTTGGTGGGATCAAACGGCGATTTTGTGCCGTCAGAATGCAGATAGCTAATATTGCAGTCATCAGCTATAATTCTGTAGAAGAAAGGAATAGTAGTCTCCTGGAAGATTATAGTCAGCTCGTTGAGTGCTGCGCCGTAATCTACCTTCTTGTTGCCCTTATGATCTGTTGCGGGCGGCTTAAAGACTGTGTTTCCTGAAGGAGGAGTAGCCGCTGATGTACCAAGATCAGAAGGCTTGGTGTAAAGTATCCAGTGATACGGCTTGGAAGCATCGTATCCGGCAGGCGAGAAGTTTACAGTAAGGTTGGGCAGCTGAGTAGCATACCTCATGTTAACGAACTGTATAGCCTCTTTGTAGTTGTAGGGCTTTCTGGTGTTTACCTCAAAGCCGGATCTTGTCGAATTTTCCTTCATGGGGTGAGCCAGAGCTGCTATTGTCATGCTCTGCTCATTATTTGCAGTATTGTAGCTTTCCAGAGAGAACTGGAAGTCGTTCTCGCCCAGTATCTTCTGGTCTACGCAGTACCTGCTGTTTGAAGGATCACTGGTCTTACCATACTTAGCATAACCTCTTGCCTTCTTTTTGCTGTCAGGTCTTGTTTTGTTGCTAAGCACGATAAAGTTCTTGTAGTTACCTGCCGCCGGCATAGCGTCGGTGTCGGTACTCATTATCTGTACCTCAGTAGCATATCTGAGGTCACCGTTGATGAAGTCGAACAGCGAGATAGAGCCGTTCTCTTCATCAGTCTTATAATTGATATCCGCATAGATATTCATAACAGGCTTCATCGCCATTACAAGTGCGGTGAAGATCAGTCCCATCAGAAGGAGAACTACGAGGAGCTCAATAAGTGTAAAACCTTTTTTTAAGTGTTTTCTCATATCATTACCTCCTCATTCCCGTTACGGTGTGTCATAGACGACAGATTTGCCGCTGTCAGAGATCTTAATATTGATCCTTCCGTTTGCAGACAAGTTTCCGCCGTTCACCGTTTCCTGACCGGTGACACCGTTTGCCAATGTCCAGGAGATCACCAGATCGCCGGAGCCTATAGTTCCGGGATTATAGTAGCCTACCTGAAGCTCAGCAGGAAGAGCGCCTGCATCTACAGCACCCGCGCCCTTACCGGGAACGGTACGGCTGTAAAGCGAGGACGAGTTTTTATAACCCTGAGAGAAGTTGCCTTCATAGATATAGCCGCTTGTCATCGAGATGATAACATCAATATTCTGAGTAGTATCGTTTATCACATGGAGACAATACTTTCCGCCTGCTTTGTCATAATCGCCGGCAGCATTTCCCAGAGGGTTACGGCTGCTTGCAAGACCCTTGATCTCGAAGTTGTAATCATCACCGTGATCGGCAGTCTTAACAGCGTGGAATTGAGTAACATTGTCAAGTGTTCCGGTTCCGGTAGCCATATTAAACGCACCGGAAGTACCAAATGTAATGTTGTCACTGCCCAGAGAATGTCCGGACACAAGTGCCACGCCCTGTACCTGGTGTTCTTCGATGACCTTCTGCTGAACATTAAGTTCCTTGTCTCTGAGCATATTCCTGTTAGTAAGCTTCAGAGCAGCAGCAAAGCACATCGTTGCACCGAGGAACATTGATGCGAACATTGCGAGTGAGATAACTACTTCAACCAGAGTCATACCTGACTGGTTCTTTTTGAATTTCATTTATCTCCCTCCTTAGTATTCATAATACTGGATCTCGATATTACTGCTGCTGGAATTTGCAGCGCTGATGTAATCAAGTATAGATCCTTCTGCAGCGGGGATCTGATAAATTACCTTATTAGGCTTGATATCAGCACCGAATGTGTATCTCTTGCACTTTACCTGTCCGAAGATCCTGGTGCCGGATCCGCCGAAGGTAACATAGCTTGCAGGAGCATAAAGTATACCCTGTATCTGAGAGTTATCACCGAGATAGAAGGCTACGTCATCCGGAACGTAGTAGATAAGGTAGTTCTGGAAGCCCTCGCCGGCGTAATCAGCAACTGTGCTTTCTTCAAGCTTGCTTCTTGCAAAGCTGACAAATTCATCACCATAGATCACTCTGGGAGATGTCGGTGTACCCTCTTCATAAGGAGTATACAGTGTGATATCCGCGCAGTAGCAGATATTCTTACCGCCCGCGTCCATTTTGACCGTCTTGGTAGATCTGTATGCCGCGGTGGAAGCAGTGTACTTAACAGTGATATTCTCAAAGCTGCTGCCGGTCCATACGTTGTTAACAAGTACCGAACCTGTTCCGGAAGGCAGAGTAGCTGTATCGCTGAGATACAGGCAGTTCTTTACTGTTATAGTGTTGCCCGACTGAATGAGGTCAGAGGAGCTGTTATTGTAATAAGCGAAGTATACGAAGGTGTCACCCGTTCTCTCGGTGGAGTCCACTCTGATAAGCGGGATGACGTTATCGTTAAGAGGAAGTGCGATAACGATATCTTCATCGGTAAGCTTTACAGAGTAAACCTTAAGATCCGTAAGGTTTCCGGCGCCGCCGGACCTCTGATAGTCATCCTTGGTAAGACGGCAGCTGCTCTTGATGACGTAGATCGGAACATTTTCTGTATTACTAGGATTATGAGGATCAGTTACCGTAACGTCATGCTTATCAACGAGATTCTTTATAGCGCCCGTAGAGGTCTTATACTTTGCAGTCTCGCTGAAAGGAGTAGCCATAGCTCTTGCATACTTCTCAGCTATTGCCTTGGAGTAAGCGTTATAGGTATGAGAAGTATTGAGAGAAGCCTCAAAGATGTTGTTGGGGGTAGCTTCTTTATAGGTATCCTTCAGAGTCTTTCTCGTTCCGCTGTCAAGACCGGTAGAAGCATTGTAGCCGTCGGTAGGTCTTGCGTTTCTGGGGTTAACAGTATCATTCTTGTCAACATACTGCGAGTAACCCTTGGTAGCCTTAACAAAGGTAGTAGGCTTGTAATTTGCATCAGCAAGAGGATTGTTTACAATAGCGTTGCCGCTGATAGTAGCGCTGTTTCTGGGATCGAGCTTCATGGTGTCGCCGTTCATATCAACTACATAGATAGAACCGCCGACATGAAGTGTGCCGTTTACCTGAAGTCTGACGCTGTTGTTTTGCTTGGTAACGATCAGGTCATGCTCTACGAAAACGTCGCCGTTTATGGTGCAGGTATGATCGCCGTTCATGATGTAAAGGTTTCCGGGCTTGTTTGCGCCGCCGGAAGGACCGCCGTTGTCATAGCAGTAGAGATTGCCGTTAATGGTAAACGCATTATCGCTGCCGTTGCCCTGGATAGCGGTGTTGCCGGACTTATCCTTAACGCCGGAAGCTGCTATATACTCAGGATTGACCTCAGCCGCGTCATAGGAACCGTTAGTAACATTGAACTTCTGAGTATACTTGTTGATCTGACCGGAATACAGACCCGCGCAATAGAGGTCAATGGGGTGATCCTTGTCTTCACCGATCACATACTCAGTAGAGGTATTGAACATAAATGCCTGCTGCTTTGCATAGATAAAGCCGTCCATGTTCTCAAGATTATCCTTCTTGTATCCGGTAGGATTAGAGTCATGGTTCCAGAGATCAACGTCGGTCTTGCCGCAGTCAGTCTTTACCTTGAATCTGTTGTAGCCTATGAAGTAACCCTCAGTCCATATGGTAGGAGCCTGTGTGAAGAAGGAACCTACGTGTGTAGACTTGTTAGGCTCATAGTTCTGGGTACCGGTCTTATTGACGGTATCCTCATAGATAACGCCGTTTCCGAACTTAAGAGAAAACTCGGAATACAGGTTAGAGTTGTAGGTAGTATCCTGAGCGCCGATCCAAACTATTCTGTCAGGCTCGGGAGCATCGGGAGTACCGTCGCCGTCTGTATCTATCTTTTTCTTCTCAAGATAGATGTCGCCTGCTACAGCGCAAGCCATTTCATAGGAGCCGTCAACGCCCTCGGAAGCCTCCAGCGCGTTACTGGGGAGCTGAGGCGTAGACAAAGCAGATGCGAAAACAACGCTCGCGCTCTGCTTCTGGGGCGTTATGATACCCTCGCCGCCAAATGTGCAGACGGATTTTACCTTGAAGGTAGTAGCATTTACCTTGTATACGTAAATGCTGGTATCGCCATACGACTGATCAAATGCAGTGTTTCCGGGATTTACCTTGATCTTCACCGGAGACGCTTCAGTTCCGCCGTTAGCAAGCGTCTGGAGCTTCTCATAATTAGGCTTGAGAGTCACAGGATCCGTTCCGGAATACGCACCTACGAATTCTGTCAGGCAAGCTTCCGCGGTAACCTTTGCCTGAGTACGCATTACGTTTCTGGCTGTTGCGCGGTTCGTTGCATTAACGAGACCGAGCACTGTTGTAGCCATAACAATAGCCATCATACCCATGCAGACCACGGCAAGCATAACAGAACCCTGTTGGTTTTTACCGTTTACTCGTTTCATCTCTTCCATAACCACCTTTCATAATTCTATAGCCTTTTTAAGTCTCTACCCTCTCTAAATAAAGCCTTAAAAATTTTAACTAATATATAGCACTACATGGCAAGAATGACTTTCCCGTCATTCTTACCATATAATGGGCTTTTTTCCTTACTCGACTGCGTCTACAGTCTCAGCGGGCTGATTAGCGAAAAGCTTATCAACATCGTCGGGAGACGGGAAGGAAGGTATCATGATGTATTCCATACTGATAGAACCGCTCCACTCAGTATCATCCTCGTTCTCAGCTACAGTGCCGATCTCAACGCTGTCAATGATAAGGCTTCTGGGAGTCTTGTTCTGTATCTGATCGAAGAAGGTCAGAAGGTCTTCCTTCTTAGCAGTAAAGTTGAATGTCATGTTGTAAGCACCCAGCGAAAGGGACTCGATCTGTGCATTCTCTTCTGCATTTTCCTCAGGCATGATCTCGTCGAAGGTAGTAGTTACCATAGAGGGAGTAAATACGTATCTTGCGAGGTTTACAGAGTTTGCAGTAGTGATAGACATATCCAGGTTCTGGATGTCCTGCTCCTTAGTCTCATCCTTGATATCAAGAAGATCCTGTACCTCCATCATAGCCTCATGCTGCTTCTGCATAGGATAGAAGATCTCAGCGGTCTTTACTACCTTGTCATAAGCCTCCTGGCACTGCTGAGGAAGGTCTTCGTCTTCCTTTATCTGCTTCTGAAGATCAGCAAGCTCGATCTCCTTAGCATCAAGCGTCTGGCTTGCAGTCTTAACAGCCTCGATAGCAGGCTTGATAAAGAACATTATACCAGCCACCCAGATTGCGATCGTAAGAACAGCGATCAGAATCAATTTATCACGTGAATTCATATCCATTATTCAGTTACCTCCTCTGTAGCAGCTTCTTCGGAGCTGTCCTCCTTAGGAACATCCTTAAGGAAAAGTTCAACGCTGGAAATTATAACAGGGTTGCCCTCTTCGCCTGTTCCGGTATAACCGCCGTAAGTAACATCAGCAAAGTATCCGGTATCAACAACGGTCTTAACAAAATCGTTAGCGGTCTTCTGCTCAGGCAGCTGTACCGAGCTGATAGTGATATGACCAGATGTTCTATCATACTTGAATCCGGTGTAAACGATCTTGTCATCGCCGCCCTCGGTATTCTTCATATCCTCGTCGATCTGATCGAATATCTCCTTCTTGATAAGAGGAAGTGTATCAATATTTTCCTTAGCGAGATCAACGGCGTCCTGATACTGATTAATAACGATCATGTAATCATGGAGCTTCTGATTCTCAGCGATTATCTTATTGCACTCTTCGATCTGAACGTTGACCTCTTCGATCTGCTTATTGATGCTGTTCTCACGGATACGGATAATACCCGTGATACCGGCGATCAGAGCAACGGAAGCGCCCACAGCGATAGCCAGAGTGATAAGAGTTGTAGCGGAAGCACCGGAGCCGCCCTTACCGGTAGCCTGGTCTACCTCCAGCAGGTTGATACGCTCGGTAGTCTTATTTCTTCTGTAAAGAGCACCGATAGCGTTAGCGAATACAGTAAACTCAAAGTTCTCATAACCGGTGATCTGAGAAGGAACTCCCAGTACCGAAGCCTTAACGTCGAGAGCGTCCAGCGCGTCAACGAGCTTGATAAAGTCGTCGATCTTACCGTACAGGATAACGTTGGAAAGTCCCGGGCCGCCTCTTGCCTTATTGAACTGCTCCATACGGAAGATGTTCTCACTGATAGCCTCGGTGAGGTATTCCTCCGACTCGTAGTCCTCCTGAGAGATAGGCTCATATCTTGCGAATGCCATCTGTCCGTTCTCGAACAGTGTCAGACCGAGGAAGTTATCATCTATCTGGCAAACCAGCAGAGGCATCTTCTCCAGATTAGCCTTCTCAGCCAGAACGATACGCGAGATAGAGTTACAGCTGATGTTAACAGACTTCAGCGAAATGGACATGATGTTGAACAGCTTTCTGAAGCCCTCAACAACATTAGAAGGACAAGCGGTAGCCAGTACCTTCTGTGAGCCTGCGTTATCAGCGCCCGCCTCACCTACTATAGTATATGAGATCGAGTAATCATCGGTAATACCCATTTCCTGCTGCATCTGGTTCTGGACCATGTTCAGGAAGTCATTACCCTTTGCCTTAGGAACGATAAGTTCCTTAAACACTATGTTGCTGGACGAGAAAGTAACAACTGCTTCCTTATCCATCATCGACTCTGACTTTAAGTTGGACACCAGAAGATCAGCCAGACCGGAAAGGTTAACTACCTCACCGTTGATGATCATATCCTCCGGAACGTCAACTGTAAGCGATCTGTCGATCCTGATCTTTACGCCGGTGTTATCACCTTTTACAATGTTTATCTGTCTATCAGAAATATCAAACGACAGCATTTATTCCTTCACCTCTTCTAAATATTTTAGGCAGCCGGCGGTCTTCCCGCCGGACAGCCATATAAAATTTCCCAGTAGTATTATTACGAGTTCTCCAGCGAACCGATACCGCCGTACAGCAGCGGGAAGATACCCGCAAGGCAGACACCTATCGCGCCGCCCATAATAATGATCATGAGAGGCTCGAGCAGAGCTACCAGACGCTTTACAGCCGCGTCCGCTTCTTCCTCGTAGTAGTCCGCTGTCTTTTCGAGTATCTCATCAAGAGCACCCGACTCCTCGCCGACGTAGATCATCGAGGTGAACATACCCTCGAATATCTCTGTCTTAGCGATCGCCAGAGACATAGGCGAACCCTGTTTAACTTCGTCGATAACCTGCACGAACATCTTATCGACATATGAATTTCCCAGTACCGATGAAGAACGCTGAAGCGAATCCACCATCGGGATACCGCTGGAATACAGAGAAGAAAGAGTTCTGGAGAATCTGCCCTCATAGATCTTTACGATCAGAGGACCGACCGCCGGCATCTTAAGGATCAGCATATCAAACTTAAGTCTGATAGCCGGAGTTTTCAGTGCATAGCGTATCGCAAGTATGATGACCGCGATAGCTATGATAAGTACATACCATTTTGTTTTCAGGAAGTTCGAGAATGCGAACAGCGCTCTTGACAGAGGCGGCATCTTATCCTCAGACATCAGGCTTGCGAATGTCGGCATGATAAAGGTAAACATACCTATTACCATTACTATAGTCAGAATGCCCAGGATGATAGGATACATCATAGCGCTCCTGATAGTGTTCTGTGTCTTGTTCTGATTAGCATAGAAATCCGAAAGACGCTGTACGGTAATGTCCAGGTTACCTGCCGACTCACCGGCGTCGACCATGCTTATCATAAAGTCAGGGAAGCTTCCGCTTCGGTTGAGCAATGCCTCTGTAAAGCTGGAGCCCTTGTTAACATCCTCATAAAGAGCCAGCCAGACCGCCTTAGCGCCCTTGTTCTGTTCCTCTTTATACATGATATCCAGAGCCTTAACTATAGTCAGACCGGACGTAAGCATCGCTGCAAGCTGACGGCACGCGAATGCAAGAGTTTTCGTCTTGAATCTGTAGGTACCTTCCTGTCTTACACCGCCGAGCGCCTCAGTCGAACTGATAAGGAACAAGCCTTGCTCATAGACTTTTTCCTGCACCTGCTGCTTATCTTCAGCCTCGATAACACCTTTGACGGTCTTACCTTGAGCGTCCTTAGCAACATAGCTGTAATTTCTCATATAGTTCGTTACACCTCCACCTGTTAATACGCTCTGCCCTTGTGCTTTACCGCTGTAAATCGCTAAGTGCCTTTCAGCGACAGCACACAAAACGTATTTTCTTAATTATAACATTTTTTTCTTTTTAATTCAAGCGTTCTAAAAGATTTTTTCAATAACTTTTTTAACAAAATATAGCCTGCCTGTTTATACATTTTTACTAATCTTGAACAAAGTCGGTAAATTTATCTATTTTTCCCGGATCAACTCAAAAAAGTTAGTTAATATTTTTATAAAAATAATTCCATAAAAATTCTACGAAATCAGACATTTTCCGCGCCGTCCTCCGGTTCCTTGAACATGAAGGGGTGCTTCTTCTTGTATGACGTATATTTGTAATTGTATACCGCCAGCTGTATGCCAAGAATCACCGCGATACCCACCGCGGCTGCCGTCTTGAGGTCTGCGCCGAAGCCCACCATGACCCAGCGGCAGGGGAAGTAGAACATATAGTAGATAGTATCTATCACGCGGGTGCTGTCGGCGGGGTTGTAGAATATCACCGGGATAAAATACACCGCCAGCAGAAGTATCGCGCTCACCGTCACCAGTATAAGATCCATGTCCTCGTAGGCGGCGTGCTTTTTGCCGTCATCGCGGAACACCAGCGCAAGCAGCACCGTCATGGTGACTGCCGCCACTACCGAGCCGGTCATGTCGCTGATAAGGAACTGCTTGACAGAAAGCATACCGAAGGGCAGGAAGGAAGCCGTCACCCAAAGCAGCAGCTTTCCGACGATAAGCCCCATAAGGTCAGCGCTGACCAGCAGCACCAGTCTGAATATCCAGTATTTGAATTGTTCTGTAAAATCCATGCTTTTCTCCCTTCGCTAGCTTATCTCGCTGCCCCGTCTGAGCAGCTCCTGTACCATGCGGCTCAGATCGCGGTTCCTGCCCCGGGTCAGCTTGGGATCCTGCTCTATCACCTCAGCCGAGAGCTTCTGAGCCTTTTCCAGCAGCGGTATATCCCGGGTAAGATCGGCGATCTTGAAAGCGGGCAGACCGTGCTGCTGTGTGCCGAAGAAATCTCCAGGTCCCCGCAGCCGCAGATCCTCCTCTGCCACCTTGAAGCCGTCATTGGTGCCGCTTATCGCCTTCATGCGCTTTACGTTCTCCGGCGAGGTGTTGTCGGTTATCAGCACGCAGAAAGCCTCATCGCCGCCCCGCCCGACGCGTCCTCTGAGCTGGTGCAGCTGGGAGAGTCCGAAGCGGTCAGCGTTTTCAACTATCATGATAGTGGCGTTGGGAACGTCCACGCCGACCTCCACCACGGTGGTAGCCACCAGCAGGTCAAGAGCGCCCTCCTTGAAGGCGTCCATGACCGCCTGCTTGTCCGCCGCCGGCAGCTTGCCGTAGAGCAGACCCAGCCTGTACCCGGCGAAAGCGCCGCGGCTCAGCTCCTCGTAGTAGCTCTTGGCGTCCTTTATGTCAAGCTCGCTCTCCTCGACGGCGGGGCAGACGATGAAGCCCTGATGTCCCGCGTCCAGCTGCTTTTTGACAAATCCGTAGGCACGCTCCCGCATTTTCCCGCTGACCGCATAGGTCTGCACCGGCTTTCTTCCTGCGGGGAGCTCATTTATCACCGACACCGACAGATCGCCGTAGAGCATGAGCGCCAGCGTCCGGGGTATGGGGGTAGCGGACATGACTATCGTGTGGGGGCGGCGCCCCTTTGCCGACAGCTTTTTGCGCTGCTCCACTCCGAAGCGGTGCTGCTCGTCGGTGATGACCAGCGCCAGATCTTTGAACTGCACATCGTCATAAAACAACGCGTGAGTACCCACCGCCACGTCATAGCTGCCGTCGGCTATACCGGCGAGGGTCTCCTTCTTCTGCTTGGGTCTCAGCCCGCCGCTGAGCAGGCATACCCTCGCCCCGAAGGGCTCAAGGTATTTCTTGAAGGTCTCGTAATGCTGTGACGCCAGTATCTCGGTGGGCGCCATAAGGCAGGACTGATAGCCGTTCTTGAAGGTGAAGTACGCCATGCAGGCAGCCACCACTGTCTTTCCGGAGCCTACGTCGCCCTGTATCAGCCGGTTCATCCTGCGCCCGCTCATCATATCGAAGCCGCAGTCGGCGCAGGCGTTCATCTGAGCCTGGGTCATGCTAAAAGGCAGTATCTCCTTGAAGGGCTTCATGCTGTGCCGCTTCATCACGTAGTCGGACAGCTCGTCCGAGGTGCTTCTGCGGTAGGCTATCGCCAGCGAGTATATGAAAAATTCATCGAATATCAGCCGCCGCCGCGCCTCCACCGCGCTGTATACAGACCGGGGGAAGTGGACGTTCTCCCAGGCGTATTTCAGCGAGGGCAGCTTTATCTCGTCCAGAAGGTACTGGGGCATTATGTCGGGGGAGTCGTCCCCCAGCAGATCCAGCGCCGCCTTGACCTCTTTTCTGAGAAAATTCTGGTTCAGCCCCTCGGTCAGCGGATAGACGGGGACTATCAGATCCTCTGAATCCCCGGGGAATATCATAGGCGAGGACATCTCCGCCCGGAGCAGGCTGCCTGTCACCTTGCCGTACAGCACATACTGCCTGTCCTCCTTCATGTTCCCGAAGGTGTACTCCTGATTATAGAGGGTGACGGTGACATCGGCGGTATCGTCGGTGAACACCGCCTTGCTTATGGTCAGACCCTTGCGGACGTAAGCGGCAGGCAGCTTTTTGACCAGCCGCACCCTCACCGCCGCCGGCTCCTCATCGCCTGGTCTCAGCTTTGCAAGCTCTGTGGGCTCGGAAAGATCAATATAGTCGCGGGGGCAGTACTGGAGCAGGTCATAGACGGTCTCTACCCCGACTTTTTTGAATATCTCAGCCTTTTTGGGCCCCACGCCCTTGAGATAGGTTATCTCACGCTCAAGTCTGCCGTCCACGATCTCACCTCCGGTATACCATTATAATTATATATTATATAAGCCGGGCTCAGGCTCGGCAGCCCATGCGCGGCACGGGCTTTAGCTTATTATTTCATGAAGCAAAAATGCTTGCTTGCAAGGGCATTTTTGCGATTGAAGCAATAAAGCCGCGGACGCGAGTCCGCAAAGGAGCGCTAAGCCCAGCAGTCCATGCGCGGCATGGGCTTTGGCTTATTATTTTATGAAGCAAAAATGCTTGCTTGCAAGGGCATTTTTGCGATTGAAACAATAAAGCCGCGGACGCGAGTCCGCAAAGGAGCGCAAGCTC
>CACXDI010000004.1 GCA_902766335.1 uncultured Ruminococcus sp. | reverse complement strand
CAGGGTGGGATTCGAACCCACGGTACGTTGCCGTATCACCGGTTTTCAAGACCGGCTCCTTAAACCACTCGGACACCTGTCCATTTCGCGCGGTGTAAACCGATCCACGACTAGTATATTTTATCACATAATCGCCGAAAAGTCAAGTGCCGGCAGGACTAGTTAATATATTGTTTACATTTGGCTGCGACTCCCCCGCCGGACGAAAAGCACACTATGAACAAGAGGACGGCTTTGCGGCTCGTCCTCTTTGCTGCTATTTCTTTATGCGCTCCCAGTATGCCTTTGCTGCCTGCTCGGTCTTGTTCTCGCCGTATTTGTAGTAGACCCTGTCCTTCAGCACGTCCGGGAGATACTGCTGCTCTACCCAGTGGTTGGGATAGTCGTGGGGATAGAGATAGTGCTGACCCCTGACCTTTGCGTTCTCGCCGTCGAAATGCTTGTTTTGCAGATGACGCGGGAACTCCATGGCTCCGCTGATCTTCAGATCCTCCAGAGCCGCCGACATCGCCATGTACGCGCTGTTGGACTTGGGCGCGGTGGCAAGGAGTATCACCGCTTCCGCGAGGGGTATTCGCGCTTCCGGCAGACCCAGCTGCAAGGCGCTGTCCACGCAGGCTTTGGTGATCGGAACCGCCTGCGGATAGGCAAGCCCTATGTCCTCGCTTGCAATCACCAGCAGCCGCCGGCAGAGCGAGATAATGTCGCCCGCTTCGATAAGCCGCGCCGCGTAGTGTATCGCCGCATTCTCGTCCGAACCGCGTATAGACTTTTGCAGCGCCGACAGTATGTCGTAGTGCTGGTCTCCGCTCCGGTCATAGTTCATGTTGCTTCGCTGTGTGAGCGCCTTTGCAGTCTCCAGCCGCACCGTAAGGCTCTCGCCGTCGTTGTCGGCAGAAAGTGCGCACAGCTCGGCGGTGTTTATCGACTTGCGCACGTCGCCGCCGCAGCCGTAGGCTATATGCTCGCAGACGCCGTTTTCCAGCCTGAGCTTCAGCCCCAAGTCCTCGGCAAGCACCGAGAAGGCACGGCGTATCGCCGGCTGCACCTCGTCGGGGGTCACCGGGTGGAACTCAAACACCGTAGAACGGCTGATTATGGCGTTGTATACGTAGAAGTAGGGGTTCTCGGTAGTGGAGGATATCAGCGTGATAGAGCCGTCCTCGATGTATTCCAGCAGGCTCTGCTGCTGCTTTTTGTTCATGTACTGTATCTCGTCGAGATATAGCAGTACCCCGCCGCCGCCGAGAAGGCTGTGTGACTCGGCGATGACCTGCTTGATATCCGACGTGGACGCCGAAGTGCCGTTCAGACGGTGCATGGTCATGTTGGTGTTGTCGGCGATCATGCGGGCGACGGTGGTCTTGCCCACACCGGAGGGCCCGTAGAAGATCATGTTGGGTATCTTCCCGCCGTCGATTATCCGCCGAAGCGGCATACCCTCACCCAGCAGGTCACGCTGTCCGACTATATCGTCGAGGGTCTTGGGGCGTATACGTTCAGCCAATGGCACCGCCAAATAGATCACTTCCTTTTCATAACAGCCCGCAGGTCACGGCGCGGTCATTCCGGCAGAGCCGTCCCCGCCGCCTCGTAGGCTTTGACGTAGAGCTGCTCCTGCACCGACGGGGCGCTGCCGGCTGTCCTCAGCCGCCTGTAGCTGCCGTCGGGGAGCATTTCCCTCGCCTGCATGGTGTCAGCCATAACGTCCCTGAATATCGAGAGGACGCGCTTTCTCAGCTCCGGCTCGAGTATAGGCGCGGCTATCTCCACACGCTTTTCGGTGTTGCGGGTCATAAGATCGGCAGAACCGATATAGACCTCAGGATCCTCTGCGCCGAAGATGTATATGCGGGAATGCTCCAGCAGTCTGCCCACCACGCTTATTATGCGGATATTATCGGTATAGTCCTTGATCCCCGGCTTGAGACAGCATATTCCGCGCACCGCCATTTCAATCCTGACGCCCGCCCGGGACGCCTTTATCAGCCGGTTCATTATCTTGATATCGGTCATGGAGTTGAGCTTGAAGCCGATGTAGGCAGGCTCTCCCCTTTCCGCCTTCTCGATCTCGGCGGATATCTTGTCGAGTATCTTGTTTTGCAGGCAGTTGGGCGCCACCATAAGGTGCTCCGTCTCCTTAACCGTCTCACCCATAAGCAGGCTCCTGAACACTCTCCCCGCCTCAAGACCAATATCCCTGTTTGAAGTCATAACAGACAGATCGGTATAGAGTCGTGCGGTGGACTCGTTGTAGTTGCCGGTGCCCACCTGGGTTATGTACTGTATATCATCGCCGCTGCGGCGTGTGATAAGGCAGAGCTTAGAGTGTACCTTCAGACCGTCGATACCGTAGATCACGCGGCAGCCCGCCTGCTCCAGAAGCTTTGACCAGTTGATGTTGTTCTCCTCGTCAAAGCGTGCCTTCAGCTCTACCAGCACATCCACTTCCTTGCCGTTCTCGGCGGCTTCCTCCAGCGCTTCTATCACCTTGCTGTTCTTCGCCATGCGGTAGAGGGTCATCTGTATCGAGATCACATCGGGGTCACGCGCCGCCTGCCGGAGCAGGTCAAGGAATGGCGTTATGCTCTCGTAAGGGTAATGGAGCAGTATATCGTGATCCAGTATCTCGGCTATCATATCCTGCGAGGTTATCAGCGGCGAGCGCTGAGGTATACGTCTTGCATAGCTGAGCTTCGGCTTGTCCGCCAGTATATCACGCACCCGGTTTATCGGCTCGGGAGACAGGGGCGCGTCTATGCGGAACACCCATTTCTTCTCCAGCCGCAGAGCCTCGCAAAGCTCCGCTACCGCCGCAGGGCTCAAATCTCGGGAAAGCTCCAGTTTAACGGGAGCCAGCTTCTTGCGGCGCTTTATCACCTCAGCCATATGTGCGCGGTAATCTATGCCCTCGTCGTAGACCTGCTCCTCGTCGATATCCGCGTTTCGCACTATTCTGATAAGCGACTTCTCTATCACCTTATACTCGGGGAAGATATCCTCAAAGAAGTGAAGTATCAGCTCGTCCACGCCGATAACGGCAACGCGGTTCTTGGCGCTCATGCCCGCCACGAGCACAGTTCGCGGGAACATAGGCGACAGCGACGGAACAATAGCTATCCTGCGCTTGCCGCTCCTTGTCTCCAGCAGAGCGAAGCCGTAGACCTCGCCGCTTTTCATAAAGGGGAAGGGCTGACGCTTGCCGACGATAGCGGGGAACAGCAGCGGCTTGATATCCTCCTTGAACTTTATGCGGGCGAAGTCCTGCTCGTTTTTGGAAAGCTCCCCGAAGGAGGCTATCTTGACGCCCTGACGTTCTACCAGGCGCATAAGCTCGGCGTAAGCGGCGTCGCGGCGTTTCTGGAGCCTGACCGTCTCGGGCAGTATCGCCGCCAGCTGTTCCTTTGCGGTCATACCGGTACGGACGTCAACGGGACCGCCCGCGATCATTGCGGCGTCCTTCAGCCCTCCGACGCGCACCATATAGAACTCGTCCAGGTTCGACTGGAATATATTTATGAAATTGAGCCGTTCCAGCAGCGGGGCGTCCGGATCCTCCGCCTCCTCAAGAACACGCTCATTGAACCGCAGCCACGAAAGCTCGCGGTTGACAAAGCACATATACTTATCCTGCCCGCCCTTAGCGGTACTGTTCTTAGCCATACAAATACCTCCCGCCGGTTTGTTTAAAAGCAATAAAAATCCGGCTGTACACACTCTTACATTTTATATTATATAGCATACTTGTTAACGCCAAATTGATTTATTATGTATTTTCTGTTATTTAAAAACAAAAAGCAAGCATTTTCAGGCATTCTCCGGCTTGCAAGAAAGTTTACAATTAAGTCAAAAAAAATCCGCGAAAAAGCTTGACACAGGCTCCATAATGTGATATAATATATTACGTTGTTCGGGGTGTGGCGCAGGTGGTAGCGCGCTACCTTGGGGTGGTAGAGGCCGTGGGTTCAAGTCCCGT
>CACXDI010000003.1 GCA_902766335.1 uncultured Ruminococcus sp. | reverse complement strand
TGATCTTCTTCTCCGCCGCCGCCTTCTTGTTCTCGGCTACCTTAGCCACCAGCGCGGGTCTGCACTCGGTGAGCAGATCGCTGTCCACCGCGCAGGCGAAGGATATGTCGTCCTCCGTGCCGTAGTGCGTTCTCTTGGCTATGTTGTTCTCCACCGACGCGCGCACCTTGTCCACGTCTATCAGCTGACTTGCTATCAGCGTGTGATAGTCAAAGAACGCCTGCTCGCCGCCGAAGGTAGTGTACAGTCCGTCGGTAGACGCGAATATCGCCGCTACTCTCGGCTCCTTGGTGTAAAACTCCGCGAACATCGACGCCGCATTTGCGTTGCACATCGAGGATGTGATGTTGGCGGGATTGGATTCGTTGTAGTCCATGGGCATGGAAGTCGTGCCGTCCTCCAGCACCGTTACCAGCGAGCCGTCGCCCAGCTGGAAGCCGAAGGAAAAGTCCTTGCACATAACGCCGCAGATAAGGGTGGTGCCGTAGTAGCTCTCCACCGGTATCGCCGCAAACTCATCATGCTCGAAAGGCTTTTTCTCAACAACGGTGACAGGATTTGCGTCGTGGTGAGCGTTGACCTTCTCGTTCCAGCAGGCGATGACCTGCTTCTCGATGTTGCGCACTACGTTCTTCCGGCGCTCCGGGAAGGTCTCGAAAAAACCTTCGGTGCCGAGGAACTTCTCCAGCACCTCAAGCGTAGCCTCGACAGCGCACTTTGAGCCGATGTTGCTCCTGAAATGCTTCTTGCTGCCGTGACCGTCCGCTACCACCGCGATAGCATAGTTATCCGTCACCATGTGCGCCGAGCTGTCCTGACACACGATGTTTTTCTTGACATGACTCTGACCCATTACAGACTTGCTGAATGCGTTAAACATTTCTTTTCATTAGCCCCTTTCTACAGGCAATACTTTCCGGAATACGATCTGCTGTACAGTTTTACGTACACATTAACTGTCCGAAAATCAGTACAGCAGCCCCGGTGTGATCTTTTTACCAGCCTGTATCGAAGCCTTCGTTGTCGTTACCCTCGGTACCTACAAGATCCTGGATCTGCTGTCCGAGCATCTTCTGCTTGGTAGCGTATACGTCCTCCTCCTGGAGCTCGTCGCCGTGCTCGTCGGAGAGGGTCATGGACTTACTTCCGATCTGTGAAGCGGTTACCGCCACGATCTTGATCATCTGAGCCAGCTGGTTGCCGGAGTACGCATGAACAACGGTGTCGGGAGAGCCGGTGAACTCAGCCAGCATCTCGTCGTTAGCCTCGTTGCCGATACCCAGCGCCGCCTTCAGACCGAACTTGTACCAGCTGTTAGCCTTCAGAGCCTCCAGACCAGCCTTGTAGTCATCAGACGGATAGCCGTCAGTCATCAGGAAGATAACCGGCGCAAAGGACAGAGACGGGCTGTTTAAGAAGCCGTTTCTCGACATTCTCTCCGCCAGCTCGGTAAACGCCGCGCCCATGGAGGTAACGCCCTTAGCCTCAAGCCTTGCCCACTTGAAGTCCTCGATGTTGATAGGCTCGGTGTACATCCACTGAATGCCGGTGGAGAAGGTGAGTACCGCCAGCTTAACGTCGGTATCAGCCTCGCCGACTTTTCTTATCTCAGGGATAAGCTCCTCCATAACGGTGTTGAGCTCACCCATTTTCTTGCCTCTCATACTTCCTGAGGTGTCGATCAGGAAGAAGATGACCAGACTTTTCTTTGACACAGCAGTCGCCCCCAATGGATCATCGTCATCGAAATCAAGCATATCGTCCAGATCGAGCTCTTCTTCTTCCAGAGCTTCGTTCTTCTCTTTTTCACTCATAGGTTCATTCTCCTTTATTTGGATTTGCAAAACTGCATTATATATTACGCACAGTTACGAGACCCGCCTTCGGCGGACCCCTCCACCGCTAAGTGCTTTAGCACGTTTCCTTGTTTTGTGAGGTTTACGGTGCAGCGCGGTAGAGTTTGAGATCTCTTGTGGCGGGGGCTACCGTCGCAAAGCTCCTATGAGTTTGCAAGCAAACTCACCCCCGCCCTACACTGTTTGTACTGATACGGTAGGTATGATAGTATATATCTATCTGTGTAGGGCAGGGGCTTGCCCCTGCCATTGGCTCCTCCTCGATGTTGAGTCAAGGCTCTTGGAAATAAGCCTCGCGCGGCTTGACCCGCTTATTACATCCTCGCAGTTACCCCGCCGAAGTCGATCTCCAGCCAGCGCCAGATCGGGAAGCCCTTGCCCGGCTCGATCTGATAGAACTGACCGTCCGGCATCTTGACTCTCCAGGTGCGCTCGGAGGTGTTCTTGATACCAAGCATTCCTGCCTTGACCTTGTTCTCAACAAGCTCGCCGGCAACATTCTGGAAGTTGTCGGAGTTCTCGTCGATGTCGCACTCGTAGAACCGGCAGCCCAGATACAGCGGCATTCTGAACTCCTTGTTGGAGAAGCCCAAGGTGAGGAACTCCATACCGCACTTGGGGCAGCGGTAGGTCTTGTCGTCCACCTTCTGATACATCGAGGTGAAGTTTGTCCTGCCGCAGCCGCACATGATTATCTCGGTGCGGAGTCTCATGAATATCTGCTGCCACTCGTTCTCGATGATTCTCTTCGAGGGGTCTGTCAGACCGTCGGTAAAGCTTATGGTGAACGCGTCCTTTACGTATTTCGGATACATTCTCCAGAACTTGATAACATTGTCATGTATGCCGCGGACGGGTCTGTTGCTCGCGTCCTTCGGATCGTAAACGAACAGCGCCTCGGAGCCGTAGTGCTTGAGCTCGCTGGACTCGGTAAGGCAAACGTCCTTGACAACCTTCTCGCCCTCCATAGGATCGCCTCTGAACAGCAGCTTGAACAGCACTACTGCAAGCGAGTACTTATCCGTCTGGACGTCAGGCTTAGCCACGCCGCGCACGATCTCGGGAGCCATATATCCCGGCTTACCGCCGATTCCGAAGTTCGCGCCGTCGGGAGCGATGTTGTCGCAGTCAACTACCAGAACAGCGCCGGTGTCAACGTTGATGAAGAAGCCGCCGTCATTCAAGTCCTGGTATGACTTACCGGAACGGTGCAGCTGTCTGAAAGCGTTGGAAATGTTGATCGCCGCCGTAACCATGGCGTAGAGATTGGTGAAGCGGACGGTCTTTTTCTGAGCCTGCCCGGTGAGCGGATCAACAGAGATCTTGTATGTATTGAGTATGTCAACGAAGGAGTCAAAGGAATCCGGCTTGAGATCCATGAGGTAGCCGAACGTGCCGTCCTCGGTCTCTTTGGACAAATATTTCGGCCACAGGAACTTGTTGCTGGGAGCGCCGTCTGAGATGTTGTTCTGGATGTTCTGTCTGAACTCTTTCGGGTTCTTCATCTTCGCGATGTCGTACCACTTCAGCGCCCAGTTGGTGCCCTGGAACTCGACTTTGTAGACAGTACCCTGTCCGCCGCTGCCGATGACGCCCAAGACCTTCGCCTTGCCGCCGTATTCCATTTCTACTTCTTGACCTATTTTTAGTTCTGTCAT
>CACXDI010000002.1 GCA_902766335.1 uncultured Ruminococcus sp. | reverse complement strand
GCTGTTCTTCTTCAGCTCAACATACTGATTCTTGCTCTCGGGATAGTTGCAGTCATAAACGTAAACCTTATCGGAATACTTGTCGCCCTTAACGAACTTGTAAGCCAGCAGAGCGTGTCCGCCGCCGTTTACACGGTCAAGAACGCCGATAACAATAGGAGCACCCGTGGTCTTATGAGTTCTCTTTGCAGCGTTAGCAATAGCCTGATATTTGTTCTCGTTAGTCTTGTACATCTTCTGGATCTTCCAGTTGTACTGGAGCTGCTGAGAAGCCTCGCAGAACTGTCCGGCGGTCAGCTTGAGCTTAGCGCTCTTGTTCTTAAGCTTAACATCCCTGGTGAAGGTGGCCTTCTTGTTGAAGGTCTTGATGTTGGTCTTGCCGAGAACGTTGAAGGAAGCGGTAGAGGACATACCGAAGCAGTTACCGCCCCAAGGCATATACTGGAAGTAGTTATCCTCCCACAGCCAGTCAGCATAGTTCTTGTCGAATACATATCTGTAGATCTCATAAGGAGTGATGTAGTCATAAGGATAATCAAAGCCCTCAAAGCTGTTGGACCAATTCCACTTCAGATGAGGCTGGTCAATGGTCTTCCAGTGAGCATAGAAAGTCTTGTTGGTGCACTTGCTCAGCTTGGTCTTGTAGGTAACTCTCTTACCGCCGGTCTTCTTGGTGTACCAGCCGTCGAAAGCAAGGTTGCCCTTCTTTGCGTTAGGAAGCATGCCGAGGTTTTTACCCTTCTTGTAGGTCTTCTTCTTAGCTCCCATAACGGTACCGCCGTTGGGGTTGAACTTGATCGTAGCAGTCTTAGCCTCAACAGATACTACAGCAGCAGTATCGAAGGAAGCGTCAGCCGATGCGGGTACTACCGCAGCAGCACTGCCGAGTGCCATAACAGCAGCAGCTGTTAATGATGCGATTCTTTTCTTTTGCATGATTGTTCCCTCCATTAGTTTTTGTTTGATGATAAATGATCTCCCGGGTGAAATAAATTCACCCAGTATGATTATACCACATATAGCCCCGGCTGTCAAGCATTTTTTCAAAAAAAGTTAAAAAAATACTGCAAAATTACGCTTGATTTTGCACACAGTCTCATAATATAATAAGATTGTGTAAACTATTGAAAAACATATCTTGTTTCAGATATTTTTCTACTGTTTTCTGATATTTCTTTAAACAAACGTTTGCTTTCCGGGAGGTGATGACAGCTGGCTGAATCTAACGCTACAAAAAAGGCGCTGGCGTCCGCCCTCAAAGCGCTGATGAACCGCAAGCCCTTCGCCAAGATAAGCGTCGGCGACATCTGCACCGAGTGCGGCATGAACCGCAAAAGCTTCTACTATCACTTCCGGGACAAGTACGATCTGGTCAACTGGATATTCTACACCGAGTTCGTCCACACACTCAACTACTCCGCCGAGGACAACGGCTGGCAGCACCTGAACGACGTGTGCAGGTATTTCCACGAGAACAAACGTTTCTACTCCAAGGCGCTGAAGATAGAGGGGCAGAATTCCTTCCGCGACTACTTCCACGATATACTTGAGTCGATACTGCTGGAATATCTCATGCAGTATTTCAGCAACGAGCGGGATTCGGTGTTTGCGGCGGAGTTTTTCTCCGACGCCGTGATATGCGCTCTCATCCGCTGGCTCACCTCAAAGGATCCGGTCACGCCCGAGGAGTTCACCGAGAGCGTACACCGCTGCATAAAGCTGGTAAAGACCCCCGGCACAACTTGATATCATTTGTCAGGCGCTTTTTTCTTCACACAGGAAAAAGCGCTTTATTATGCGGTTTTTCAGGCATACACTTTGCCGGCAGAATGTTACTAATGACTAAATTTTTCCAGTTTTTATGGTTACAATAACCAAATAATTGTTATATATACTAAAAATGTCGATTTGCTCTTGACAAAATAAGGCAATGTGATTTATAATAATATAGTAATATCAAGGCATTGTCTGCCGTCCGCACAGGCTGACGCAGCAGGCAGCCGGCTGCCGGATATGCAGCCGTGAAAGGGGACACGTTGACTTTGGAGAACAAGGCGCTTACCGAAAGTGCAGATGCGATATTCGGTGTCTATCCCGAGCTTCGCCGGTTTATACATGAAGCTTTTGACAGACAGGAGATAAAAATTACAAGAACACAGCAGATAATAATACTCACTATGGCTAACGCGGGCGTGCTTAGTATGTCTGCCCTCGCCAAGCGTATCAACACCAGCAACGAGCAGGCTACCCGCGCCGTTTCACAGCTGATAAAACTGGGCTTTATGGAGCGGTTCCAGAATGAGAACAACCACCGTATCGTGAACATACGTCTTACCGGTGCGGCTGAGGAATATCTTAACAATGTCAAGGCTACCATGGCGGATCTTCTCGCCCACCCGATACTCGACAAGGACGATCCCCGCTACAGGAAGTACGCCTCAGACCTAAAGAAGCTGCACACCTACTTCACCTGACACATCAAAACAAAAAACCGCCACGACAGGATATCACCTGCATGGCGGTGTTTTTTATTTTTCTCTGAGATAGGGTATGCGTTTCAGCACCGCTTCAAACAGCACTACCGAGATCACAGCACCCAGTATGCCCTGGACGATATTCGCCGGGATGCCGGGTATCGCCGCTGCCGCCGAGCCGTAAAGCACCGACTCGAAGAGGGCGTAGCCCGCTGCCATTATCAGCTCCGCTGTGACCGCCGCGGCTATCCTTGAGCCGAAGCCGGAGAACCGGCTGCTGAGTTTTACATACACCACCGCCGAAGCCGCAGCCATGAGTGCCTTGATGACCAGCGTCGCCGGGGCGTAGACGGAATACCCCGAGATGATATCCGCAAGCGCCGAGCCTATGCCCGCTGCCGCGCCGCCGTAAACGGGGCCTAAGATCCAAGCCGAGATGTTCACGAAGCAGTCGCCCAGATTCATATAGCCCTTTGTGGGGGTGGGTATCTGTATCAGCAGCGTCGCGATCGTGGTGAACGCCGCAAGCAGCCCCGATATCACAAGCCTGAATGTCCTTTCGTTTACCTTTGCTTTCACAGCACTTCACTCCTTTTTTCTTTTCCCTTATTTCATACAGATTTACTGTGATTTATATTCTACCACATAAGTTAGCCTATGTCAATAGTCAATATAGACAAAAACAGCACCGCCGTAACGGGGTGCCGGTGTACAGTTATTTGTCAGCCGAGCTGGTATGGGTTATGATGACACCCTCGCCGCGCTGATCGGCAAGCACGTCCTCAAGAGAGGTATTGAGCATATAGGAGAAAAATGTCACCAGCAGCACTATTATAGACACTACAACGATGATATCCACGCGAAGTCTGCCGCTTCGCTTTTTCTTTTTAGCCATGCTTACCTCCCCTTTCGTACATACTGTATTATATATTCTATCACGTTTCGGAAAAGATTTCAAGGGGGTAAGACAGATATTTTTGAGATTTTTTAAAATTAGCAAAATATCACTTGAAAAAAAACATATAATGTGGTATAATATTATGATGTGACGGTCATAACACAGGCTATCCCGCACATAATTATATTATAAAAAATATCCCGGAGCATGATGAGCATGAAAATAAAAGTGATATTCACCGGCGGCACCATAGGCAGCCGCATAAACTCGGACAAGGTCGAGCTGTCAGGACAGCCGCCCTACACGCTGCTGAGAGGCTTTGAAAGCCCCGATATGCAGTTTGAGACTGCCGAGCCTTACAGCATTCTGAGCGAGGAGCTTTCCGGCTCGGAGCTTGCGAAGCTCGCCCGCTGTATCGAGAAGGAGTCGGCGGGCTTTGACGGAGTGATCGTCACCCACGGCACCGACACCCTCGCATACACGGCGGCGTACCTCTCCTATCTTTTCGGTGACAGTCTGCCGATAGCGCTGGTGTCCTCTGCGGCTCCCCTTTCCAGCTGTCACTCCAACGGACGGCACAACTTTGCGGCGGCTTTGCAGTATATCAAATCCGGCAGCAAAGGCGTGGCTGTGCCCTGGTATTTTCAAGGTGCGGCAGTGATACACCACGGAGCACGGCTTTTCCGGCAGCGTCCCTACGATGATCTTTTGCAGAGCATAGGCGACGAGGTGTTGTTTTACATGGGACCCGGTGCGCTTGCCGGCTCATGGCGGGAATGCTCCGGCAGCGGACGGCTGTCCTCTCTGCTGTCGCTGAGCGACGAACAGCTTACCGGCGGCTTCGGCAGGGTGCTTTACATCAAGGCTCTGCCCGGGACGTTCTATCCGGCGCTTGCAGGCAGCGGCGCCAAAGCCGTGATGATAGAGAGCTACCACTCGGGGACGCTTTGCGCCGACGGCAGGTTTGCCCGGTTCATGTCGGAAGCAAAGGAGCTGGGTATCCCGGTATTCATCACCGGAACCGGCGGCAGGGCGCAGGAATACGCCACAGCCGAAAAGTTCCGCGCTCTCGGGGCGATATCGCTGCCACAGGCTGCTCCCGACGCTATGTATGTAAAGCTTTGTCTTGCGCTGGAAGCTGAGGGAGACCTTACGGAAATAATGTGCGAGCAGTGTGCGGGTGAGATGATCCCCGAAGCGAATATCCTGCAAAAATAGCGGAGCTGCGGCTATGACTATAGTTTACGATCTTATGATACTGGCGCTGCTGTTTTCGGCGGGGAGCTTTATCGGCTGGGTGATAGAGGTATTCTACCGCCGCTTCAAGCCCGCCAACAAGGAGCGCATATGGATAAACCCGGGATTCCTGACGGGACCCTGCCTGCCGCTTTACGGCTTCGGGCTGACCCTTTTGTACCTGCTGGCTTCGCTGGAGGATCACATCGGCATTGACAGCCCATGGCTCAAAAAGCTGCTGCTGTTTGTCATCATGGCGGCGGCTATGACCCTCATCGAGCTTGCGGCGGGGGAGATATTCATTATCAGGCGGCACCTAAAGCTGTGGGACTACACCGGGGAGAAGTTCAACTACAAGGGACTTATCTGCCCCAGGTTTTCCTTCTACTGGGCGCTGCTGGGGGCGTTCTACTACTTTTTCATACACCCCCGGATACTCTCGGGGCTCGTGTGGTTCTCACACAATCTGCTGTTTTCCTTTGTCATCGGGTTCTTCTACGGAGTGCTGGCGATAGACCTGTCCTACTCCTTCAGCATAGCCGACAAGATCAAGGCGTTTGCCGAGGAGAACGAGATGATAATACGCTACGAGGAGCTGAAGCGGCACATACGTCTGGAAGCAGACCGCCGCCTGGCAAAGCACCGCTTCCTCTACGCGCTGGACTCGGATATCTCGCTCAGGGAGCAGCTGAAAAGCTACATGGAAAAGCAGCTTGACCACGCCCGGGAAGGCAAGCTGAACGACTTTATCGACAAGCGGCTGGAGAAGCTGCAAAAAGACATAACAGAGATAAAAGAACGGAGACATGACTGATGATCGAATTTCTGAAAGTACTTATACTCGGCATTGTCGAGGGCATTACCGAATGGCTGCCGGTGAGCAGCACGGGGCACATCATACTGGTGGACGAATTCATGCAGCTGAAAGCCTCGGACGCATTCAAGGAAATGTTCGACGTGGTGATACAGCTGGGTGCTATCATGGCGGTGGTGGTGCTCTACTGGAAGGAGCTGTTCCCCTTCGGCAAAAAGGACAACGCTCACCCGCTGTCGGCTGACGGCTGGGGAGCTTACATCAAAACCGACATCTTCCAGATGTGGTTCAAGGTGCTGGTAGCCTGCGTGCCCGCCGCCATAGTGGGGCTTGCGTTCGACGATATGCTCAACGCCCTCTTCTTCAACTGGCAGACGGTGGCGGTGATGCTGATACTCTTCGGCATATTCATGATAGTGGTGGAAAAGCGCAACAAAGGCAAAAATCCGGTGTTCGATTCCATAGCCGCCATGCCCTACTGCGTGGCGATGATGATAGGCGCCTTCCAGCTGATAGCAGCGGTTTTCCCCGGCACTTCCCGCTCGGGCGCTACGATAGTGGGTGCGCTGCTGATAGGCGTTTCCCGCAAGACGGCTGCGGAGTTCACCTTCTACCTCGCCGTCCCCGTGATGTTCGGCGCAAGCCTTCTGAAAATGGTGAAGTTCTTTGCCGACAACGGACATATGACCGGCAACGAGACCGCCATGCTGCTGCTCGGCATGATAGTGGCATTCGCGGTATCCATATTCGTGATACGGTTCCTCATGAGCTACATCAAAAAGCATGACTTCACGGTATTCGGCTGGTACAGGATAGTGCTGGGCGTGCTGGTCATGCTTTGGTTCGGGGTGGCAGCCCGCTGACCGTGCCTGCACAGAAAGACCTGACAGGCAAACTATTCCGCATTTTTTATAACAACAGGAAGTGAAAAGAATGAAACTCAATATTGCCGGTATCCAGAACGATTCTATCGTGGACGGGCCCGGGATAAGATATGCTATATTCGTTCAGGGATGTCCTCACCATTGTGAGGGCTGCCACAATCCCGAGACCTGGGAGTTCGGGACGGGGCGGGACGTCACCCTTGACGAGATCATCGAGAAGATAAAGCAAGACCCGCTGCTCGACGGCGTGACCTACTCAGGCGGCGAGCCGTTCACTCAGGCTAAGGCACTCTGCGAGCTTACAGACCGTATCAGAGCGGAGTTCCCAAAGCTGACGGTCATGAGCTACACCGGCTTTACCCTAGAGCAGCTTCTTGAGCGGGGCAACGCCGAAAACTGCTTTACAGAGCTGCTGAAACGGCTGGACTATCTGGTGGACGGACCCTTTATACTTGCGCAGAAAAGCTACGAGCTGAAATTCAAGGGCAGCGCCAACCAGCGGTTCCTGGACGTGCAGAGGACGCTCAAAGAGGGCAAGCCGGTGCTCTACCAGGACGACTGGGACAACATTGAGATAAAGCTGGTGTGAATTATTCGGAGCGGCGCTCCGTTAACTGATGATATACAATGAGGTGTGCCGAATGGACTACGAGATAAACATAGCCGAAGCGGTGCGGTACATGGGCTACGGCGGTCTGACTCCCGACGAGGGGCAAATGAAGCTGATAGCAGACTGCGCCGCCGAGCTTAAAGAATACATAAAGCCCGCGTGGATATACCGGCTTTTCCCCATAGAGGAAACAGCCGACGGCGTGCTGCTTCGCGGCACCAGTCTCACGCTGGGGGGCAGCGACATAAAAGAGCACCTGGCGGGGTGTCACAGCTGTGTGCTGTTCTGCGCGACTGCGGGTGCAAAAGCGGACGAGCTTATCCGCATGAAGGAAAAAGAGGACATGGTGCAGGGCTACATCACCGACTGTCTGGCAAGTGCGGCGGCGGAGGGCTTGTGCGACGCCCTTGAAGCGGAGCTGGCGGACAAGCTGCCGGGCAAGTATCTCACATGGCGGTACTCGCCGGGGTACGGCGATCTTTCGCTGGAGGTGCAGCCGAAGGTGCTTGCCGTCTTAGAGGCGGGCAAGCGTGCGGGAGTCTCCTGCACCGACTCGCTGCTTATGATCCCCCGCAAGACGGTGACGGCAGTGATCGGGGTGTCGGACACACCTATAGTGAAAAAGCGGCAGGGCTGCTCAAAATGCAACATGAAAGACAAATGCACATTCAGAAAGGCAGGCGAACACTGTGGATCTTAAAAGGCTGTTGACGGAAAATGAGTTCGTATTTTTAGACGGAGGCATGGGCACCATGCTCCAGGCGGCGGGTCTTGAAGCGGGTGAGAACCCTGACCTGCTGAGCCTTACAGACCCGGAGCTTATCGAGAGCATACATCTCAAATACATAGAGGCGGGATCGGATATATTCTACTGCAACACCTTCGGCGCCAACCGCTTAAAGCTCGCCAAGACGGGAAAGACTCCCGCCGAGGTGATCTCCGCGGCGGTGAAGATCGCAAACAGCGCCAAGACAAAGGCTTCGCGCACCGCCTACTGTGCGCTGGACGTAGGCCCTATCGGACAGCTTTTAGAACCAAACGGTACTATGCTCTTTGACGAGGCTTACGACATCTTCAAGGAGATGATACTCGCCGCCGAGGGCGCGGACATCATCGTTATCGAGACTATGACCGATCTGCTGGAGGCTAAGGCGGCGCTGCTTGCCGCGAAGGAGAACAGCGATCTGCCGGTCATGGTGACTATGACCTTCGAGCAGAATATGCGCACCTTTACCGGCTGCTGCATAGAATCTATGGCTATGACCCTTTCGGGACTGGGCGCCGACGCTATCGGCATCAACTGCTCCCTGGGCCCCCGCGAGCTCAAGCCCGCTGTGGACAAGCTCTGCTCCTGCACCGGGTTGCCTGTCATAATCAAGCCAAACGCAGGACTTCCCGACCCGCTGACCAACGAATACAACGTGCTGCCCGAGGAGTTCGGTCAGCTGCTTGCCGACATGATACCGCTGGGCATAAAGATAGCCGGCGGCTGCTGCGGCACCACCCCCGATTACATACGCGCTGCAAGGAAAGCCTTTGAGGGGAAGAAGTATCAGCCGAGGGAGTTCACTCCCGTGTCGGCAGTATGTACCGCAAGCAACGCGGTCATCATCGACTGCCCCCGCATAATCGGCGAGAGGATAAACCCCACCGGCAAAAAACGCTTCAAGCAGGCGCTCCAGGAGCACGATCTGGACTACATCTGCAACCAGGCGATAGAGCAGATAGACGCGGGCGCGGAGATACTTGACGTAAATGTAGGTCTGCCCGGCATCGACGAGAAGGAGATGATGCTGTCGGCGGTACGCGCCGTTCAGGGCATTTGCGATACTCCGCTTCAGCTGGACTCCTCTATCCCCGAGGTGCTCGACGCGGCGCTGAGGGTATACAACGGCAAGCCGATAATCAACTCGGTAAACGGCGAGGAAAAGTCGCTCAGCAGCATTCTGCCGCTGGTAAAGAAATACGGCGCGGCGGTGGTAGGCTTGTGCCTCGACGAGGACGGCATACCCAAGACCATAGAGGGGCGCGTAGCCATAGCGGAGAAGATATGCAAACGCGCCGACGCGCTGGGCATTCCCCGCTCCGACATATGTATAGACTGTCTCACCCTTACCTGCTCGGCAGAGCAGGAAGCCGCCATGCAGACTATAGAAGCGCTCCGCATATGCAAGGAAAAGCTTGGCGTGCGGACGGTGCTCGGCGTGTCCAACATCAGCTTCGGTCTGCCCCAGAGGGAGATCGTAAACCGCACCTTCCTCACCATGGCGCTGACAAAGGGTCTTGACCTGCCGATCATGAACCCGAACATCGCCTCTATGACCTCGGCGGTGAGGGCTTACAGACTGCTTGCCAACATCGACAAGAACGCTCAGGAATACGTGGCGAACTACGGCGGCGAGACTCCCGCAGCGGCGGCTCCGGCGGTAAAGCAGGAGGACATGACCCTGGGCTACGCCATGAGCCACGGTCTGAAGAGCGACGCGGCGGCGATCACCGCAAAGCTGCTGGAGACCACCGACGCTATGGAGATTGTCAACGGCATACTTATCCCCGAGCTGGATAAGACCGGCGCGGAATTTGAGAAGGGCAAGATATTCCTGCCGCAGCTGATACTGACTGCCGGCGTGGCGCAGAGCTGCTTTGAGGTGATAAAGGAACACCTCTCAAAGACCGGCGGCGGCGGGGTGTCAAATGGCACTATCGTCATCTGCACCGTCAAGGGCGACGTTCACGATATCGGCAAGAACATCGTCAAGGTGCTGCTGGAAAACTACGGCTACACGGTGATAGACTTAGGCAAGGACGTTGACCCCATGCTGGTGGTAAAGACCGCCAAGGAGCATAACGTCAAGCTGGTGGGGCTGAGCGCACTCATGACCACCACCCTCAAGGGCATGGAGGAGACTATCCGTCTGCTGCGTGAGAACCACCAGTGCAAGGTCATGGTAGGCGGCGCGGTGCTGACCCCCGACTACGCCCAGCAGATAGGCGCCGACTACTACGCCAAGGACGCCAAGCAGTCCTGCGACATCGCCAAGGAGGTATTCGGACAGTGAGCGTTGAGATAAAGCTCTGCGGCATGACCACTCCGGAGGACATAGCGCTGGTCAACCGATTAAAGCCGGAGTACGCAGGGTTCGTGCTGTTCTTCCCGAAGAGCAGGCGCAACCTTGACATAGAAAAAGCCGCAGAGCTGGTAAAGGCTCTCGACGGCGTCAGGGCTGTGGCTGTGACGGTCTCCCCTACTCCGGAGCAAATGGAGCAGATAAACGAAGCGGGCTTCGACTACATACAGGTGCACGGAGAACTGTACGAAGAAACGTACAGTTGTTGTAAACTTCCGGTGATCCGCGCATTCAACGACTTCCAGATCGGGGAGCTGGCGCGGTGCTCGCGGCTGGAGAATGTCAAGGCTTATCTCTTTGACGCGGCGGAGCCGGGCAGCGGCAAGCGCTGCGACTGGGACAAGCTGTCAAGGCTGCCGATCGGAGGAAAGAAGCTGTTCCTGGCGGGGGGACTGACCCCCAAAAACGTCGTCCGCGCCATAGAAGCGGTACACCCGGACTGCGTGGACGTAAGCTCCGGCATAGAGCGTCCTGAGGGCGGCAAGGATCCGGCGCTGGCGGAGGCATTCGTCAGAAATGTAAGGGAGAGATCATGAAAGACTACATCACATTCGAGGACGTATCCCGCACCTACAAGGTGGGTGAAGTCGAGATATCTGCTCTGCGGGGGGCGAGCTTTTCCATAGCCAAGGGGGAGCTTTGCGTCATCGTGGGGGCTTCGGGAGCCGGCAAGACCACTCTGCTGAACATTCTGGGCGGCATGGACGTGCTCACCGGCGGCAAGGCGCTGGTGGACGGCGTTGACATCGGTACTTTAAACAAAAGAAAACGAACCAGATACCGCAGGCAGGACATCGGGTTCGTGTTCCAGTTTTACAATCTGATACCCAACCTGACAGCGCTGGAGAACGTTCAGCTGGCGTCTCAGATATGCCGCGATCACCTGTCTCCCGAGCAGGCGCTGGAAGCGGTGGGGCTCAAAGACAGAATGGATAACTTCCCGGCACAGCTCTCCGGCGGCGAACAGCAGAGAGTCGCCATAGCCCGGGCGATCGCCAAAAAGCCGAAACTTCTGCTCTGCGACGAACCCACCGGCGCATTGGACTACAACACCGGCAAGCAGGTGCTGAAGCTTTTGCAGGATATGTGCCGCCGGACGGAGATGACGGTGGTGATCGTCACCCACAACTCGGCGCTCACCGCCATGGCGGACAGGGTGATACGGGTCAAGAGCGGCGGGATCGAGAAGGTCTCAATAAACCCCTCGCCCAAGCCGATAGATCAGATAGAGTGGTGAGCTTCGCTTAAACTGTCCAGAATTTCAGACAGTTTGAAAGCGTACACCACTTCCTCGCTGCCGCTGCTTTTTACGTCCGGACTTCTGTCGGCAGCTGCGGAGAGCGAGAACTGCGGAAATAAAAATACCTCGCTGGCGGCGGTATCCGGCTCGGTCTGAGCACTCATGCGTGTAGCTGCCGTATAAGCCACTGCTATTGCAAGACCGAGTAAAAGTGCTTTTGTTATTTTGTCCATTTTTTTGTACTCCTTTATGTTGGTATGTTCAAATTATGGACAGGCAGGCGGATATTATTCACAAGCGGAGGATATTTTTGAACATAAGGAGCAAATATGACATACTGTATCAGCGACATACACGGAGAGTATGAGAAATTCGTCGAAATGCTGGAGCTTATACAGCTTGGCGGCGACGACACGCTTTACATTATAGGCGACGTTTTTGACCGGGGGGAGCATCCGGTAAAGACCTTGCAAAAGATCATGGATATGCCTAACGTCAGGTTCATCATCGGAAATCACGAGCTAATGGCTATGGAGTGTTTCAAGCTGGATCTGAACCAGCTCAGCAGCATCGACGACATCACGGATTACGATACTATCGAAAAGCTGATGACATGGGCGCACAACGGCAGCAAAACCACCATGAACGAATACGGCAAGCTCACCACAGAGGAGCGGCACAGGGTGAGAGATTATCTTGAGAATGCCCTCGCCTACGAACAGCTTGAGATCGGCGGGCAGAAATTCCTGCTTGTACATTCGGGGCTGATGAACTTTGACCCCGGGCGCGACATCTCAGACTACGAGCTTTACGAACTGGTCTGGGAAAGACCCGATTACAGCAAGCCGTATTTTGACGACGTCATTACCGTAACGGGGCACACCCCCACCCAGCTGATAGAGGGCTGCGACACTCCGGGACGGATATTCAAAAAGAACAACCACATCGTCATCGACTGCGGCGCAGTCATGGGCGGCAGCCTCGCCTGTCTGCGACTGGATGACATGAAAGAATTTTACGTATAACAAAAAGCAGTATACATCAACTTCCGATGTATACTGCTTTTTCAGCTTGTTGCGGAGGGAGGATTTGAACCTCCCCGAAAATGCAACGCAAACGCTTGTATATAGCCATGTTTTATTTTTCGTGCAACAGTTCGTGCAACATAAGATGTTTTTTACTGTGTTTCTGTCTGTATTTCCATGCCCCTTTTGTTAATGATGTTGTTGAAATAGTTGTTGATGACATCATTATTCTTTTCCCGTTCTGTGCTGAACGTTCTTTGATAAACGCTCTTTAGAACGGAATCGGTAGACCACCCGCCACGCTCCATAGCATATTTATCCGGAACGCCAAGCATTAGCATTACAGAAGCATTCATACTTCTCAGATCATGAAACGTCATTTTAATTCCGTGCTTTTCGATCTTTCTGACAAACCTGCTCCTGAGTGCTTTTGATGACATATTGACGATGAAGTCTTCATCACTGGTATGGGGAGTATTCTTGATAAGACTTAAAATGTAATCGGGTATCTGAATATCTCTTTTACTCTTTTCCGTTTTACATCTTTCACGCAGTTCAACGCCTTCATCAGTCTGAATGATAGTCCGTCTTACATGGAGAACGTTGTTCACCTCATCAACGTCTTTGAATTTGAGACCAACGACTTCACCGCTGCGGAGTGAAAGCCATGCAGCCAACAGCACAGGCAGTTCAACATCAGTTCCCTTGACAATATCATAGACAGTTTCAAAGGACGGTAATTCCTTTTTAGCTGTTTCCAGCTTCGGGAGTCTGACACTTTCAAGTCTTATATCCACTTCAAACATCTGGAGAACGCTTTTGAGGAATCCGTAAGCATTCTTTAAATACTTGGCACTGACTCTTGCGCTTTCTTCATTAACAGCCCGCTGAATATCAATAGGTCTTAATGCAGCCAGTCTTGTCTTATGTATGCACTTAAAACATCTTTTTGAGTATTGACGGTATATCCTTAGTGTTGTCTTTTCAAGCACGTTTTCTCTTGATTGAATATATACCTCCATCGCTTTATCAAGAGTGATCTTTGAATCGGAAAGAGACACCCGCCCGCTAAGGTAGTCCTCAGCTTTCTTTATCGCTCCGGATTCCGTAGGAGCAGTAAAACTCTTAAACTTTCTCTTGCCATTTTCGTAATAACCGTCTGAAATAACAACACGATAATTGCCGCTTTTTAATAAACTTGCTTTCATTATATCTACCTCGAAACTATAAGTAAGGTAGCATAATAAAGCCGTTTAATTACAACTTTATTATACCACAATACTCAAAAAATGTAAAGACCTTTTCATATATCCATTAAATCATCAAACCCAATGTTGCAGGAATCAAGAAAATTGTTGACCTTTTCCAGCGTAATATTCTTAGCATTTTTGTCATAATCACGCAGTGTACGTTCACAGACATTCAAGTATTCAGCAAGAGTGCTGTCTGATATATCATAAAGACTCTGCCAGTATCTAATTCTGCACCATACCTTCTTATAAAGCGAAATATTTTCTTTCCCCATCATTACACCCCCTTATTATAGTATATACCATTAGCTAAATCCGCAAAATCAAAATTAAGTAAATCTATTATCTGGTTGGCTGCTTCGATCATCTTATCTTCATCATATAACATCTCCTCAGCGTTAGCAAAAACATATGGTTTTAATTTAGTTTTCATTTTCCTGCCCAACTTGTTCCAGTATTTAAATTTTTCAGATGTTTTCGTTAATAATCTGACTAAGACTTTCTCGGTATCGTTTAGATTATCATATTCACAGTTATTGTTACTTTCTGTATTAAAAAGAATATCCTCCTGATAAATATATGTCTTTGGCAAATTCCTTTTTAATACAGTTGCGAAGTTTTCTTTTGCCGGATTCCCACATGTGATTTCGATTCTTGTCAACGGTATATTTAGGTTACATTCTTTTGCCTTATCATACTTTTTTACGTGACCTACCTTATTTCGCTTTTTACCTAGATACTGTGTGCAGTCTGTTTTGTTTTTCCTATATTCTATTTCGACACGTTGGTCTTTGAGCAGCGTGATATTATTGTTATCAATTTGGATATCAACAGCTATATCAAGCTGCGCTATCCAGTACATCATACTAATTTTTAAAATATGTTTTATGTCATTAATGCACATTTTGTTATTAAAAGCTTTGTTAGGGTTAAGCGATAACATACATTTGAATGGCTCATTAGAGTTATGCTTAATCATAACAGTCATTGTAGCTTTGTTGTCATATGTTTTGATGTATTTATAGCGATATTGGTAACTCCTTGTATCTTTTTGGTCAAACGAAAAACCTAAAAACATGTTGGCAAAGCAATAAGGATTCTTCTCGATCTCGTTAATGAACTCTTCTTGAGCTAAAAAAACTATTTTGAGCTTGTCAATAGATATAGTGCAGTTGTCTAATCTAATCGGGGCATAGTAGTCTAACAATACGTTTCCTCCTCCAATAATAAAATATTTTTAAGTTAACGGCTTGAGTTTAAACAGTCAACTGTCACTCAAGAGCACAACTCCGCACTCAATTGATACAGATTAATCGAACACGACTCGCGTTTGTATAACTTTAGCACAATATCAACCAATCCGTCAATACATTTTAGACAATTTCAGACGAATCAACAATTTCCATATATTGGATTTTTATAGGTATAATTAGATATACCTATAGGATTTCCAAAATCAAGCGAACGTTATTTTGCACAAAAAATAGTTAAAAAATATAACCAGAGTTCCGTTAGATATGTCTACTCACAGTCGTATAAATAAAATCAAAAACCTATATATTATCAGTTTTCACACGATTTGCAAAAAAGACTGCTGTACCCAAAAGTACAACAGTCTCGATTAATTATTTGACGTATATTACTTTTTTCTTTCAAAGGCTTTGCCCGAAGAAAGTTCCTCTAAAGGCGGTAAATCGTCTATGTAGATTGAATTGCCTTCTATAGTTTCTATTCTGTCAAATGCAAAATCCACTCCAACTCTGTTTTTCTTGATTTGCTCAGGAGTCCATTCTCTTCGGTATTGATATGTAAAATCTGAATCTTGAAGACAAGGTTGCTTGTTAAGAAGGGCTTCGAGCAGAATATTTGCTTTGCGATAAGAGACTTCTTCACAGGCTTTTTCAGATACATCCCCGTAAGTAGGGAAAAAATCTATATTTTTACCTAATGATGGTTTTACCATAGAGTAAGTCATGTTATCCGAATCCCGTATAAAAAACAATGTAGCTTCAGGGTTTTTTCCTACTTCGTATCTGTCATATCCGTCAATATATCTATTTAGCTGACATATATTATGATAATAATTAGGGTCATAAGGGTTAAGGGGTTTATGGTCTTCGCTATTAATATATGCCCTTATTGCAGCAAACGAATTCAAAAAAGTCGCTGTAGTCTCATTTTCCTCGAACCAACCTCTGCCAGAATTCTCATCTATTGCACGAATGGCAGAATTGCCGTTATATTCGCATGCAAACTTTTTCAAGCTGAACTCATTTCCTTCGAAAACGTCGTTTCCAAGTTCTTTTTCAGTCAGTTTTACAGTGGCTTCTACGCAACCATGTCGCTTATTGGCATTGATTCTGATATGAAGCTCATCATCAAAACGAACCTTATAGAGAGCGTCTGGGATAACATGGGCGATAACGTAATTGTCCATGTTGTTTATTTCGTTTTTTGAAGCGGCGACTTGAAAATATCCTTCCTTGTCAAAAAATTCGGAAAAGTATAGCACAAAACCGCCCTGCTTGCAATAGGTCTCTTGCGAAAAGACCGTGTTCTATTGTAAATGGGATCTTTAGGCTCTGAGATGCGTACAGCTCGGATCGCTTGACCGGCAGCATACGGACGATTGTTTTATGCAATAGATTTTTATATCATATAGTACCCAAACAGTACCTAAAAATGCATCGGCTCTTAGCGCATAAATCTCTTTATGCTCGTACATCGACTGTATAAATCGACGGTTATAAGTTTTGGAATAATCCCCAAAGCAAAGCCGATCTAAACTATGCGTACCACGTCGGGTCATTTAATTATTGGGAGAAAATTATGGAACTAAAGCAACAGCAGCCTGCTATTAATGTTGATGAGCAGATCGACAATCTCAAACAACAAATATACACCGCTGAACAATATTAAAGTGTTGCGGTGCTTTTAAGCGTTTGTTTTAATATGAACATCATCTCGTGTAAACTTTTGCAGCCTTCTCAAATTTTACGGCAAGCCTTTCTCTGAGGCTGTTCGGCTCGATTATCTCTGCTTCGCCTGTCAGTCTTGTAAAATAATGCTCAGCCTGGAGTTCGGGACACTCAAAGGTATAGACGTTCCCCTCCTTGTGTGTGAAAAGCGGCCGTTGGAACTTTATTCTGTTGTAAAGCCTGGTACCTTCGTTGGTAAAGCGCACCTTAACTGTCACATTTCTGCTGCCGTACATGTCGAAATAGTTGTCGAGCCATTCTTCTATCGTCCTTTTATGTTCAAAAGGAACAGTTTCCTTCATACTCTCCCCGCTGTGCTCTATCGGCTCGATACAGCTTAGTCTGAATCCGTGAGGGGAAAAGCTCTCATCGGTACCCGAGCGTCTGTAAAGGCAGATAAGGTAATTGTATGTATTGTTCAGATCGCTTTTAATGCCAAACGGCACAACATCGTAAATCTCATTTCTGTTGTTTATTACCCGCATGACTCTGGGCTTGTCCTCATTCATCACAGCCTCGAGCATATCGATCTTTTCTTTAAGGACTATCTTCTCTCTCTCACAGTACGGAAGCTCGCAGTACTCCTCGATGACCGCCTTCATGAAGCCGCCGAACCTGTTGTTAAAAAGCTCCTCCTCACAGCTGAAATTTCCGTTCCTGACAAAGCTCATGAGCTCGCTGTTGAGGAATATCCTGACCGAGTGGTATTTTCTTTCGGAAAGCCTTAGGATATGCTCGGTGCAGCGCTTTTTCTCCGCTTCGCACATTTTATCGACCAGCCTTTGGCGGAGCTTTTCATACTCGTTTTTGTTTTTCCGAAAGCCCGAAATATCGTTCATGCTGAAAAACTCATAGTATGTGTCGGCGCAGTCCCCGATCTTCTTGCTCACAAAAGAATCCAGTATCCCCTTTGAATTGATAAAAACGCTGCAAAAGAAATTCGAAAGGTTAAATTCCTTTCCTGCGGAGCTTTTGTCTATATTAAAATTCTCAATATCGCTCAAAACTATCTCATACGCCCGTTTGCTTAGGTTCACCCTCTGCTGCATATATTTTTCTCCTCCGACATTTATATCCGGAAAAAACGCCATATAACCACCCTTTTTCACCATTTTTATCGCACAGGCTGTTTCTCTGTCCCGTAAATGAGGATGCCGAAAACACTCTGCCTTTGCTTGAAAAAATTATACATCAATATTTCGGTTTTGTCAATACTGTATAGACAAAAACAGACGGTAATTTTCGAGCAGACTGCGTTTTTGCGCGGTCTGTCTGTTTTTTTATGTACAAAAATATCTTTACAGCGTCAATACCATTTTTCCTTAATGTGTGCTATAATGGAATTGCGGGGACAAACACAAGTACAAGCGAATTGATCCTTCGCGCCGACAACGGCGTTTTATCGGCTGAAGCCAATGAAAAAACAGCCCGAATACCGCGCGTAGATAATTTGACATATTTTTAAATATGTGCTATAATTTTATTAAATTTATGGTATCCGGAGGGATAGCAGTATGGATTTTGAGATAAAAAAAGGCGTCTTAAAAGAATATAGGGGTACGGGCAAGACTGTTGTTATTCCTAAAGAGGTCACGAGGATTGGTAAGGGAGCATTTTTTGGCTGCAAAAGTCTGATAAGCGTAGTTATTCCCGATGGGGTTACGAGCATAGGCGATGAGGCGTTTATTGACTGCACAAACTTGACAAGCGTAACTATCCCCGACGGAGTCACAAGTATAGGCTGGAAAGCATTTGAAAACTGCACAAACTTACCTAGTATAACTGTACCTGATGGAGTAACAAGCATTAGCTGTGCGGCATTCGAAGATTGCAGAAATCTTACAAGCATAACTATTCCCGATAGTGTTAAAAAGATTGACAATTATGCGTTTTCAGGCTGCACAAACCTTACAAGCATAACTATTCCCGATAGCGTTACGAGTATCGGCGCTTTTGCATTTTGGTGCTGCACAAGACTGACAAGAGTAACTATTCCCGATAGCGTTACCAGTATTGGACGGAGTGCATTTGGAGGCTGCGCAAAGCTGAAAAAAGCAACTATCCCCGAACGCTTGAACATTACCAATGGCGCATTTGAACTATACACGTTCATCAAGCGAAGAAAGGCTACTAAAACTCCAAAGGACGCGGGCAAGACAAAAGCGCCTGTCGGCGGCGCTGAGAAAAGCACTACGGCAAAACCGGCGGCTCCCTCTCTTACCCAAAAGCAGCAAAAGCTGATAAAGGCGGCGAGTGTGGGGAATGTAAGGAGCATTGTCAAGCTCGTCGGCGAGGCTAGAAAAACATTGGAGCTAAACGACTTTTCAGCCGCTTATGCAATGCTGCTCGGCGCAGAGATGGGATACCGAAAGCTGAATGAAGCCCTCAATGACGACAAGCTAAAGCAGGAAATGCGGTTTGCTTACACTGTGCTTTCGGAAATGAACAGGCTCGGCACAGGTACTGGCAAAAGCCGCTGGAAGGAGATAGATTTCGCAAAGGAGGCGGCGCTTCTCGGAAATGTGGATAAGGCTTTTGATGCCGCGGAGCTCTGTCACGGCAAGGAGGCGGAAAAGTGGTATTCCTTTGCCGCAGACCGCGGACATGAAAAGGCGGCGGATAAGCTGGGCGAGTTGCTTTACGAGCAGAAGGACTATAGCGGTGCACTGGGCTATCTTACCGTATCTGCCGAAAAGGGCAGCGTCGCTGCAAAGCTCATGCTCGCGGAAATGTACAGCGAGGATCTTGGCACCGAAAAGGCTCCCGACAAGGCGCTGCCGTTGTATCAAGCCGTTTTTGAAAGCGGCGATCAAAGCGTTGCCTTGAAGCTCGCAAGGCTGCTGCTTGATAGCGAACGCGACAGCAGGGATATTGACAAGGCGGAGGAATATCTCAAGACGGCGGCGGATAATAAAAACGCCGAAGCCTACGCCCTTCTGGTCCCCCTGTATAAAGAAAAGAAGGACTATGAAGCGCTGTGGGAGATAATAGAGAACCGCTCCGAACTCGGTATCGGCGGCGAGGAATATCTCATCGGCGCGGCTTATGAGCTTGTGAGGTATTACGCCGATAATAACGTGCACGAGGAAAGAATTATCCCGCTGCTCGAGCTTGCCGCTGAAAAGGGATACAAGGACAGCGAGGGTCTCCTTGGGATAAGACTTTACGAAGAAGAAGATTCTTACCGTTATTATTTTAGGATAGCAGGACTTCTTGAAGGCTATTCGGAAAAGAACGAGAATACCCCGAATAAAAATAAGATAACGGGTATCCTTGCGGACATGTATTATAAGGGCGGCAGCGGACTTAAACCGGACCGCAAAAAAGCCCTTGACTACTATCAGAGCATCGCCGATGGCGACGGAGAGTCGGAGTATATGGCGGGTATGATCCTTTACAAGGGCGACTTCGGAGCGGAGAAGAACTATTTGAAAGCGCTCGGCTATCTTGAAACGGCATATAGAAGCGGCACAGAGGATCATCAAATCGGCGCGGCGCTCATGATAGGCAGTATTTATCATAAAGGCGACGATACCGTTGCCGCGAACAAGGAGCTTGCTCTTAGGTGGTATGAGCTTGCGGCAGAGCTTGGCAGCAGGGAAGCGGCAGCAGCTTTGGGAAGGTCATATTTTGTTGGGGAGCTTACCGGGCGGGATAGGCTGAAGGCTATATATTACTACGAGCACAGCGATGACCGTTCCGTTGAGAGGAAGCTTTGTACGGCTTATTGCAGATACTGCGGGCTTGGGCTTGCAGAAGACAAAGCGCTCGCCTGCCGCATTCTGACAGAGCTTGATAAAAAGGAGCTTGATACCGATTCGGTAAGAATACTTTTCGAGCTTTACAGCGAGGGTAAAGCAATAGAATATGTATCTGACAGCAAAAGACTTTCTGAGGAGGAAAGGGCAATTGCATATCGTCAATGCAAAACAGATGCGGCTCGCTATGCACTTATGCTTGTCGAAAAAGGAACTGCTCCCGACGAAAAAATGAAGCAGGCATTTTTAGATTGTATACTGGAGCTTTCCGATAAGAAGGATAAGGAAAGCATGATACTTCTGGGCGACTGCGCTTACCTGCTTGCCAAAAATAGCAAGTACGCACGCAGTAAGCTTTTCGACGCAGCATATTACTGCGATGAAAAAAACATCGATCCGAAAAGACAGTTCAAATGGTATTCAAGGCTCAACGTGCTTGGGAGTATTGCTGCCTGTACGAATTTAGGCGTTTGCTACGGCACCGGAAAAGGCACAAAAAAGGATTATAGCAAAGCCTTTGAATGCTACACCAAAGCTGCTAATGCCGGAAGTAATGTCGCACAAAGAACTCTCGGATATTATTACATGAAAGGTTTGGGTTGCAGCCAAGATTATGAAAAAGCATTTGAATGGCTCGGCAGATCGGCGGATAACGGTCAAAAAACCGCTGCCAGCCTTTTGATCGAGCTTGCGGAGAAATGCAGGCAGGATGATTACGAGCTTTCGATAAAATGCTATGAAAAAGCGGCAGAGCACGGAATCAAATCAGCCCGTGAATACCTGGCAAAAAACAAAGCGGAGCAATTTGAAACAGCGCTGCTTGTTAAATTTGCTGCATGCAATTTGTGGGAGAGTCGCGTCGAGCTTTATAATGCAAACAAAGCCGAAGCGGAAGCAATGCTGACGATCTGTGAAAACAATGAGCTTAAAGAAATAATGAAACTAATACAGCTGGACGAAACTCTTTCGGGCTTTGCCGGCGAGCTGTATGAAATGTTCACGATCGATGAAAAATGGAATATGTATACCGAAAAAGGTTACTGCAGATCCACTGAAAACGATCAATATACAGATACTATCGTAGAGAACTTCGGAGACGATGGTGAAGAGATCTACAATATGGCGCTCAGGCTTGAGGAAAACGGCAGAAAATTCTGTGCAATAATCGGATACTACTGCGCCGCCAAGCTCGGAAGTCAGAACGCGCTTGCTACGCTTGCAAATATGAGCAATGAACGGTCTGATTATTTTCTTGGAAGGGAATGAGAACAAAATGACATTTGATATGACCTATCTTGACGACAATACAAGGCGGACAAAATTTGAAGAATTATTCGGCAAGACCAATTACTCCATCATGCATGATGTTTTTTTAAAGAATAAATGCTATAACTATCTGAAAAAGCTCTTTGAGATATACAAAGAACACGACCATAATTGGAAGGAAAAGTTTGCGTTTTACGAGCTGTATCAATATATGCCAAATAACCGCGATCCTAAAAAAAATAATAACAAGTATGTGCTGAAAAATGATGAGAGAGTATATAGTTTTCTTTATCCGGATGATCCGGATCTAAGTGAAATATATTCCGGCAATGTTTTTCCTATGGAATATAAAACCGGAAATGACAAAACAAGAATGATAAACCACAAGCTAGATATGTTCAGAGATACTCAGGGTAATTTTATTGCCGGTGATCTGGAGTTTGATAATCTGGATACCGCTGCACATTGCAAGCTTATATCTAAAAGATTATTTTATAATATATCCGGGATAAACTACAGATTTGAAAACTGGTTTCGTGAAGTACGAAATTCTGCGGAGTTTATATCTCAGGTCAGAAATAGTATTGAGGGTCACAATAACAGGATTGACGAAGCAGCATTGAACAGGAAAAGAAAATTCTATGAATGTGAGATCAAGGATAAAAACGACAATAATATCAATGTTTGTGACGAGCTGACAAAACGGCTGGAAAAAGTTGTGGCTTCCAATGCGATAGCTTCTGTAAAGAAAGCGGCTAAGACCCTTATAGACGATATTCGCCAAATGAAGGAAACAGAGGATTTTATTGTCGACGGAGTCACGATACCGTGGGACTATAAGAATAACTTCGACATCAAATATCTCACCGGATATAATATCTTTTTGACGCCGATGGCTTTAGTGAATACCGGCTTGCTGAACGAAAACGGGAATATCAATTCGGACAATTCGTTCTTTAACTATATCTGTAGCTTTGTAAACAGACAGAACGAAAAAAACAAAACTGATGATAAGTACAATCCAAAAAGCAAGCGGGGCGTCAACTTTTATGAAGCGGATTTCGAATTATTCAAAAAGCTGGAAAATGGTCACCTGTTCAAGACACGTTTCAAAATAAACAGTAATGTTATAAGAGTACTGCCTAACGAGCTTTTCAGCAGCGGAAATACAGAGGATAACACCGATCTCAGAACAGATCCTTTTGTGGAATTTTTCAGAGACAAGAATGAAAAATACTGTATAATCACAGGCTCGTGGAGCACGGCAAAGGCAGTCAGGGAGCTGAACAAGAGCAATGTGATAGCCCTTGCAATTTCAAATGAACAGGATAAGCTCACGGTATATTCCGAAAAAAGTCAGAATGATTTTGAGGAAAAGCTTAGCAGTTTCACAAATAACGACGCAAACAGTTTTAAAAATGACCTCATCAGCGAAAACGATCAGCTGAAAAAAATAGTAAACTATCTGGAACAGATAAAAGAAAATACGAATAAGAAGCCGGAAGAAGAGGAATGGCTTCTAAAGCTAAAGAATTACAACAGACCTAAAAACAATGACGCGGTATACTATGACAACGATTTCAGGAACCAACATAATATCATTACAGACGGCAACAAATATAATGAAGGCGGAGAGGGATATGTTTTTGGAGTAGCAGGTGCTCCCAACGAATGTATCAAAATCTACAAAAAGGACAAATGGAGAGAAGAAACCTTTATAAAACTTCATCAGATGCTAATTGATAATGCAGCCGGTATTGCAGATAATGTTTGCTTCCCGTATAATCTGGTATATTTCAAAAACCAGCTGATAGGGTATAATATGCCGCGTGTGCCGGAAGGGGCGAAAACCGTATACGATATCATTGGCGATCCGCTGAAAAACAGAGTCACACGCCAGGGGCTTGTGAGAATATGCCAGAGGTCGATAGAAACTCTTGCAAAGCTTCATGAAAAAGACATACTGATGGGCGATATCAATTTGAAAAACATCATGGCAATAAAAAAAGAAGGCTATGAGGACGACTATGATGTTTATTTTATTGATGTTGACAGCTATCAGTACGGAGATATGCTGTGCCCTGTCGGAGTTGATGATTTTGCTTCTCCGCGGATACTCAAGCTGCGTAAAGAGGGGGAAGCACAAATAAAAAGAACTCTTGAGGATGAGCTGTTCTCTGAGGCGGTATTCATTTTTGAAATACTATTCTTAAACGACTTTCCGTATAAGACAGACGGCGATATTCCCGCGCAGATACTTGCAGGCAACTACAGATTCCGCAAAGGGACTAAAAGCAATGATAAGAATGTTCGGGATAATGTAAATCACATAAAGGAAAACCTCAGCAGCGGGATAACTCAGATGTTTGAGGATATTTTTTGTGACGATCCAAAATTCAAAAACTATAATGACCAAAAAATAGTAAAGCTTCTTGATGACTATTATTATGAGATAAACCCCGAAATATCCGACTACTCGCACGACCCCGAATACAAGTGGGACATAAAAAGCAATCTGTCAAACGAACTTGAACCGTCAAGCCCCCCTTACGGTATAAAATGGACGCCCAAGAAATGCAAAAGCTGCAAAAGAGATTTCTGGACTACTTCAGATCAAAAAAAATGTACTGTATGCCGTGACAAGGAAGATCTTCAAAGAGCCGAGGTGCACTTCTTTATCTGCCCCGACTGCAAAACAAAATTTACAATGAACAGTTTACGCCTTGATGACAACGTCGAATATTACGAGGACGGCATACAACCGGACGGAACGATCAAATATGTTGAAACATCGCATAAATGCTATAAATGCGAGGGGGAAAGCGCTTTAGACGAGAAAGGAAACGATTTATTCAGCAAAAACGGTATCGGTAATGACAAATTAAGAAATGCAATTCTCAATTATCTTAATGCCTGCCTTGTATTCAACGAACCTGTCAGAATAAATGAAGCGATAACAGACACCGATGATGATACAGAGATGATCCAGATGGAGGAAAGCAGCAATGAGTGAAATATTTGAAGGCTCAGTCAGAATATCGGCTAATTCCAAAGGCAAAAAAAGATTGCTCCCGATATGTATTTGCATAGAGGATTCCGAGCTTATCCGCAAAAAAGAGATAAAATATAACATTAAAAAAATCCACACCGAGATCTGCAACATATGCCGCAACGAAACTAATATGGATATTAAGCTCAGATTTTCCGCCTTTTCAGAAAAGGACGTTGTGACGCTTTCAAAATTCAGCAGCGTTGAAGATATAGACATTGACAGGCTAATGAACAATGTCGAATCATTGCTGAACTTTGAGGGCAGCAAAAATGTCAGGCTGTTTGACTGCATCAGGAACGAATTTACAAATATCGCAAGGCAGAAGCAAAAGAGCGACAACTCCTACAAGCCGATAATATTTCTCATCGGCTCAGGGGGGAGCGACAAAGGCATCAAAGAAATGCCGGAGAGAATTATTAGCGATCTTTACGCCGGAAGAGCCATACTGCTTATAAAGCCCATCTCCGACGATAAGAGCGAGCTTAAGGTCTATAATGCGCTTTCAAATCTTAACAGTAACAATACCATGTTTAAAGCAGATGAGAGTCTGGATGATTGTATCGAGAAATTTGCTGTCAGCGTTGAGATGATGTCAAGATCTACTGCGGCGAATTATGACGCGATTGAAAACAACGATCCCAATAAGTCCGGTGAATGGAAGGAGCTGACTTGAAATGAAGTTCAGAACTGCCGGAGCGACAGCAGCCGGCAGCGCGCATCTTAGCAGGGGCGCCGGCTGTCAGGACATGATCCTTACGCGCAAGAGCGAGGGCTATTGCCTGGCGGTTCTGGCGGACGGAGCCGGCTCTAAGAAATACGCCGCCGAGAGCGCTAAGCTGTGCTGCGCCGTTGCGGCGGAGATACTAAGCGGCAGAGCGATGACGGCGGAGGAAGCAGACTCGGCGCTTTGCGGCAGGATACTGGAGATATTCAGTATGAACGGCGGCCTGAGTACAAGTGATCTCGGAGCGACTCTTTTATTTGTGTATCTGCTGGAAAGCGGCAAATACATCGCAGGGCACGTTGGCGACGGGGCGATATTCGCGGGAAGCGGCGGCTGCTGGCGGGTATTATCTGCGCCGGAGAACGGCGAATATATAAACGAGACGTATTTTGTGCCGGAGGACATTCCCGCGCATCTTAGGCTTTACGCCGGCACCGTCGCCCCCGGGGACAGCTTTATCCTGACGAGCGACGGAATATCCGATTTGCTCTATGACCCCGACACCGGCGAGACCATGCGAGCCTGCGGGCTGTTTGAAGCCATTCTTAACGATAACGAGTCCGGCAAGGCGGCGGAGATATACCAAAACGAGCTTGACACCTTTTTCAGACGCTACACCGCCGACGACATGAGCGTTGCGGTGATAAAAGCATTTTAAGGCGGTGAGGATATGGATTTTGTGATAATAGACGGCATATTGAGAAAGTACACGGGAAATGACACAGAGGTCGTTATCCCCAATAGTGTTACGAGTATTGGCTATGAGGCATTTAGGGACTGCACAATCTTGAAAAGCATAACTATCCCAGATAGCGTTACGAGTATTGGCACTTCGGCATTTAGTGGCTGCAAAAGCCTAACAAGCATAACTATCCCAGATAGTGTTACGAGCATTGGAAATGATGCATTTTATGGCTGCACAAGCCTGACAAACATTACTATTCCCGATAGTGTTACGAGCATTGGCGGTAAAGCATTTTTTCGTTGCGATAATCTGACAAGCATAACTATCCCCGATAGCGTTACGAGTATTGGCACTTCGGCATTTAGAGACTGCACAAGCCTGACAAACATTACTATTCCCGATAGCGTTACAAGCATTGACGCTGATGCATTTGATGAAACACCGTGGCTTGAAAGCCAAAGGAAAAAGAACCCTCTTGTAATTTTAAACGGTATACTTATAGACGGAAGAACCTGTTCGGGAGATGTGGTGATACCAGATAGTGTTACGAGTATTGGCGAAAAGGCATTTTGGGGTTGTGATAATCTGATAAGCATAACTATTCCCGACAGTGTTACGAGCATTGGCACTTGGGCATTTAGTGACTGCACAAGCCTGACAAGCATAACTATCCCAGATAGTGTTACGAGCATTGGC
>CACXDI010000001.1 GCA_902766335.1 uncultured Ruminococcus sp. | reverse complement strand
GACGACGAGTGATGAGCCGTCAGTGCCGAGATTTGTCTGCTGTTCTTTTAGGGATTAGTATTATTTGTGTCAAGCATTTTTGGCAAGATTAAGTTGGGGAGCAATATTTAATCTCTGTGTGCCTTGTCCTTTTCCGCCTTGGTCTCCTGCAAATACGCCGCAGCGAGCTGATCGGGAGCCACAGCGCGGTCTGGGGCGGCTTCAAACGCCATGCAGAGGCTTGACGCCCTTTGCAGACGCATGGCGGGCGGGGCGCAGATAATATCAGCGCTGCCGGCAAAAAGCTTATCCTTTATCTCGACGCAGCAGTCGCCGGCTATGAGCATGGCGCTGCCGGCAAGCTCCGAAAGCTCGGCTTCGGGGCAGACCCTGTCTGGCATGATGTTTCTCACCGTCACGCCGTCCGATTCGTAAACTCCCGCGTAGACTATCTCCTTCCGGGCGCGCAGCACCGCAAGTATCCTGCCGCGGCAGCAGGCGTTCCCCCAGGCAAGCGCTTCAAGGGTGGAAATGCCCGCGCATTTGAGCGAGGGACAGCCCATAGCTATCCCCTTCACCGCCGCTATGCCGATACGCAGTCCGGTGTAGGAGCCGGGACCCGCCGCGCAGGCTATGCCGTCCAGATTGGAAAACTCCAGACCGCAGCCGCGCATAAGCTCCTTTGCCATGGGCAGTATTATCTGCGAATGGGTAAGGGTGGTGTATACCGTCTTTTCGGCAAGCAGCAGCCCGTCGTCCGTAACGGCAGCGGAGGCAGTCTTTCCCGATGTATCAATTGCCAATATCTTCAAAGCGTTCATCTCCGGTAATAATTATTTCGCGGGTGTCATCGTCTATCCGCTTCAGCTCTATAAATACGGTGCCCTCCGGCAGCGCGTCCTCGATGTTCTCAGACCACTCCACCGCCACGGCGCAGCCTTCCTCAAGGCAGTCATAAAACCCCACGGCGTCCAGCTCCTCTGATGAGCCTATGCGGTACATATCAAAGTGACAAAGCGGAGTCACCCCTTCCTCACGGTACTCGTTGAGCAGCGCGAAGGTGGGAGAGGTCACTTCGTCGGGCAGCCCCATTCCCACGGCTATTCCCCGGGTCATGGTGGTCTTTCCGGCGCCCAGGTCTCCGCGGAAGGCTATGACATCGCCGCCCCGGAGTCTTGCGCCTATCTTTTTCCCGAGCGCTATCGTCTCCTCGGGAGAGTGTGTTGTAATCGTCATTCTGTCGGATCCTTTTCTTCCTTTACGTGAACTTCTATCGTCTCGGTCTCCTCTTCCTGCTGCATGAAATACCAGTCGAGGAGCAGATCTGTCATGCGGTCATAGGACTTCCTGCCGTCCTCTACGCCGTTGAGCTTCATAGATGTGTCGGACACCTTATCCGATACCTCTGCTACCTTCTTGGAGTCGAACATACCCTCGTCGCTTTCCTGCACGTCCTTCCAGTGCTTGGAATCCAGACCCATGTCGGTGCTGACCTCCTCCGAGAGCATAGCGTACAGCTTTGCCGTGGTCTCGCTTGAACAGTCCTCGGCGCACTTGCGCAGCACATACTCTGTGGCGTTGAGATATCCGCTGTAGCGGTAGTCGGGGCTTTCGCTGGCGTCGCAGGCAAGGAAGCCAATGAAATTCGCTTCGTCCTCCCGCATATAGCCCTTGAAGTGAGCATACTCGTGACAGATCGTCACCGGCTTGTTGAGATCGTACATCTCTTTGTTGTAGTTGACCTCCATCGTGAAGGGGAAGAATATCCCCATCATGTACTGCTGACTCATAAAATGGCTGTGCTTTATCGGCTTGGGAGTGGTGTAGTAGCCCTCCAGCTGCGGGTATTCCTTGCTCAGCTTTTTCATGGAAGCCTTGGCGTCCTTGTCGAGGTCTGCTGTCAGTATGAAGCTGCCGTCCTTGTCCCGCTTTACCTCTTTGGCTGCGGCATTGGTCTCATTTATCATATGCTCGCAGAGCTGCTCTAACTGCGAGGGAGTATACAGCGTCTGCGGGAAGTCATACATCTTGTCAAAGGGCGGGGTGTGGTAGAGTATAAAGCAGTTGAGCGTTTCGGTCACCAGCGCAAAGGTAAGTATCCACGCATAGAAGTAGCCGTAAAGCCTCTTGAGCGTCCGCTTGAAATCGCGGCTGCGGCGCTTTACTATCATCAGTATGATAAATATGGGCAGAGTTATAGCGACTGTCCACAGACCCGCAAGGATAAGAAGCTCGCCGAAGGAAAAGGGTATCTTATCCATGATCCATGCGTAGGGCGTGGATATGTAGGGGAAGAAATCCTCCATATACCCGCGGGAAAAGCTGCTGTTGTTCCAGGCGATAATGTTCAGCACCACGCAGATAAAAATGGCAGGCGCTATAACGATCATCTGCTTCTCACGGCGCTTTCTCGCCGTTTTGAGCCGCTGACTCACCTCGGAAGTGTCCTCATGCTCTATCGGCTCAAAGGGATTTCTTTCGGCTTCCTTTTCAGCCTTTTTCTTCTTCTCCCTGCGGGAGAGCTTTTCCTTTTTACCGGCGTCCCCGCCCTTATCCTTCCCGGAGCCTCCCGCAGCGGCAGAGGCAGACTTAGCCTGCTCCTCCTCGATATCAAGCTGCTCCAGCATTTCATCATACTTGTTCTTTTCAGGCTGTGAGTCCTTCATGGTCTCCATAAAGCTGTTGTCCTGCATAGCCTGCATGAAAGAACTGCCCTGCTTGCCCGAAGCTGCGGGTGCGGCAGGCTTTTCATTTTCCGAAAGCAGGGAACGCTTTGGCTGCTCACTCATATCGGCAATCCCCTTTCTTATACTATTGCTCCCCCAACTAAACCTTGCCAAAAATACTTGACATAAATAAAAAATCTCTGCGTTACAAAAGCTTGAAGGGCGCCAG